>JAGRFQ010000086.1:14847-63797 GCA_020445945.1 Rhodocyclaceae bacterium
TGCGGCTGGCTGTGCCCGCATTTTTCGGTGGTCGAGACCCTCAACCAGTTCATGCGCCGCGCCACCGGCAAGCCCAGCGTGTGGGAGAAAAAACCGCTCCCCACGCGCGAGCCCGACGGCACCCGCTGGCAGGTCGACCGCCGCTGGTGGCTGCTCACCGTGCCGCTGGCGGTCGGCTTCGCCTTCGTCTGGGCGGTGGTGCTGCTCACCTACCTGCTGCCGCCGTTCGAGGTATACGGCAACCTGCTGGCCGGCACGCCGACGCGCAACCAGTTCATCTTCATCGCCGCCGGCACCGTCGTGCTGAGCGCCGAATTCCTGTTCGCGCGTCACCTGTTCTGCCGCTTCGCCTGCGCCGTCGGCCTGTTCCAGAGCCTCGCCTGGATGGGCAACCGCGACGCCATGGTGGTCGGCTTCGCGCGCCAGCGCGGGGCCGACTGCAACGACTGCTACTCGGCCTGCGACCACGTCTGCCCGATGCGCCTCAAGCCGCGCAACATCAAGCGCCAGATGTTCACCTGCACCCAGTGCGCGCAATGCGTCAGCGCCTGCGAAACCACCCAGAAAGACAACCCCCGCGGCGCGCTGCTGAGCTGGGTCAGCGACGCCGCGGCGCGTCAGAACGAGGCCGGCCTGCGCGCCGGCAAGCAACGGAACTGAAATGGAAGAATACGTCGGCGACCTCTGGCACCGCTTCATTACCCGCAGCGCGCGGCGCGACTACCCCGACGCGATCGTCCACCTCGAAGACATCGAGAAGACCGCCGGGGTGCTGTTCCGCGCGCTGGGCGGCGACCCCGGCCTGCGCGTCGCCTCCGCCGCCGAAGTCGAGCACGGCGGCCGGCGCCGCTGGCTGGCGCGCATCGCCCACGTCGAAGAGCGCGTCGCCCACGCCACCCGCGACGCCGAAACGCTGAACCTGCCCCCCAGCCTGGCGCTGTTCCCGGAACGCGCCGCCAACCGCGACCTGTACCTGTGGCTGATCGCCCAGGCCGCCGCCAGCGAGCAGGTGCGCGGCGAGTGGATCGTCGCCAACCAGCGCGCCACCGCACTGACCCTCGCGCGTTACCCCGGCTTCGCCGCGCGCTACCGCCGGCTGGTCGACGCCAGCCTCGCGCTGCGCCTGCCGATCGACAAGCTGCCCCGGGATGAGGCCGCGGTCGAACGCGCCATCCGTCAGGCGCTCGCCGAGCCCGGCAGCGTCGCCGCGCTGCCCGCCAGCAAGCGCCCGCCGCAGCCGGTGCCGCTGTGGCTCTACCCCTCGCCGGCGCAGCTCGACCGCCGCACCCGGCCCGACGACGACAGCACGCGCAACGACGACCCGGAGCCACCCGACAGCGAATCCATCGAAGTCACCCAGAAGCGCCAGCAAGCCAGCCGCGAAGACGCGCCCGACGGCAAGGACGGCTTCATCCTGCCCTTCCGCGCCGAATCGCTGATGTCCTTCGCCGAGTACGTCAAGGTCAATCGCGGGCTGGACGAGGACCCCGACCAGGACGTCGCCAAGGCCGCCGCCGACATGGACCGCCTGGCCATCGCGCGCGACAACAAGACCATCGCCTCGCGCGTGCGCTTCGACCTCGACCTGCCCTCCGCCGCGGCCGACGACATCCCGCTCGAAAGCGGCATCCTGCTGCCCGAGTGGGACTGGAAAAAGCGCCAGCTCAAGAAGAACCAGTGCAGCCTCACCGTGCTCGAAGCGCGCGACGCGCCGCCCATCGCCGTGCCCGAGCGGCTGCTCAAACCGGTGCGCCGCATCCGCGGCCAGTTCGAATCGCTCACCCCCTCGCGGCGCTGGCTCAAGAACCAGCCCGACGGCAGCGAGCTCGACGTCGACGCCAGCGTGCGCGCGTGGTCCGACCGCCGCGCCGGCCACAACGACAACATCTACGGCAACTATCTCAAGCTCGAACGCCGCGAGCGCGACCTGGCCTGCCTGGTGCTGGCCGACCTGTCGCTGTCCACCGACGCCTGGGTCAGCGACAGCGCGCGCGTGATCGACGTGATCCGCGACAGCCTGATGCTGTTCGCCGAAGCCCTCGGCGCCACCGGCGACAACTTCGCGCTCTACGGCTTCTCCTCGCGCCGCCGCGAGCACATCCGCTTTCACCAGATCAAGACCTTCGGCGAAAAGCACAGCGCCGCCACCCGCGGCCGCATCGCCGCGCTCAAGCCCGGCTACTACACCCGCATGGGCGCCGCCATCCGCCAGGCCCATCGCATCCTCGACCGGCAACCCAACGCCCTGCGCCTGATGCTGATCCTCTCCGACGGCAAGCCCAACGACCTCGACCACTACGACGGCCGCTACGGCATCGAAGACACCCGCATGAGCCTGATCGAAGCGCGCAACGCCGGCATCAAACCCTTCTGCGTCACCATCGACAAGGAAGGCGAAGGCTACCTCCCCCACCTCTTCGGCCCCGCCGGCTTCACCGTCATCCGCAAGCCCGAAGAGCTCCCCGCGCGGCTGCCGATGCTGTACGCGCAACTGACGGCTCGTTGACGGCGCCCCGACCCCAGCGGTTTACCGCACTTCCTCCGGCCAACCCACCGCCTCCGGAAGCCCCCGATTTCCGGGCGGACTCCGCTCCTTGCAACGACAAGGTCATATGCTATTGTGGATTGACCATACATGGCCGCCACAATTCGGCGGAAGCGTCGTTCGCACGAACGGCGAACCGCCAGTGGCAGTTCGTCCCCACCGGAGAGGTTACCGATGAAACGCAAAACACTGCCTTTTCTGCTCTGCATGTCAGTTGCAACGCCAGCGCTCGCCATCCAGCCAATCGTCGGTTCCTGGCTCGTAAACGACCCGGACGGTTACACCGTCGTAACCTTCCGTGAAGATGGAAGCTATATACTCGGACTCGACTTCGCGGGCGACCCCACGCATACCGGCGTAGAGTGGGGCAGCTATGTGTGGGATGGGAATCCCGGATCGACCTACGGACTGATCGCAGCGACCGCGTCAGGCGACACCAATGGAAATTGGGGAATCGCGAACGACGAAGACGGTCCCGTCAAATTCGAAGTATCGGGAAACTCGGGCATCTTCAGCAGCCCGTTTGCCACCTCTTCGACGACCCCGCTGACAGCGTCGCGGGTTGTCCATTTTCCCGGCACGATAATTGGTTCATGGACGATCCCCAACGAAGCGCCGGTAAGCGCGAATTTTTTCGCCGATGGCACGTATATCCTCGCAGAATCCGGGATCGCGGACAACGACGGAGGCCCCGGTATCGAACGCGGCCGTTACAGTTGGGATTCATCGACCGGCACGCTACTCGCCTTCGATGTTGTGACCGACACCAGTGGAGGCTGGGGGCTATGGGATGCAGTCAATTCGACGCCCAATGTGCTGACAGTGGTCGTATCAGGGCCCGACTCCCTGCTCGCCAGCGCGTTTGATGAACCGGCATTCACCTTGGTAGCGGTCGTACCTGAACCGCACTCATACGCGATGCTCCTTGCTGGATTAGGCGTCACTTCGATCACCATCCGGCGCCGATCCTCCACTCGCTCATGAGCAGGGCCTAGCTGAACACCTAATTCGCCATCCCGAACGCTGGCCGCAGCCGGATGCCGACAAGCGTACCGTCCAGCGCGGCGGCGCGCACGGCAGATTTCCGTGGTGCGCCGTCCGCACACCGCCCGGGCATAGCGCGGGGGCCCGGAGCAGCACCTCACGTCTATTACCAATGGCGTAGAAAACAAACCCGCCGGCACGCACCGTGACGAGCTTAACGCCTGCCCCGTCAGCAGCGTGAATTCGTCACGCCAGCGCACCGATCGCCTACGACAAAGGTCACACTCACCCACCAACACTCCAACCCGGCTGCCGCCGCGCCCCTATCCTTGCACTGTGCGCATTTTCAGTATCAATGCGGAGACCTGGACAGGAGCAAATGGTGGGACGACGGAACAAAAAACGGATAGCACTTGCAATCGCGGCAATCGCCGGGCTGGCCATTCCCATGGGCGCCGCGCTGATCCTGTTCCTGGTACACGGCGGCAAGCACCCGAGCACCGACGTGCCCGACACCCCCATCCGCCAACCGGCCGCCCACGCCGGCGCCGGCCCGCTGACGCTATCCGCCCACACCCCGCCGCGCCCGGCCCCGGCCGTCGCGCTCGACACCCAGGCCGGCGTCGTCTTTGCGCTCGGCGACACCGCGCCGCAAACCGCCCCGCCCGCCACCGCCACGGGTGACATCGCCAGCGGCGGCGTTCCGCACACCGGCGGCAGCGGCGCCCCCGGCGCACGACCGCGCCCCCGGAGCACACCTTCGACATCCGGCGGCGGCGCCAGCGCCGACCCCACACGCATCGCCTACGGCCCCTCCGGTGGCGTCAGCGGTGGGCGCAGCGGAGGCGACAGCGTTGCGGGCGGCGGCAGCGCCGGCGACCCGGGTCGCAGCGATGGCAACACCGGCGGCGACACGCAAGACGCGCCGGGCGATTCCGACGCCCCCGCAGGCGACGCGCCGCAACGCGCCGACAATGCCGATACACCCCCCGACCCGAACGCCCCCGACGGCGGCACGCCCAATACCCCGTCTACGCCAGACGACGAGCGCCTCGCTCAAGACACCGCCGCCCCCGACAACGCTCCGGACGCGCCGCCCGCCACCACCCCGGACGACCAAACTCCCGGCAACGACGCACCGCGCAACCAGCCGACGACCACCGCAGCCCTCCCGCTCGACCCGCTGCTCAGCGGCGCAGCCCCGCAGATCCAGGCCCTGAGCGCTGCCCCGGCGGATCGCATCAACGCCGTGCCGGAACCCGGCACGCTGGGGCTCGCCCTCACCGCACTTGTCGGACTCGGCATATTTTGTTTGCGCCAACGACCGGCGCAGTGCGCCCCACCGGGCGGCAGCCACCCTGCCCGAAGCGCTTGAACCCCCTCTGCGCATGACCCGGACAAACCACCTGCGATTATGACAAAAGCATTTAAGGCATCGTAATTCGTCGACATTCTTTACACCCGAACGCCATCCAGGAAAGATTTTTTTATAAATTTCAGCAAGATACAAACCGGCACCGATTTTGCTTTTCCGCCCCTGATGCCAACACCATGGCGCAGCCTACCGACAGGGGATGACGAAAATGCAGATTTACGGCGAAGAGCAGGTCAACACCTACACCTCCGGAAACCAGACCGAACCCAAGGTCACCACCCTGGCCGATGGCAGCTATGTCGTCGTCTGGCATTCCTACGGGCAGGACGCCGCCAACAGCTATGGCATCTATGCCCAGCGTTTTACGGCATCGGGCATCCCGATCGGCGCTGAGTTCGCGATCAACACCGACACTGCGGGCAATCAGTCGAACCCGGACATCGCCGCCCTCGCCGACGGCGGCTTCGTCATCACCTGGGAAGGGGTGGACAGCAGCAGCCAGGGAATCTATGCCCAACGTTACGGCGCCGATGGCACGCCGGCCGGCGCCAACACCCTGGTCAATACCACCACCAACAGTACCCAGTACCAAACCAGCGTGGTCGGCTATGACAGCGGCTATGCCGTGGTGTGGACCTCTTACGGCAACAACGGCAACAACACCTACGACATCTACCTGCAGCGCTACGACACCGCCGGCAACCCGGTCGGCGCGGAAACCCTGGTCAGCACCATCCCCTCCACCAGCAATCCGCAGACCGGCCACCAATATCACGCCGCCGTCACCGCCCAGCCCAATGGCGACCTGGTCATCGCGTGGAACGACAGCTCTGCCAACGACAGTAGCGCCGATGGCGTGTTCGCCCGCACCGTGAGCGCGGCGGGGGTTTTCAGCGACACCTTCCTGGTCAACACCACCGTCACCGGCAGCCAGAGTCATTCCAACGGCGAACACGGCCCGAATGTGGCTGCGCTGGCCGGCGGCGGATCGGTGGTGGTGTGGTCTGCCAACGGCCAGGACGGCTCGGGCTGGGGCGTGTACGCCCAGTTGCTCAATGCCGACGGCAGCAAGAACGGCACCGAGTTCCTGATCAACCAGAGCACCAACGGCAGCCAGTACCATCCCGATGTCACCGCCCTGTCGACCGGCGGTTTCGTGGTGACCTGGTACAACGACAACTACGACCTCTCCGGCACCGGCACCACGAGTGACGTCTACATTCGCGAATACGACGCGGGCGGCACCGCGGTGAGCGCGCAGGATAAAATCGCCTCGACCACCAACAGCACCGAATATCTGCCCGCCATCACCGATCTGGGCAACGGCAATTACGTGGTCGTCTATGCCGATTACGTCTCCGCGGCCAACGGCGGCGACAACACCTACGAAATCAAGCAACGCCTGTTCGGCGACATCACCGAACTGCCGCGCCAGAGCAATCCCGAGCTTGGCGATTTCACCGGCACGGTCACCTTCGGTGAAAACGCGGTCAACGCCGCCGGGCAGGTCATCGACCCCGCAGTCAGCCTGACCGACCTTGATTCCGCCAACTTCGACGGCGGCACTGTCGACCTTTTTTACACTTACCTCGGCGAGTCGACCGATCAACTCTCCGTTCGCAACCAGGGTAACGCGCCGGGCCAGATCGGGCTGTCCGGCGCTACCGTCAGTTGGGGCGGCATCGCCATCGGCACACTGTCCGGCGGCGCCAACGGCAGCAACCTGTCGATTCTGCTCAACGCCAACGCCACCGTCGAAGCGGTCGAAGCGCTGATCCAGAACCTCACCTATGCGTCCACATCGCAAAGCCCGGCCGCGACCCGCAGCGTGGCGCTGCGTGTCTCCGACGGCGACGGCGGCGCCAGCGCGTCGAGCAGCGTCACCATCAACGTCACGCTGGAACTCGATGGCGTGCCCGAAGTGCATGTCGCCGAGCGGGTCAACACCTACACCAGCAACACGCAGGAAAACCCCGAAATCGCGGTCCTCACTGACGGCAGCTACGTGATTGTCTGGAATTCCTACGGCCAGGACGACACCAATTCCGATGGCATCTACGCTCAGCGCTTTGCCGCCAACGGCGTCGCAATGGGACCGGAGTTCCGCATTAACGACGCGGTTGACGGCGCGCAACACCTGCCCACCATCGCCGCCCTGTCGGACGGCGGCTTTGTCGTCACGTGGCAAGACCAGACGGGCGTGGACGGCTCGGGCTACGGCGTGATCGCGCAACGCTTCGACGCCAGCGGCACGGCACAAGGCAGCAATTTCGTCGTCAACACCACCACCTCCGGCACCCAGTACGCCGGCCCGGTCGCCGGCTACACCGGCGGCTTCGCGGTGATGTGGTCTTCGAGCCAGACTGGCGGCAGCAGTTGGGACATCTACATCCAGCGCTTCGACAACGCCGGCGCCAAGGTCGGTGGTGAGCAACTCGTCAGCACCGCGCTGGGGCTTTCGAGCGCGCAAACCAGCCAGCAGTACTACGGCGACATCGCCGCCCGCGCCAATGGCGACATGGTCGTGGTGTGGAATGACAATGGCGGCAACGACGGCAACAGCGACGGCGTGTTCGGCCGTCTGTACAACGCCGCCAGCGGCACCTTCGGCGGCACCTTCCTGGTCAATACCACCACCGCCGGCCAGCAGAGCAATGGTTCGCTCGGCTACGAGCCCAAGGTGGCGATGGCCGCCGACGGCAGCTTCGTGGTGGTGTGGCCGGCCAACGGGCAGGACGGCTCGGGCTGGGGCGTGTTCGGCCAGCGCTTCGACGCCAGCGGCGCCAAGCTCGGCGGGGAGTTCCAGATCAACGAAAGCACCACCGGCGGGCAGTATCAGGCCGACATCACCATGCTGTCGACGGGCGGCTTCGTCGTCACCTGGCATAACGACAACTACGACATCTCCGGCACGGGCTCGTATCAGGACACCTACATCCGCGAATATGACGCCGCCGGCAACGCCATCGACGGCGAACGCAAGATCACCGACAACAACAGTACCGGCAGCAATCAGCAGTATCTGCCAGCCATTGCCGACCTCGGCAACGGCAATTTCGTGGTCGCCTACACCGGCTACAACAATGTCGCCGACGGCGGCAACAACACGTACGAGATCTACCAGAACCTGTTCGGCAGCGCGGTCGATCTGGCGCGCAGCAGCGCCAATCCGGTGCTGACCGATGTAACCAGCGCGGTCAGCTACTTCGAAAACGACGTCAACTCCGCCCCGCAGCTGCTCGACCCGGCGGTCAGCCTGACCGATCCCGACTCGGCCGATTTCGGCGGCGGCCGGCTCGATCTGTACTACGTTCAGTACGGCGAGGCCACCGACCAGCTCGGCATCCGCAATCAGGGCAACAGCGCCGGCCAGATCGGCGTATCGGGCAGCACGGTGAGCTTCGGCGGCGTCGCCATCGGCACGCTGTCGGGCGGCACCAACGGCAGCAACCTGAGCGTGCTGTTCAACGCCAGCGCCACGCCGGACGCGGTTGAGGCCGTGATCCAGAACCTCACCTATGCCTCCACCGCCACCAACCCGCAGCCGGTGCGCACCGTCGCGGTCCGCGTATCGGATGGCGATGGCGGGCTGAGCGCGCCGAGCACCATCGCCATCAACGTCACGCTCGATCTCGACGGCGCACAGGCCGTGCATGGCGAGGAGCGGGTCAACTCCTACACGCCCAGCACCGCCAACACCCCGCAGGTCGCCGATCTGGCGGGCGGCGGCTATGTGGTGGTGTGGGCCTCGAACGGTCAGGACGGCTCGGGCGACGGCGTGTACGGCCAGCGCTTCGATGCCAGCGGCGTCGCAGTCGGCGACGAGTTCCTGGTCAATACCGGTCACACCACCAGCCAGCAGGACTGGCCGCACGTTGCCGGCCTGTCGGACGGTGGCTTCATCGTCACCTGGCAAAACAGCGACGGCGCCGTCGATGGCAGCGGCTACAGCGTGCAGGCCCAGCGCTACGACGCCAGCGGCACCCCGGCCGGCGCCAACTTCACGGTCAACACGCACACCACCAGCAACCAGTATCACGATGCGGTGGCGGCCTATACCGGCGGCTTCGCGGTGGTCTGGGCCTCGACATCCAACCCCGGCGGCAGCAACTACGACATCTACCTGCAGCGCTACCTGAATGACGGCAGTCTGGTTGGCGGCGAAACCCTGGTCAGCACGGTCGGCGCCACCGCCCAGACCGGCGCACAGTACGTCCCCACCATTGCGGCGCAGACCAATGGCGATCTGCTCATTGCCTGGGCCGACAGCGGTGCAAACGATGGTTCCCAATACGGCGTGTATGCGCGACTGTACGACGCCAGCGCCGGCACGTTTGGGGCAAGCTTCCAGGTCAACACCTTCACCGACGGTTATCAGAGCTACAACGACGGCCAGTACGGGCCGGAAGTCTCCGCGCTGGCCGATGGCGGCTACATCGTGGTGTGGGCCTCCGAGCAGGAAGGCAACAGCAACTACGGCGTGTATGGGCAGCGGCTGGACGCCACGGGCGCGGCGGTCGGCGCCGAATTCCAGATCAACGAAAGCACCGTCGGCAACCAGTACCACCCGCAGGTCACCGGCCTGTCCACCGGCGGCTTCGTGGTGACCTGGCATAACAACAGCTACGACCTCTCCGGCAGCGGCACGACGCAGGACGTCTACCTCCGCGAATACGACGCCAGCGGCAACGCCATCGACGGTGAGCGCAAGCTGCTCTCGCCGACCAACAGCGTCGAACAGTACCCCGCCATTGCCGATCTGGGCAGCGGCAACTATGTGGTGGTGTATTCGGACTACGACACCTCGGCAGCGGGCGGCAACAACAGCTACGAGATCAAGCAGCAACTGTTCGGCAACCCGGCCGATCTGGCGCGCAGCAGCGTGGCGCCGGTGCTCGACGACCTGCAGTCGATCGTCTACTTCACCAACAACGCCGCCGACGCACGCTACGCCGGCAACGCGCAGGTGATCGACAACGACGTCAGCGTGATGGACGCAGACTCGACCGACTTCGCCGGCGGCCGGCTGGTGGCGCAACTGCTCAACGGCGCGACCGCCACCGAAGCGCTCGGCATCCGCGACCAGGGCACCGGCGCGACCCAGATCGGCGTTTCGGGCAGCAATATCTCCTACGAAGGCACCGTCATCGGCACCTTCAGCGGCGGCGGCGCGGGCACCAGCCTGCTCGAAGTGGCGCTCAACGCCAGCGCCAGCGCCGAGGCCGTGCGCGCCCTGCTCGAGAACATCACCTACGCCAACACCGCCCCGCCGGCCAACACCTCCGACCGCTATGTCGGCTTCCGCCTGTTCGACGGCGACGGCGGCGCGAGCGAGGTGCCCAACGTCCAGATCCGCATCCAGAACAGCTACACCCCGCCCACCATCGCGCTGACCGATCTGGAAGCCACCCGCAACATCACCGAAAGCCAGGCCCAGGCCGGCGTGCTGCTCGATGACGCGGTTCAGTTCGACTACAACAGCGCCAACGGCTTCAATGGTGGCAGTCTCAACGTGTCCTACGTGAGCTCGACGGGGCGCGTCGACGACCAGCTCTCCGTGCGCAACCAGGGCACCGGCGTGAGCCAGATTGGCCTGTCGGGCAGCAATGTCACCTACGCCGGCGTCACCATCGGCACCGTGGACGGCACCAGCAACGGCGCCAATGGCGCCACCCTGCTGATCACCTTCAACGCCAGCGCCACTGCCGAAGCCATTGAGCGGCTGATCGAAAACCTCAGCTACCGCAACCTGTCGGACGGCCCCAACCCCAGCCGCGACATCCGCGTGCGCGTCTACGACGCCGCCAACGCCACCAGTTTCCAGGATATCGAGGTCAACATCGCCGCCGAAGCCGACCCGGCTGCGCCGGCACCGCTGTTTGGCGAAGCGCAGAGCAACAGCTTTGAAGCCGGCAACCAGCAGACCCCGGCGGTCGCTCGGCTGTCCGGCCCCAACGACGGCGGCTACGTGATTACCTGGGTCTCGGACGGCGGTCAGGATGGCTCGGCGAACGGTGTCTTCGCGCAGCGCTACGCGGCCAATGGCGCGGCCATCGGACCGGAGTTCCAGGTCAATAGCCACACCCTGAACAGCCAGCACGAGCCGGCCATCGGGGGCCTGGTCGATGGCGGCTTCGTCATCGCCTGGCGCGCCGACAGCGCGCAGGACGGCAGCGGCGCCGGCGTATACGCCCAGCGCTACGATGCCAGCGGCGCACCGACTGGCGGTGAGTTCCTGGTCAACACCACGACCACGAGCAATCAGTACCAGCCGGCGGTGCTTGGCCTGGCCGACGGCAGCTTCGTGATCGCTTATTACAGTGACAACTCAACCGACGTGCTCGCCCAGCGCTTTGCCGCCAACGGCACACCGCTGGGAAGTGAATTCACGCTCAACACGCAGGTTTCCGGCACCCAGTATCAGCCCCAGCTGGCGGCCCTCGACGGCGGCGGCTTCGTCGCCATCTGGACCGACTCCAGCGGCGACGCCAGCGGCTACGGCATCGTCGCCCAGCGTTTTGACAACAGCGGCACACCAGCCGGCAGCGCCATTGCGGTCAACACCACCATCACCGGCACGCAGCAAGGCCCGGATGTGGCCGGCCTGCCCGGCGGCGGTTTCGTCGCGGTGTGGCACTACAACAACAACGTCTATGCCCAGCGCTTCGATGCCAGCGGTGTCAAAGTCGGCGCGGAGATCGTAGTGTCGACGGTCGATACCGCCGGCAACTACAGCAGCTATGCACGCGTATCGAGCCTCGACGACGGCAGCTTCGTGGTCACCTGGGACAGCTCCTACGCGCTGGGTGGCAGCAGCTACGACGTGCTGGCGCAGAAGTTCGACGCCGCCGGCAACAAGATCGACGGGCCGATGCTGGTCAACACCACCACCGCAAGCTGGCAATACCAGCCCGACATCGCAGCCCTCGGTGGCGACAAGTTCGTCATCGCATGGGCGGGCTACAACCAGGAGCAGGCCGGCACGCCGAGCACCTACGGCGTGTTCCACCAGCTCTTCGGCGCGGCCGGCAGCCTGACCCGCTCCGAAGCACCCGAACTGCTCGACGTGACCACCGCGGTCAGCTTCGACGAGGCCGTGGTCAACGCCACCCCGCAGATCATCGACCCGGGCGTCAACCTGATCGACACCGACTCGGCCAACTTCAACGGCGGCCATCTGTGGGTCAGCGTGATCTCGGGTTATGGCGACATCAGCTACGCCCAGCTCCCCGAAGACATCCGCGCGCAAGACCAGCTCGGCGTGCGCAACCAGGGTACGGCCGCCGGCCAGATCAGCCTCTCCGGCAACAGCGTCAGCTTCGGCGGCACGCAGATCGGCACCGTGCTCAGCGACGGCAGCAACGGCCAGGATCTGGTGATCCAGTTCAACGCCGCGGCCACCCCGACGGCCGTTGAGGCACTGATCGAGAACCTCACCTACGGCAATACCGCGTCGGCCCCCGTGGCGACCCGCAGCATCAGCATCAGCGTCAATGACGGCGCCGGCGGCACCAGTGTGCCCAAAGTCGTGCAGATCACCGTCACGCCCGACTTCGACGGCGCCCAGCCATTGTTCGACAACGAACGCGTGAATACCTATGAGCCGGCCACGCAGGACCGCCCCGCCATCACCCAGCTCGATGACGGCGGCTACGTTATCGTGTGGACCTCGGCCGGCCAGGACGGCTGGGGCGAAGGCATCTACGGCCAGCGCTACGACGCCAACGGCGTACCGGTGGGCAGCGAATTCCAGATCAACACCTATACCCCGAACGACCAGGAAACCCCGGCGGTGACCCGCCTCGATGGCGGCGGTTTCATGGTGAGCTGGCAGTCCTACCTGCAGGACGGCGGCGGCTGGGGCATCTACGGTCAGCGCTTTGACGCCAACGGCGTACCGGTGGGCAGCGAGTTCCAGATCAACACCACCCCGGCCAACGACCAGACCGAGTCCGATATCGCGGCGCTGCCCGGCGGCGGCTTCGTGGCGACGTGGCACAGCTACTATCAGGACGGTGTTTATCAGGACGTCTATGCCCAACGCTTCGATGCCACGGGCGCAAAGATCGGGGCCGAGTTCAAGGTCAACACCAGCACCGGTTTTGAAACGTACTATCAGGGCACACCGGCCATCTCCAGCTTCGCCGATGGCAGCTTCGTGATCGTATGGCGCAGCGATAACCAGGACGGCAACAGCTACGGTGTTTTCGGCCAGCGCTACAACGCCGACGGCACGGTCAACGGCAGCGAGTTCCAGGTCAACAGCTATACCGCGAGCAGCCAGTACGAGCCCGACGTCGCCACGCTCACTGACGGCGGCTTCGTCGTGGTGTGGCGTTCCGACGGCCAGGATGGCAACGCCGCGGGCGTGTTCGGCCAGCGCTACAACGCCGATGGCACCGTCAACGGTAGCGAGTTCCGGGTCAACACCGACACCGTGGGCAACGAGTACGAGCCCTCGGTCTCCGCATTGAGCACCGGCGGCTTTGTGGTGGCCTGGAACGACGACAGCCGCGCCTTCGTGCAACAGTTCGACGCCGCCGGCCTGCGCGTAGACAACGCCATGCGCGCCGACACCCTCGACAACAACAGCAACGTCAATCTGCCGGTCGTGCAGGGCCTCGCCAATGGCAGCTTCGTGGTCGCCTGGCGTGACTACGATTACGGCAACAACAACTACAACATCTACCAGCAACTGTTCGGCGCCCCGGGAGACTTCACCCACAGCGCCAATCCGCAGCTGGTGGATGTGACCCCGAGCGTCACCTTTGCCGAAAACACCATCAATGCCATTCCGCAACTGATCGACCCGGGCGTCGGCCTGTTCGACGCGGATTCGGCCGACTTCGATGGCGGCATTCTCGAGATCAACTACATCACCGACTACGGCGCGCAAGACCAGCTCGGTCTGCAAGGGCTGGACAACCAGGATCAGCTCGGCATCCGCGATCAGGGCGCCGGCACCGGCCAGGTCGGCGTGTCCGGCCTGACGGTGAGCTTTGAGGGCACCGCCATCGGCACGATCCTCAGCAACGGCCAGAACGGCAGCAAGCTGACCGTGCTGTTCAACGCCAACGCCACGGCCGAAGCGGTCGAGCGGATCATCGAAAACCTCACCTACGCCAACACCGTCTCCAACCCGATCGCCACCCGCACGATCTCGATTCGCGTGAGCGACGGGGATGGCGGCGCCTCGCAGGCGCGCACGGTGCAGATCAACGTCACCCCCGAGGTCGACGGCGCGGTACCGCTCGGGCTGGAGAAGGTGGTCAACACCACCACCGCCAGCACGCAGGAAACACCGTCGGTCGCCGTACTGGCCGATGGTGGCTACGTCGTGGTGTGGAGCTCCTATAACCAGGACGCCGCCAACACCTATGGTGTGTACGGCCAACGCTATGACGCGGACGACAACCCGGTGGGTGGCGAATTCCGGGTCAACACCACCATCGCCAACAACCAGTACGAACCGCAGGTGATCGGCCTCACCGGCGGCGGTTTCGTGGTGGTGTGGCGCGCCGACAATCAAGACGGCAGCGGTGCCGGGGTGTATGCCCAGCGTTATGCCGCTGACGGCACCGCCCAGGGCAGCGAGTTCCTCGTCAACACCACCACCAGCAGCAACCAGTACCAGCCGGCAATCACGGCCAGCGCAGATGGCGGCTTCGCGGTGGCGTGGTATCACGATGCCTACAGCGCCAGCAACACCGAGTACGCCGACATCTTCTTCCGTCGCTTCGACGCCAACGGCATCGAAACGCAGGCGGAAACGCGCGCCAACCCGCCGCTGGGCAGCACCTTCGTCTATCAAAGCCAGCCCGCTATCACTTGGCTGGCAAACGGCGGTTTCGTGGTGGTATGGACCGACAATCAAACCGATGGGGCCAGCAATGGCGTGTTCGGTCAGGTCTTCGACGCGAGCGGAAACGCCATTGCCGGTGCGGATTTTCAGGCGAACTCGTACATCACCAACCAGCAGGACACCCCGCGCGTAGCCGCCCTCAAGGGGGGCGGCTTCGTGGTGGTGTGGGCCTCCGAGGGGCAGGATCTCTCCTCCACCGGCATCTACGCCCAGCGCTTCGACGATGCCGGCAACACCGTGGGCGCCGAGTTCCGCGTCAACACCACCATTAGCAGCACGCAATTCGACCCCGACATCGCCGCGCTGGAAAACGGCGGCTGGGTCATCACCTGGTCCGACACCTCGCCGCAGTCCTCCAGCAACGACGTTTGGATGCAGCAGTACAACGCCGCCGGCCAAGCGATCGACCACGAAACCCGGGTCAACAGCTACACGCCTCACAACCAGAATCAGTCCTCGGTCGCCGCGATGCCCGACGGCGGCTTCGTGGTCGCCTACACGGGTTACACCTACTCCGGTGACGGCAATGGCGACGGCAGCCCCGACGGCGGCAGCGACAGCTACGACATCCGCCTCCAGCGCTTCAGCAACACCGCGCCGGAGATCACCGATGTGAGCGTGAATGGGCAGGAAGAAGCGGTGATCGTGCTCGACAACACCTTGTTCGAAGCCGGCTTCAACGACCCCGACGGCCAGACCCTGCAGGCGATCAAGATCACCACCCTGCCCGGCAACGGCACGCTCAAGCTGAGCGGTGTGGACGTGATTCCGGGGCAGGAAATCAGCCTTGCGGACCTGCAGGCGGGCAATCTGACCTATCAGGGCGACGTCGATTACTTCGGCCTCGACCAGTTCCGCTGGACCGGTTCGGACGGCATCGCCTTCGCCGCAACGCCGGTGTTCACCAACATCAACCTGTCCAACGTAAACGACGGCCCGCGTCTGGAGGCGGGTGCCGACGACACGGCGAGCGAGGGCATCTGGTTCAACCACACCATCACGATTGGCGACCCCGACCCGGAAAGCCATCAGGTCACCGTCAATTGGGGCGACGGCAAGCCGGATACGGTGTTCACCACCAGCTCGGCCAACCCGTCGATCAGCCACTACTTCGACGACAACGGCAGCTACACCGTCACCGTCACCGTGAATGACCAGCAAGGCCAGCCCAACAGCATCGAGGTTGACAGCTTCACCGTCGTGGTCAACAACGTGGCGCCGACCATCGGCATGTCCGGCGACACGACGGTGGTGCAAAACGAGGTCTATACCCTCGACCTGCACAACCCGGTCGACCCGGGCGCCGACACGGTGTCCGAGTATCGCATCGACTGGGGCGACGGCACGGCCGAGGAGGTGTACCTCGCCGCCAACCTGCCGGCCAACGGCATCCTCACCCACACCTACGCCGACACCGGCCCCAAGACCATCTCGGTCACGCTGGTCGATGAGGACGGCGTCTGGGCCAACGCCGGCAGCAAGGCCATCACCGTCGCCGCGCCGGCAGAAGTCATCACCGTCAATGCCGGCACCGACATCGGTGTCAATGAAGGCAATTTCTTCCAGAAGACGATCAACTTCAACGACCCCACCGACCAGGGCGCGGCCGGCCGCAGCTATACCGTGGATTGGGGCGACGGCACAAACTCGGGCGGCAACATCGGCGCCGGCGTGTCGGCCTTCAATATCGGCCACACCTACGCCGACGGCGCGAACAACTACACCGTCACCGTCACCGTGGACGACGACGGCCAGCAAGGCAGCGACAGCTTCGACGTCGCCGTCAACAACGTCGCCCCGACGATCAACCTCGGCGGCGCGGGCTCGGTACCGGAAGGCTCGCCTTACGTATTGACCTTGAACGTGCCGAACGATCCCGGCATGGACACGGTCCAGCAGTACATCGTGCACTGGGGCGACGGCACCGACGAGACAATCAACGCCACCGATCTGCCGGCCAACCGCCAGGTCAGCCACACCTATGCCGACGGCAACGCCGCGCGCACCATCACCGTCGATCTGGTCGATGAAGACGGCACCTGGCTCGTTGCCGGCAGCCGCAACATCACCGTCACCAACGTCGCGCCGACCATCGCGCTCTCCGGCGCCGACAGCGTCGATGAAGGCAGCACCTACACCCTCAATCTCGGCGCCATCACCGATCCGGGCGTCGATACCGTCCAGACCTACCAGATCAACTGGGGCGACGGCACGGTGGAGACCTTCACCGCGGCCGAAATCCAGTCCGACGCCAGCCGCGACCATGTGTATGCCGACGGTGGCAACGGCGGCACCGCCTACACCATCTTCGTCACCCTGATCGACGAAGACGGCACCCACACCAACGCCGGCAACAAGGCCGTCACCGTCAACAACGTAGCCCCGAGCGCCACGCTCGGCGGCGCGGCGAGCATGAACGAGGGCGACACCTTCAGCCTCAGCATCGCCGGCACCGATCCGGCCGGCAGTGCAGACACCCTGTCCTATGACATCGACTGGGGTGACGGCTCGGCCGTGCAAACCGTCACCGCCGCGCAACTGGCTGGTCTGGGTGGCAGCGTCGATCACGTCTTCGCCGACGACGAGGACGGCCCGACCAACGCTACCACCCGCACCATCTCCGTCACCGTCTCCGACGAGGACGGCGGCAGCAGCACCAGCACCCACGCCGTCACGGTCAATAACGTGGCACCCACGCTGGCGCTCTCCGGCGCCGATGCGGTCGATGAGGGCAGCACCTACACGCTCAACCTCGGCACGCTGGTCGATCCGGGTACCGATACCGCCACCGGCTACAGCCTCAACTGGGGCGACGGCAATGTCGAGACTTTCACCCCGGCCGAGTTCGCCGCCCTGGCCGGCAGCATCGACCATGTCTATGCCGATGGCGATGCCACCCCGACCATCACGCTGACCATCAGCGATGAGGACGGCAGCTTCGTCGCCGGCACCAAGAACCTCACCGTCAACAACGTGGCCCCGAGCGCCACGCTCGGCGGCGCGGCGAGCATGAATGAGGGCGACACCTTCAGCCTCAGCATCGCCGGCACCGATCCGGCCGGCAGCGCCGATACGCTCTCCTACACCATCGACTGGGGCGACGGCTCGGCTGTGCAGATGCTCACCGCGGCCGAACTGGCCGCCTTGAGCGGCAGCGTCGATCACGTCTTCGCCGATGACGAAGACGGCCCGACCAACGCCACCGCCCGCACCATCTCCGTCACCGTCTCCGACGAGGACGGCGGCAGCAGCACGAGCACCCACGCCGTCACGGTCAATAACGTGGCGCCGACCATCGCCGTGTCCGGCGCCGCTTCGGTGGTGCTCGGTTCGACCTACACGCTCAACCTCGGTGCCATCACCGATCCGGGCACCGACACCGTCACCAGCTACACCATCGACTGGGGTGACGGCAACAGCGAGACGGTTGCCAGCGGCGGGGATGTGACCCACGACTACGCCGGCACCGGCAACTACACCGTCAGCGTCAGCCTCACCGACGAGGACGGCAACCACGCCAATGCCGGCAGCGCCAGCGTCGAGGTGACCGCTCCGAGCGCCACGCTGGCCTTCGAGGCCGGCGCCGACGCGACGCTCGCCGAGGGCGACACCTTTACCCGGACCATCGCCTTCAGCGACGGCGAGGACAACGACGCGCCGGGCTGGAGCTACAGCATCGACTACGGCGACGGCAGCGCGCTCGAAACCGGCACCACGCTGGTCAAGAGCCTCGGCCTGAACCACACCTATGCCGACGGCGACGCGACCCATACGGTCACCGTCACCCTCACCGACGCGGCCGGCGAGAGCGCCACCGACAGCTTCACCGTCACGGTCAACAACGTCGCGCCCAGCGCCACCGTCAGCGGCCCCGCCGCGGTCGATGAGGGCAGCACCTACACCCTCAGCGTCGGCGCACTGAGCGATCCGGGCACCGACACCCCCACCGGCTACACCATCGACTGGGGCGACGGCAGCACCGATGCGCTCTCCCCGGCGCAATGGGCGTCGGCCGCCGGCAGCTTCACCCACACCTACGCCGATGGCGACGCCAGCCGGACCATCACCGTGTCGGTCACCGACGAGGACGGTACCTTCGTGCTCGGCACGCAGGCCGTCACCGTCAACAACGTGGCCCCGAGCGCCACGCTCGGCGGCGCGGCGAGCATGAACGAGGGCGACACCTTCAGCCTCAGCATCGCCGGCACCGATCCGGCCGGCAGTGCAGACACCCTGTCCTATGACATCGACTGGGGCGACGGCTCGGCCGTGCAGATGCTCACCGCGGCCGAACTGGCCGCCTTGAGCGGCAGCGTCGATCACGTCTTCGCCGATGACGAAGACGGCCCGACCAACGCCACCGCCCGCACCATCTCCGTCACCGTCTCCGACGAGGACGGCGGCAGCAGCACCAGCACCCACGCCGTCACGGTCAATAACGTGGCACCCACCATCGCCCTGTCCGGCGCTGCTTCGGTGGTGCTCGGTTCGACCTACACGCTCAACCTCGGGGCCATCACCGATCCGGGCACCGACACCGTCACCAGCTACACCATCGACTGGGGTGACGGCAACAGCGAGACGGTTGCCAGCGGCGGGGATGTGACCCACGACTACGCAAGCGCGGGGGACTACACCGTCTCGGTCAGTCTGGACGACGAGGACGGCACCCACGCCGACGCGGGCACGCAGGCCGTTTCGGTCGAAGCGGTTTCGCCGCCCGAGATCGTGCGCATCGGCGACGCCCCGGTCCGGGTCAGCTCACGCGACCGGACGGCAATCGAAGATGCCTGGACACAAGGCGAGCACGTTACCGGCATCGTCCACAAGGCCGACGTCACCGACGCCAACGAGGCATGGAGCGCGGTGGACTTCGGCCGCGGCAGCCCGACCACGCTGGCCGGGGCCGACCACTTCGGTGGCGATCTTGGCGTCAGCGGCCGGTCGATGGCCACCACCAGCGTGTATCAGGAGATCGACGGCAAAGAGGCGCTGCGCTTCGAGCTCGATCAGGGTGCCAACAAGGTCACTGTTGACGTATCCCGTTTCTACCTCAACGACGACGGAACAGTGCATGCCGAAAGCGGCCGTCTGCAGGTGTTCGACGCGGCCGGCAACGTGGTGGGGGAAACCACCTTCAGCGCGAGTTCCTCCACGGGAGACCACACCGTCAGTCTGGCCACGTCTGCGGAATTTTTCGCGGTCGAGTTGAGCGCCGGTGCTTATGATGGAACCAACTTCATGTTTGGCGGATATACCGATGCCAGTGGGAACTTCGACACCCCGGCCTACACCGACGGATCGGGAACGCTGCACGGCAGCGACTTCCTGGTCGACTGGGTCGAGTTCGAGTTCCCGCCGATCGGGGTACCCCAGAACGATCCAAACAACATCCCGTAAGGGTGCGGCTCCGGCGCAAGTGTCGACATAGTTGACGCTTGCGCCGCAAACCGGCCAGACACGATTGATTTTTAAGGTATTTTTTTTGTGGCGCGATTATTGCTCTGCTCACAAAAACACTCTTCCGGAGGCGTCATGTCCCGCGTAGCAACACACACCCCGGCCCACTTCGGCCTCACTGCCACCCTTGCCACCGTTTGTGCGCTGCTGGCTGCCCCGGCCTCGGCCGCGGTGATCGCTTCGCAGGCACCGGTCGATGGCGGCATCGACTACGAATCCACCGTCACCTTCGGCTATCACAATGGTGACACCTTCGCCATGAGCAACAGCGGCACGGTCACCGGTCTGGAATGGTGGGGGTCGCAAACCCTCGAGTTGCCGGGCGGCGGACGCGATACCACCGGTTTCTACATCCGCCTGTTCAACGACCTGTCGGCCAATGCCGTGCCAGTGTTCGAATGCGATTACCTCAGTAACTCCGCCACGACCTGCGACGCACCGGTTGTCGCCAGCACCACGAACATCACGAACATCTTTATCGATCCGGTCGACAAATTCTCAATCACCTTTGCCACGCCGATTGCACTGGCAGCCGGCAACTATCTGTTGTCGATCGGCAACGAGCTCGACGTCTGGTACTGGCTGGAAGGCAACGACCCCGGCGGCCTCGGCTACTACCGTTCCGCGGACAACGAAGACTGGACCGGCGCAGACCCGGGCTTTTCCCTCACCGTGCTGGGCACGCTCAACCAGCCGCCGGTGGGGCTCCCCGAGCCCGGCACCCTGGCCCTGCTCGGGCTGGCCGGCGTTGGCGCCGCGCTGAGCCGGCGCAAACGCGCCGGCTGACCTGCCCCGGCAAGATGCCCCGCCCGTGCGGGGCATCCCGCATTTGATGGGGATCGCCCCGCCGGCCCCGCCTTAGTGGAATCAGGACATGTCCGCCGCCCCCGCTGCAAAAATCGACTCGCCCTTCCGCCGCGCCATGGACGGCGCACGGGCAACCCTGCGCCAGATCACCTTTTTCAGCTTCTTCATCAACCTGCTGATGCTGACCTCCTCGATCTACATGCTCCAGGTGTACGACCGGGTGCTGGCCTCGCGCAGCGAGTCAACGCTGCTGTTCCTGACCCTCTTTGCCGCGGCATGCCTGATCACCCTGGCCGCGCTCGAAGTGGTGCGCTCGCGCCTGCTGGTGCGAATGGGCGCGCGCTTCGACGCCCAGTTGTCGGGCCAGGTGTTCACGCGCACGCTGGCCGCCGGACGCAACGGCGAGGCGCTGCGCGACCTCGACACCTTGCGCGGCTTCCTCACCGGCGCCCAGATCCTGAGCCTGCTCGACGCACCGTGGATGCCGATCTACGTCGCGCTGGTGTATCTGCTGCACCCGCTGCTCGGCCACGTCGCGCTGGTTGGCGCCATCGTGCTGTTTGCACTTGGCCTGTGGAACGAGCGCAGCACCCGCGCGCCGCTGGCCGAAGCAGGCGGCGAGCTGGCGGCGAGCACCCGCTTCGCCGAGCTGAGCGCGCGCAACGCCGAAGCGGTACGGGCCATGGGCATGCTCCCGGGGCTGACCGCCATCTGGCGCAAACGCCACGACCTCGGGCTGGGGCTGCAGGGCGTGGCCAGCGATCGCGCCGGCAACGTCGCGGCCATCGCCAAGGCCACGCGCTTTCTGCTCCAGATCGCGATTCTGGGGATCGGCGCGTGGCTGGTGATTCAGGAAGAAACCACCGCCGGCGTGATGATTGCCGCATCGATCATCATGGGGCGCGGGCTCGCGCCGGTCGAGGCAGCCATTGGGGGCTGGCGCGGTTTCCTGCACGCCCGGCAGGCGCATCGGCGCCTGGAACGGGAATTCGGCGACAGCGCGGACGAAAACGACGCCATGCCGCTGCCCGCCCCCAAGGGCGCGCTGCGCTTCGAGGCGGTCATCGGCGGCCCGCCCGAGGCGCGCAAAGCCACCGTGCGAGACCTCAACTTCGCGCTCGATGCCGGCACCTGCCTGGGCATCACCGGCCCCAGCGCCGCAGGCAAGTCCACCCTCGCGCGGCTGGCGGTCGGCGTATGGCGGCCGATGACCGGCGTGGTTCGCCTCGACGGCGTCAACATCGCCGACTGGACGCGCGAGGATGTGGGGCCGCACATCGGCTATCTGCCGCAGGACATCGAGCTGTTTCCCGGCACGGTTGCCGAGAACATCGCCCGTTTTGGAAAGATCGACCCGCAGGCCACCGTCGACGCGGCGCAGCTGGCCGGCGCCCATCAGGTCATTCTCGAGCTCCCGCAGGGTTACGACACCGAAATCGGCCCGGGCGGCTTCAATCTCTCCGGCGGCCAACGCCAGCGCATCGGTCTGGCGCGCGCCTTCTATGGCCGCCCGGCGCTGATCGTGCTCGACGAGCCGACCTCGAACCTCGACGCCGAAGGCGAAAGCGCGGTCCGTCAGGCCATGGATGCGCTGCGCAGCGGCGGGCGCACCGTCATCGTCATCGCCCACCGCCCCGCCGTTCTCGGCGGCACCGACCAGTTGATGGTGGTCCAGCGCGGTCAGATTGCGGGCATGGGCCCCACCGCCGAGGTGATGCCGCAGATCACGCGCCGGGTCGTCGCCAAGCCCGCGGCGGAAACCACCGGAGCCAGCCATGTCTGACATCGTCAGCGCACACCCCATCGACGGCATGGTCATCGGCGAACGGCAGGCCACCGCGCAGATCCGCCGCTGGCAACGCATCGGCTTGCTGATCCTCGCCGCCACCTTCGGGGTGGTGCTGCTGTGGTCCTGGCTGGCGCCGCTGTCGAGCGCGGTGGTGGCCACCGGGATGGTCAAGGTCGACAGCAACCGCAAGCGCATCCAGCACCAGGAAGGCGGAGTGGTCAAGGAGATTCTTGTGCGCGACGGCGCGCAGGTCCGCGCCGGCGACGTGCTGGTGCGCCTCGACGAGACCCGCGCCGGCGCCTCGCAGGGCGTGCTGCAGACCCAGTACGACGCGGCGCTGGCGCTGCAATCCCGGCTCGCTGCGGAGCGCGATCAGGCCGAGTCGATCACCTGGCCGGCCGAGCTGCTGGCGCGCAGGGACGAGCCCGCCACCGCTGAAGTGCTCGAAGCGCAGGAATCCCAATTTCAGGCGCGCAAGGCCTCGCTGGCGGGCCAGCTGAGCATTCTCGACAAGCAGATCGGGGCCAAGAAAAGCGAGATCTACGGCCTGGCCGGACAACGCAATGCCAAGGAAGCGCAACTCGACAGCCTGCAGACCGAAAAAGCCGGCCTCGACGGCTTGATGGCCAAGGGGATGGTTGAAAAAACCAAGTACCGCAATCTCGAGCGCGAAATCGCCCGGGTGCAGGGCGAACGCGCTGAGCACGTCTCCGAAATCGCCGCCGCCCGCTCGCTGATCGGCGAGAAGGAATTGCAGAAATTCCAGATCGAAAAGACCTTTCACGAAGAGGTGACCGAAGAGCTGCGCAAGGTCCAGACCGACATCTACGACTATCTCCAGCGCATGGACGCGGCCCGCTTCGTGCTCGAACAGACCGAGCTGCGCTCGCCGGTCGATGGCACCGTCACCGACCTGCGCGTACACACCGTGGGCGGCGTGGTCACGCCCGGCGAAGTGCTGCTCGAAATCGTGCCCGCCAACGACCGCCTGATCGTCGAGGCACGGGTCAGCCCGCAGGACGTCGACCGCGTGCACATCGGCCAGAGCGCCGGCATCAAGCTCTCGGCCTTCGATCAGCGCACCCTGCCGGAGCTCGACGGCACGGTCACCTACCTGTCGGCCGACATCATCGAAGACCAACGCAGCGGCCAGGGTTTCTTCCTCACCCGGGTCGAAGTGCCGGAAGATCAACTCGCCCGGCTGAACGGCCTGCAGGTCGTCCCCGGCATGATGGCGTCGGTGTTTGTGCGCACCGGCGAGCGCACCTTCGTCGAATATCTGCTGCGCCCCATCACCGCCAGCTTCGACCGCGCCTGGCGCGAGCGCTGAGCGGCCACGGCGCGCCTCACTCGTAGCCGGTCAGTTCCATGAAACCGACCCCGCCGCCCCCGCCCTCGACCCGCACCACACCCTCCCAGTACGGAAAGCGCCCGCCCAGCCACTGATCGTCGATCAGCGCGCGCACGCTCCATTCGCGGTTCAGCCGGGGCAGCCGCACGTGCCAGCTGAGCGGCAGATCGCGCGTGGCGGCGGGATCGTCGGCGGTGGGCGTGGGCACGCGGCGGGTGTCGAGCACGCGCAGCTCGATCTCGTCGGCGCTCAGCGTGCGTGCGCTGCCATCGGGGGCGATCCAGCTGCCGCTGAGCCAGTGCGCGCCGTCGGCGTGGCGCAGGCGATAGAGCATCAACGCGTGGCCGTCGGCCAGGTGCAGCGAGAACCAGTCCCAGCCCTGCTGATTGCCGGCCAGCGGCTGCGAGCTCCATTCGCGGTCGAGCCAGCCGCGGCCGGTGAGGTGGATGGGCCGGCCGTCGAGAACGATACTGCCGCTGACCGCGATGTGCGGCTGGCTGTAGTAGTAGCTCGCCTGGCCTTGCGCGGATTTGCGGCTGTAGCCATTTTCCCCTTGCAGCACATACGGCCGGTCGCTGTGCAGACGCATGTCGATACGCGCCTCGCCGACCGTGAAGCGCAAGCGGCCGGGCAGCATCTCGGCGCCGGAGGCGGTCAGCGACCAGTCGTCCAGCCACGCCGCAAAGCCGCCGTTCTCCAGCCGCACGCCGGCCTGCCCGATGCCGCCACGCGCAAAGCGTTGCGCATGGCGATGACCGTCCGGCGTGGTGATCGCCGCGTGGGCCATCCACAGCTGATGGCTGCGCCAGCCACCGGTGTCGATGCCCGGACGCATGGCCTGCCGGAACAGCGTCCATTGCAACCCCCAGTCGCGACCCGCGTCGTCCTTGAGATTGGCGGTGACATACCACCACTCGATGCGGTGGCCGGGGTGCGGCAGGTGGTCGGCCGGGAAGCTGAACGCGCGGCCGGGCACCACCGCGGCGTAGCCCGCGCCGGCACCGCGCAGCACCTGGTACGGGTCGCCCTGCGCCGCAGCCGGGCCGGCGAGCAGCGCCCACAACGCAAGGGCAAGCCACTTCATTGCGCGCTCCCGAGCTGCGCCATCGCTTGCGGCAGCCGACGCGTGAGCCGGGTCGTCACCACCGCCAGCGCCAGCGCCACCACCGCGGCGCTGAGCGCGCCGAGCTTGAGCGCCGGCAGCGGCGACCACAGCATCGGCATGCTCCAACCAAAGGCGATTACGTTGAGTTTGTGAATCAGCAACCACGACAGCAGCGCGCCGAGCGGAATCGCGAGCAGCCAGGTCACGCCGACGAACAGCGCCAGCGGCACCGCGATCACCCGCAGCAACTCGCCCCGGGTCACGCCCAACGCCCGCCACTGGGCAAACTCGGGCAGGCGTTCGTGGAGGATCGCGAGCAGCGCGGTCAGCAGCGCGATGCCGGCCACCAGCAGGGTGAGCGTGTTCATCGCGGCGGTCATCGCAAAGGTGCGCTCGAAGATCTTCATCGACACGCGCTTGATGTCGCCCTGCGCGAACCACTCGCCGGGCTGCACGCCGGCCGCCACCAGCGCAGCCTCGGCGCTTGCTACCGCCGCGCCGGGCGCAAGCCACAGCGCCAGCCCGGCCGGTTGCGCGTCGCGCCAGTGGCGGGCGAGCGCCTCGCGCGGCAGGTAGAACTGGTAGTGGGCGTTGCCGTAGTCGTGGAAGAAGCCGGCGACGGTGTAGTCGATGGCACCGTCGTCGGTGGTGAGCGTCAGCGTGTCGCCCAGGCGCAAGCCGCCCAGATAATGGGTCTGCTCGCTGGCCAGAATCAGTCGCGGCGCGCTGCCGTCGCCGCCCGACCAGCGCGCGACCGCCGCCGGCTGCGCCGCCGCTAGGGGCAGGCGGGCGATGTCCGGCGCGCGGGTATCGAGGCCGTATACCCGCGTCGGCCGGCCCTGCCAGCGGAGGGTCACGCCGGTGCGCGCATGGCCGGCGGCGAGCCAGCCGGCGTGGGCCGGGTCGGCGACGAAGCGCGGCGCATCGAGCCCTGGACTGTTCACGTAGAGGTCGGCGCCGATGCGCTGGTCGAGCCAGTCGGCCAGCGCGGTGCGAAAACTGCCGATCAGGGTCTCGACCCCGAGGTTGGCGGTCAGCGCCAGCAGCAGGGCCATCATCGCCGTGCGCAGCGCGGGCAATTGCACCCACCCGTCGCTGACGATCCAGCGCCGGGTCAGCGGCGCGCCGGCCAGCGCGCGCCCGAGCAGGCGGTGCGTGGCGGCGAGGAGCTGCGGCAAGGCCCACGCCGCGGCAAACAGCACCAGCGCGAGAAGCACAAAGCCTTCCACGATCGAGCGCATGCGCCAGAACATCAGCACCGCCGCCAAGGCCAGCGCGCTGGCACCGAGCAGCAGCCCGCGCCGCGCACGCGCATCGGCCGCCACTGCGCTCGCCGCGCTGCTTGCCGGCAACACGGCCCCGCGCAGCTGCAGCAACAAGGGCCACGCCAGCGCCACAGCGAGCCCGCTCAGACTCAGCAGCCAGGCGACGGCCAGCGTCAGCGGATCGAGCGCAAGCTCGGCGCCGACCACCGCGCCGTACAGATTCTGCAGGCTGGCGCTGACGCTGGGCAACAAGGCGTGGCTGAGCACCAAGCCGGCGAGCACCCCGAGCACGCTGCCGAGCACGCTCCACACCAGCGTCTCGGCCACCACGGCCTGCGCCAGCGCGCGCACGCTGACGCCCATCAGGCGCAGCGCACGCAGCGTGGGGCGGCGATACCACAGCGAAAACCGCACCGCGTTGAAGACGATGAACAGCCCGACCGCGAAAGACAGCAGGCTCATCGCGGTGAGCTGGGTGTGCAGGCTGGCGGTGAGCTCGGTGAGATCGAGGCGCTGCTGGTTGGCTTCGAGGCGCAGCCCGGCCGGCAAGGCGGCGCTGAGCTGCGCGAGCGCTGCGGGCGCCATCGGCCCGACCGCCAGCGCGCTAAAGCGCTCGCGACCGAGCAGCGCCAGCGCGGCACCGACGTCCATGAACACCTGCCGCCCCTGCTGCGCGCGTGTGGCGATCACCGCCGGCGGCAGTTCGCGGCCGTCGCGCAGGCGCAGCCGGTCCCCCGCGGCAACGCCCAGCTCCTGCGCCAGATCGGCGGGAAACCACGCCTGGTAGGGCGGTTCGATGAGCGCCGGCCAGTCGAGATCGGCCTCGCCCAGCACGTCGCCCCCGGCAAGCGCCGCCGGCAGCGCGAGCAGATCGGTGGCGATGAGCGCCAGCGGCGCATTGTCGGCAGTGCTCAGCCGTGCCTGCACCAGCGGAAACACCTGCCGAAAGCCGCCACGGCGCAGCGCAATGTAGTCGGCCAGCGCCACCCCGGCACCGTCGCGGGCGCGAATCCAGTGGTGGGTCTGCGCACCGAGCACCGCGTCGGCTTCGGCGTAGCTGGCGCGCGCGTGGCTGTTGATGATCTGCACCGCCGACCACAGCGCGACGCCGGCGACCAGCCCGGCGAGCAGAAAGACCGCTTGCCACGGGTGGCGCCAGTAATGGCTCAGCAGCGCCTTGACGACCCCGCCGAGGCGCTCGCGCTCAGCCGGGCGCATCGTGCAGGCGGCCGTCGCGCAGCCACAGCGTGCGGTCGAGCACGGCGGCCATCGCGCGGCTGTGGGTGACCATCAGCAGGGCGCTGCCGGCCTCGGCCACCAGATCGCGAAACAGCGCCATCACCGCGCCGCTGCTGCGTTCGTCGAGATTGCCGGTGGGCTCGTCGGCGAGCACCAGCGGCGGTCGGTGGAGCAAGGCGCGGGCGATGGCGACGCGCTGCTGCTGGCCGCCGGAGAGCTGGTGCGGCAGCTTGGCGAGCTGGCTGCGCAGGCCGAGGCGGTCGATCAGCGTGGCCTCGAAGGCGGCGTCGAGGCGCCCGCACAGCGCGGCCTGGAAGCGGATGTTGTCGGCCACGCTGAGGGTGCCGACAAGGTGGAATTGCTGGAACACGAGGCTCACCGTGCCACGCCGCAGCGCCGCCAGCGCACGCTCGTCCATGCCCGCCAGATTCTGCCCGGCGACGCGCACGGTGCCGGCGTCGGGGACGTCCAGCCCGGCGGCCAGGTGTAGCAGGGTGCTCTTGCCGCTGCCGCTCTCGCCAAGCAGGGCGACCGCCTCGCCCGGCGCGACGGCAAGATCGACGCCCGCCAGCACGGTGACGTCACCGCCGGGCTGGGCGTAGCGTTTGACGACCTGCGAGAACGCCAGCACCGCGCCGCGCGCCTGCGCTCAGGGGTGACCCGGCGCGGGCGCGCCGCCGAGCGTGACCGCAACCTCACCCTCGCGCGCGCGCCCCAGCCAAGCGTCGCGCCGGTAACGCACCGAGACGGTGTCGCCGGGCGCGCGGTCGAGCAGCTGCACTTTGAGCGCGGCAAAATCCGGCGTCGCCACATCGTCGATCGCCACCAGCACGTCGTCCTTGCGCAGTCCGGCCTTCTCCAACGCGCTGCCCGCGGCCAGCCCGGCGATCCGCGATCCGCCCTCGCCGGGTTCGAGGAAGGCGCCCAGCAGCCCGGCCGGCGGAAGATCCTGCGTGGCGGGCAGCACGACGAAATCGGCCACCCCGTCCACCCCGGCCAGATCGGCGCCGAGCACGATCCGCGTGCCGCGCACGCCGGTGCGCCGCGCCAGCCGGTCGGGGATGCCGTCGCCGAACATGACGTGGCCGTTGCCGGCAAAGACCACCATCCGCCGGCCGGGGTGCGCCGCCAGATGCGCGGCGGCGCGCGCGGCCATGGTCTCGTCCCAGGTCTGCATCACTGCCAGGAAATGCTCGAAGTTGCGCTCCTCCGGCGGGTGGGCGTCGAAGGCCTCGCGCACCCGCGCGGTGTAGGCGGCGCCGGGCGCGGCATAGTCGGCCGGCAGCTGGGCGCGCTCGTCTGGCGACAGGCTGGCCAGCCCGCCGCGGCCGATCTTGCGGGTCAGCGCCTCGGGCGCGTTGAGGGCGACGATGGGCAGGCCGTTGTCGCGCGCGTAGTTGATGATCGGGCGGTACAGCCGGTAGTCGAAGCGCCAGCGGTCGAAGTAGGCGCTGCGCTCGAGCATCTGCGCTTCGCTGATGGCGCCGGCGAGGTAGTCGTCGAGCGCGCCCTGCGCCGGGAACTGGAACCACTCGACCCCCACCGCCACGTCACCGTAGCGCCGGTGCAGGAACTTGAGCGTTTCGAGCTGCACCAGGTGATGCTCGAAGCGGTGATGCGACTCGCCGACGAAAACAATGCGATCATCGGGCAAGTCGGCCAGAATCTGCTGCAGCCGCGGCGTCTGTGCCACCTGCAGCACCGGCGGGTCGATGGCGCGCGTCGCCACGTCGGCCAGTGCAGGAATACAGCCGGCCAGCACCAGCATCAGCGCACCGAAGCCGTTTTTCAGGAGACTTTTGTTCTGCGTCATGTCCATGCTTTCCACGCTTGTTGATCCGCTTGTTGTTTTCATGCGTCGCATCTCGCAGGCGCTGTGTCTGGCCTTGTTTGCGGGCCTCGCCAGCGCCGCGCCAACGCTGCCGCACCACGATCTTCAGGTGTCGCTCGACCCCGCCGCCGGCCGCATCCACGTGACCGATCGGCTGCACCTGCCCGCAGCGCTCGGGCGCAGCGTCGACCTGCGCCTCGGCGCCGCATTCACGCTTCATAGCGACGACGCGCAGCTTGAACGCTTGGACGCCCCGCGCGGCGGCCAGTTCCGCCACTACCGGCTGCAGCTGCCGGCAGCGACCCGCAGCGTCAGCCTACGCTATTCCGGCCGCATCATGGCAGCGCCGCGCAGCGCCGAGCACGGCATGCCGCGCGCCGTGCTCGACGCCGACGGCGCCTATCTGGACGGCGCCAGCGGCTGGGTGGCGTGGATTGGTGACACACCGGCCACCTTCAGCCTCAGCGTCGCGCTGCCCGCCGACTGGCAGGCGATCAGCCAGGGCCGGCGCAGCGCCGACGGCCGGCGCTGGCAGGCCGACACCCCGCAGGACGACATCTACCTGCTGGCCGGTCGCTTCACCCGCAGCGCCCGCGCCCACGGCGAAATCACCCTCGACACCTGGCTGCTCGACGACGATCCGGCGCTGGCCGAACGCTATCTGGCGGTGATGGGGCAGTACCTCGATTTCTACAGCGCGCTGATCGGCCCCTACCCCTACCCGCGCTTCGCGGTGGTCGAAAACCGCTGGCAGACCGGCTACGGCATGCCCAGCTTCACCCTGCTCGGGTCGCGCGTGCTGCGCCTGCCCTTCATCCTGCACAGCGCGCTGCCGCACGAAATCCTGCACAACTGGTGGGGCAACGGGGTGTGGGTGGACGCGCGCGCGGGCAACTGGTCGGAGGGGCTCACCGCCTATCTGGCCGACCATCTGATCCAGGAGGCGCAAGGCGGGGGGGCGGAATACCGGCGCAAGCTGCTGGAGCGCTACACCAGCTTCGCCGCCGACGGGCGCGACCTCGCGCTGCGCGATTTTCGCAGCCGCCACAGCGACGCCACGCAGGCCGTCGGCTACGGCAAGGCGTTGATGCTGTTTCACATGCTGCGCCGCCAGATCGGCGACGCGGCCTTCGTCGCCGGGCTCCAAACCCTGTGGCAGCGCCACCGCTTCAGCGCCGCCGGCTTCGACGAGGTGGCCGCCGCGCTGCAAAGCACCGCGTCCGGCGACGCCCTCGACCCACGCTGGCGCGACACCCCCGGCGCGCCGCAACTGGTCATCGCCGGGCTCGACGTGCAGCCCACCGCCGACGGCCACCGGCTGCGCCTGACCCTGCGCCAGAGCCAGCCCGGGGCGCCCTACCCGCTGAACGTGCCGGTGGCGGTGCAGCTCGACGGCGGCGGCGTCGAACGCCTGCTGCTGCGCCTCGATGCGCGCGAAGCCACGCTCACGCACCGTTTTGCGCGCGCGCCGCTGCGCGTGGACGTGGACCCGCAGTTCGACCTCTTTCGCCGCCTCGACCCGGCGGAGCAGCCGCCCTCGCTGGCGCGGCTGTTCGGCGCGCCCACGCAGTGGCTGATCCTCCCCGCCGCCGCACCGGCGGCCGAGCGCGCCGCCTGGCAGGCGCTCGCCGATCAATGGCAACAGCGTTTCGGCAACGTCCGCGTGCTGACCGACGCCCAGCTCGACCGCCTGCCCGACACCGCCGCGGCGTGGGTGCTGGGCACGCACAATCGCGCGCTGGCCACGCTGCGCGGGCGCTTCAACGCCGGCGCGCAAGGCCTCGACGCGGCCGCGGCCCGCCTCGCCGGCGCGCACTACCCGCTGGCCGACAACGCGCTCGTCCTGCTCGACCCCGACAACCGCCGCCCGCCGCTCGGCCTCCTCGCCGCCATCGACCCCGCCGACATCGCCGCGCTGGCGCGCAAGCTGCCGCACTACAGCACCTACGGCCAGCTGGTGTTCGCCGCCGGCACGCTTGAAAAACGCCTCGCCCGCGCGCTGCCGGTGGCGCATTCGCCGCTGCATCGGGTACTCGGCGCAGTCGATCCGGGCCCGCCGCCGGCCGTCGCCCCACGGCTGATCGACCAGGTCAGCGCACCGCTGCGCTTCGACTGAACGCGGAAAACCGCACACCCCGCCGCAGTCAGCCCGCCGCAGAGGATGCAGTGTGGCGGAATCCACGCAACCGCCGCCGGCGCGGTGATACAAAGCAGTCCATGCGTGCAACGCAGGCAAGCGCCGCCGCCCGACCGATCACGCGCCAGCGATGGCGCCCGCCACAAGGCCCGACCCCATGCACCACCGTTTCAAGACCCTCCTCGCAACTGCCGCACTGCTCGGCGCCACTTCGGGCGCGCAGGCGGTGGTGATCGGCACCGCCACGCCCAACACCGGCAATTGCTTTCCCTTCGGGTGCACGTACTGGCTGCCGACCTACCAGCAGGTGTACAACGCCAGCGCATTCGGCGGCGCTTTCGACATCACCACGCTGAGCTTCTATCGCACCCAGTTTGCGGGCGGCAGCAGCACGCCGCTGACCGGCCAATTCACCTTCTCGCTGTCGACCACCAGCGCGGCGGCCGACGGTTTGTCGGCCAGCGCCCTTGCCAACATCGGCGCAGACGCAAGCACCGTGTATAGCGGCGCGCTGAGTGCCAATGTGCCCTTTGGCACGCGGATGGACATCCTCTTCGACACCGCCTTTCATTACGACCCGGGCCTGGGCAACCTGCTCCTCACCCTCACCGCCAACGGCAGCCCGGGCAGCGTCGGCAATCTGTTCTTCGACGCGGCCACCGCGAGCGGCGACGCCACCAGCCGCCTCGCCGCAAACGGCAGCCGCGACACCCTCGGACTGGTCACCGGCTTCAACGAGGTGGCGCATCAGGCGCCGGCCCCGAGCGCCAATCTCGAAGCCCTGCCGCAGGCGAACGTGCCCGAGCCGACCACGCTGGCCCTGCTCGCAGTGGCCGGCGCCGGCCTCGTATCGACCCGGCGCATGCGCCGCTGAGCGTTATCGCGCAGCACCCCCAAGGCGGCCCGGGCGGCCGCCTTTTTGTTGTCCGGCTCAGCCCGGCGAGGCGGCCTCGGCATCGAACAGACCGGGCTGCGGCGGTAGCGCAGCGGCGGCCTCGACAAAGCGCACCCCCACCCCCAGCAGACGCACCGGCCGCGCCTTGCGGGCGTGGGCGGTGGCGAGCAGCGCCTGCCAGCGCGCATCGTCGGGCACGCTCGCCACGCACTCCGCAGTGGTCTGGCTGAAGTCGTCGAACCGCAGCTTGACGAAGGCCTTGTGCACCGGCGGCGCGGGGTCGAGCCGCGCAAAACGGCGCTGAAACTCCTCGCGCAACGGCCCCAGCGCCGCCGCGCAAGCGGCCAGATCGGGCAGGTCGACGGCGAAGGTGGTCTCCACCGACAGCGATTTTCGCGCCCGATACGGCGCCACCTCGCGGGTGTCGATGCCGCGGCACAGCCGGTGCAGGCTGCGCCCGAACTTGCCGAAGCGCTCGATCAGATCGGCCAGCGACCAGGCGCGCAGATCGCCGCAGGTGTGCACGCCGAAACGCTCCAGCCTGGCCGCCGTGACCCGGCCCACGCCGAACAGCTTGCTCACCGGCAAGGCCACCACGAATCCATCCACCTCCTCGGGCCGGATCACGAACTGCCCGTTGGGCTTGCGCCAGTCGCTGGCGATCTTGGCGAGGAACTTGTTGGGCGCGATGCCGGCCGACGCGGTGATGCCGACCTCGGCCTCGATGCGCGCGCGAATCTCCTGCGCCATCAGCGTGGCGCTGCCCTGGCAGCGCTCGACGCCGGTCACGTCCAGGTAGGCCTCATCGAGCGAGAGCGGTTCGACCTTGTCGGTGTAGTCGCGGTAGATGGCCAGAATCTGGCGCGAGGCGGCGCGGTAGCGGGCAAAGTCCGGCGGCACCGTCACCAGCGCCGGACACAGGCGCAAGGCCCGCCCCACCGGCATCGCCGAACGCACCCCGAACGCCCGCGCCTCGTAGTTGCAGGTCGCCACCACCCCGCGCGACCCGGGCCGCCCGCCCACCGCCAGCGGCACCCCGACCCAGGCCGGGTTGTCGCGCATCTCGATGGCGGCGTAGAAACAGTCGCAATCGCAGTGGATGATCTTGCGGGTCATGGGGGCGATAGTGTGCCGGGAAACGGCGCCACGCGCGCGACGCCGGAGGTCCTCAGCCTGACCTGTGCTCGGCCCGCCAGGCCGACAAGGTCCACAAAAAACTCGCCCCGTCCGACAGCGCAAACAACAGCGCCAACGGTCCCGGCACAATGTCGAAATACCACAGCGCCGCCATGATGAAGGGCACCAGCGGCCGGTCGAGCAGCGACGCGAACACAAAGCCCTCGGCATCGAGCCGCCCGCTGACCACATACAACATTCCCAACCCGCCCACCAGCAGGCCGACGAGTCGAAAGTAGTTCGCCGCCTGCTCACTCAGCCCGGGCAGTTGCAGCACGGTCGCCACGAAATGGGGCGCAAACAGCAGCAGCGGCGACTCCGCCAACAGAATCCAGCCGAACACCTCGACGGTCTTTGCTGAGCGCCTCTGGTGCGCGGGGTGAATCAAACGCTGGAACATGGCGGAACTCATCTGCGGCACCTCGGATTGTCGGTCGGACCGGCATCCATCATGAGCGCAGAGCGAGCGGCATGCCAATACTGCCCGATGAGATCGCCGAAGCGCGCCGTTCGGGGCCGTGGACAAACCTGCCCGCGCAGCCACTGGATCGTCGTACATGCGTGTGCTAGATGTACAAGCAGGTACCTTGAGCGCATGCAGGTACCGGCTCGACCGAGTCCACGACCATCGTGCCAGCCACCCCTGGCCGCGCCCTCGGAACTTCTGAGGAGATCGACATGAAGCCTTGGCGAATCGGCATGCTGTGCCTGACGGTGGCGATGGGTGTCGCCGGCCCGGTCGTCGCAGCCGTGCCCCGAGTGAATCTCGGCATGACACAGAGCCTGTCCACCTGTGACGGGAAGGGAACCTACAGATACGTCGTCACCTGGCGCGCATGGGGCGCGTCGCGCCATTACCAGATCAATTCCGGCAACCAGTGCCACCTGGCCGGCCAGGTGTGCGGCATCAGCAACAAGGCCTGTTATACCCAGTGCAGCGCGAGTGGCGACTGCCGCGCCGAGGTCAATGCGTGCCAGGCCGGTCGCGGCTCACCCTGGGTTCAGGCCTACTCGACGGATGGTTCGGGCTATCAGCGCATCACCGCGATGGCCCCGAGCCGATGTCAGTAAGGCTTGCAGGCACGCGAAATTTCGGCACGCTCTCAGCCCTCGTTTGCGCGGACTGAGTCACGGCTTGTCTCCGCCACGGGGCGCAACAGCCGGCACGAAAAAGCCCGCACGCGGCGGGCTGGCGTGCCGGCGGCGGTGCGGCTCAGGCGCTGGCTTTTTCCACCCGCCGGTTGCGCACGGCTTCGGCGAGCAGGTCGAGCGTTTTGACGCTGTCGTCCCAGCCGATGCAGGCGTCGGTGATGCTTTTGCCGTATTCGAGTTCGACGCCGGGTTTGAGGTCCTGCCGGCCGTCCTTGAGGTGGGATTCGATCATCACACCGATGATGCGGTCGTCGCCGGCGGACATCTGGCGGGCGACATCTTCGGCCACTTCGATCTGCAACTGGTGCTGCTTGCGGCTGTTGGCGTGGGAGAAGTCGATCATCACGCGGGCGGCGACGCTGCTGGCGGCGAGTTCCTTGCAAGCGGCGTCGACACTGGCGGCGTCGAAGTTGGTGCTTTTGCCGCCGCGCAGGATGACGTGGCAGTCTTCGTTGCCGCGGGTGGAGACGATGGCCGAGTGGCCGGCCTTGGTCACCGACAGGAAGTGATGCGGCGACTGGGCGGCCTTGATGGCGTCGACGGCGATCTTGATATTGCCGTCGGTGCCGTTCTTGAAGCCGACCGGGCACGACAGGCCGGAGGCCAGCTCGCGGTGCACCTGGCTTTCGGTGGTGCGCGCGCCGATGGCGCCCCAGCTAATGAGGTCGGCGATGTATTGCGGGGTGATCATGTCGAGGAATTCGGTGCCGGCGGGCAGGCCGAGTTCGTTGATTTCCCACAGCAGCTTGCGCGCCAGGCGCACGCCTTCGTTGATCTTGAAGCTGTTGTCGAGATAGGGGTCGTTGATGAGCCCTTTCCAGCCGACGGTGGTGCGCGGCTTTTCGAAGTACACGCGCATCACGATGAGCAGATCGTTTTTGTGGCGGTCGGCCTCTTCCTTGAGCAGGCGGGCGTATTCCATGGCCGCGTCATAGTCGTGAATCGAACACGGGCCGATGACCACCAGCAGCCGGTCGTCGGCGCCGTAGAGGATGCGATGCAGCGCCTGACGCGCGTCGAAGGCGGTTTGCGAGGCGCGCTCGGTGGCCGGAAACTCGCGCAGGACGTGGGCCGGGGGGACCAGCTCCTTGATTTCGGCAATGCGCACGTCGTCGATGTGGCTGGGGGTGGAATCTGACATGGTGTTCCTGGGCAGGCAGTCGAAACAAGCCGTCGATTCTAGCTCAATTCCCCCGCGCGCCACGGGCTGTGCCAGTGCGGCATGGAACGCACGGCGCTGCCCGGCGGTCGGAGTGTAAGCATGCACCGGCCTGAACGGTCTGTTTATGCGACACCTTCACCGTGGAAGAATCCAGACATGCTGATCAAACGCCCCGACGACATTCGCCCCTCCGAGATCACGCCGCCGGCGGTCTATGCCGAACGCCGGCGTTTTCTGCAGTTGTCCGGGGCCGGCGCGGCGGCGCTGGCGCTGGGCGGGCCGGGCGCGCTGTTCGCCGCCCCCGCCGGCCTGCCCGGCCCGATCGCCCCCAGCCCGCTGAGCACGCTCGAAGAACCCACGCCGCGAAAAGACGTGGTGAGCTACAACAATTACTACGAGTTCGGCACCGACAAGCGCGATCCGGCGCGCAACGCGCATGCACTCAAGACACGGCCGTGGACGGTGACGGTCGACGGCCTGGTCGGCAAGCCGCGCACCTTCGACATCGACGAGATCCTCAAGCTCGCGCCGCTCGAAGAGCGCATCTACCGTCTGCGCTGCGTCGAGGCGTGGTCGATGGTGGTGCCGTGGGTCGGCTTTCCGCTGGCCGCGCTGCTCAAGCAGGTCGACCCGCTGGGCAGCGCTAAATACGTGGAATTCACCACGCTGTACGACCCCTCGGTGATGAGCCGCCTGCCGGTGCTCGACTGGCCGTACAAGGAAGGGCTGCGCCTCGACGAGGCCATGCATCCGCTCACGCTGATGGCGGTCGGTTTGTATGGCGACGTGCTGCCCAACCAGAACGGCGCGCCGGTCCGGCTGGTGGTGCCGTGGAAATACGGCTTCAAGAGCGCCAAGTCGATCGTGCGCATCCGCCTCACCGACACCCAGCCCAACACCGCGTGGAACGACGCCGGGCCGTCGGAGTACGGCTTCTATTCGAACGTTAACCCGGACGTCGACCATCCGCGCTGGAGTCAGGCCAAGGAGCGGCGCATCGGCGAGTTCCTCAAGCGCAAGACCCTGCCCTTTAACGGCTATGCCGACCAGGTGGCCGGGCTGTACGCCGGCATGGACCTGCGCGCCCAGTTCTGAGACCCTGTCGATGACCACCACCGCCCTCAACCGTCCCGCCATGAACGTGCGCAATCTCACCGCCCCCCAGATCTCGACGCTCAAAGCCCTCCTGTTCCTGCTCTGCCTGATGCCGGCGGGGCTGCTGGTGAAAGGCTTTTTCGACGACGCGCTGGGCGCCAACCCAATCGAGGCCATCACCCACGCCACCGGCGAGTGGACCCTGCGCTTCCTGCTCATCACGCTGGCGGTCACCCCGCTGCGCAAGCTCACCCACTGGCACTGGCTCATCCGCCTGCGGCGCATGCTGGGGCTGTTCACCTTCTTCTACGCACTCCTCCACTTCCTCACCTACGTGGTGCTCGACCAGTTTTTCGATGGCGCGGCGATCGTGCTCGACGTGCTCAAGCGGCCCTACATCACGGTCGGCTTCTCGGCCTTCGTGTTGCTGATCCCGCTGGCGGTCACCAGCACCAACGCGATGGTGCGCCGCCTCGGCGGACGCCGCTGGCAGGCGCTGCACCGCTCGGTGTATGGGATCGCGATTCTGGGGGTGATGCACTACTGGTGGCTGGTCAAGTCCGACCTCACCCAGCCCATCCTGTATGGCCTCGTGCTCGCGGCACTGCTGGGTTTTCGGGTGTGGTGGCGCAATGAGGAGCGCAAAGCCCAACTGGCCGGCAAGTTCGCCATGGAGGGGCCGCCGGGGGTGAAGATCAATCAGCGGATCATTCCGATCAAGTCGCAGACGCCTTGATGGGCGTTGGCAAGTCTCTGGCGGGAGGCTGGTGGCGGTTCGAAGCTGACGTTTAACGTTTGAGCTAAGCGGGCGACGACGGCAGGGCGCCAAGCCCTGCCGTTGACGCTCCGCTTGAGCGAGGGGTTAGGCCCCACTCGCACGGCTCAGGAACCCTGCGCTGGGTTTGGCGGGACCGGAGCAGTTGACACACTTTGCAGCCAAGCTAGCAGTTCATCGACTCGGTACCACCACTCAATGAGCGTAGGGTGATCAAGGGTCTGGAACGCTTCGCCATTGGTTCGGTAGACAGCGCGCGCTCTATGAGCGACCTTGTTTCTGCACCGAAAGAGATGGTCGATTGCCTCGAATCCCGCAGGGTTTGCTTCCTTGAAGCTAGTTCCGAAGGCGCGCTTCGCAACCTTGTGGATGAGATCGATTGGCGACGCTTCGACTTTCCTGTTGTCTTCGAGGAAGTCGTATGCCTCGCTCGCAGGGCTGCCCTCCTTGAAGAACGTCGTCTTGATTGAGACCTCGCAAGTGACTGCAAGTAGCAGGACTGCCTTCATGTACTGGTTCTCGAAGATGGCCTCTTGCGCTTGGGCCTGCAGTTGACGACTGACATGCGGCTCAATGTCTCGCTGCATTGCCGCCACAAGCTCGTGCTCGCGTGAGCGTGGCAGGGCAGTACTACTTAGCTTGGCTCTGTTGGCGGGCCATGGAAAGCCCGGGAAGTGAGCCATGATCGCCCCCTTCGGATCCTCGTGAATCTCTGTGCGTTGGTCATCGAGCCACTTCCACGACTTGAAAGTTGTGGTCTCGATTGGCCAAGTAAAGGGATTGTGGAGTTCGAACCTGAAGAAGGACAGAAGCCGCTTCGCAACTTTGTAGGCGGCCTGCCGATACTGCTCTCTCAGCGCCCCATACTGGGCGGCATTCTTGGGGTCAAAGACCTCAACTTCCTTTGTCACTTCGATGGTAAAGCTAGCGATTGCGGGAAAGGTATGGCCAGGTACAACTGGATTCTTCGCCAAGCCCCAGTGAAACCGAATGACCACTTGGTCCCCGTCAACGACTGTCTGAATGGTTGGAACGGTGCCGTCCTGATATGTCTCTGCCTTCTCTTCGGCCGAGAGTTCACCCATCGCGCCGATCTCGCGCATCGAGAACATGCTCGCTAGATGCAAGGGACCGTTCGGTTCAATGGTTATCGCAGCAGTGAGCTTCATCAGGGCTTTCTGTGGGGCCTAACAGGCCGATGCAAAACCCACGCGACCACGTGCCGGCCAAGGGGTTTTGTTTGAATCCCACGGCCACTTCACCGCGAGATTGAGCTTTTCAATTCGCCTCGATTGACCGAAGCGGGTATTGGTACATGCCGCAGCACCCCATTGGCCCGGCCCTTTCATGCCGCTACTCCCGAATTGCTCAATTTCGCAATCCTGAGCAAGTTGTACGCCGCGCCGGAAATGAAAGCGGCCATCTGCGTTTTCGCCTGACCAATGAATCGGCTCTTTCTCATTCCGCCCACCGTCTTGAGCCAGCCTAATATCTCTTCGACCCGTTTTCGCTTTCGCTGGCTGATTCGATAGCCTTCGGTTCATGTCGTTCTCCCATCGAGCCCCGGCGTGTTGCGATTGTCGATGCGCGCGCTGTGGGGTCGAATTTCGTGCTCGCGCAGGTGCGCGACGAAATCCTTCACGTGATAGCCCTTGTCCGCCCCCAGCTCGCGTAGAGCGCAATAACCGAAGGGCATTGCGCCGAATGGGTTTATATAATGCCTCGGTGGAACATCCGGCGCAACGCCCTTCGGTTATTGCGCCCTACCGACGAAAGACTGCTCCAGATTCCGACCGGACACTGGCCAAATGCATTCCAGTAGCGAATCCATTCGGTCTGCTATCTACATGTGCAGGCCGGATCACTTCGGATTGCCCGCCGGGTGAGTCAGCGTTTGCTGTACCCGACATCTCCTCGGCGTCAGCAAAAAGGCGTGCCGCGGCACGCCTTTTATACATCCCGGCACGGATCATTCCGGCCGGATCGCCGACTTGGGCCGGAAGGCCTTGACCACGGCCGGGTCGGTTTCCACATAGGGGCCGCCGATCAGGTCGATGCAATACGGCACGGCGGCGAAGATGCCATCCACCACCGACGCCCCCGCCGCATCCTTGAGGCCTTCCAGCGTTTCCTGAATCGACTTGGGCTGCCCCGGCAGGTTGATGATCAGGCAGCGCCCGCGAATCACCGCCACCTGCCGCGACAGGATTGCCGTCGGCACGAAACGCAGGCTGATCTGGCGCATCTGTTCGCCGAAACCCGGCATCACCTTGTCGGCAACGGCCACCGTGGCCTCGGGGGTGACGTCGCGCGGCGCGGGGCCGGTGCCGCCGGTGGTGAGCACCAGATCGCAGCCGGCCACGTCGCACAGTTCGATCAGGGTGCGTTCGATCACCGCCTGCTCGTCGGGGATCAGGCGCGACTCCATCTGCCACGGCGAGGTCAGCGCGCGCTCGAACCAGTCGCGCAGCGCCGGCACGCCCTTGTCGACGTAATCGCCGCTGGAGGCGCGATCGCTGATGGAGACCAGACCGATACGGAGGGTGTCTTTAGGCATGCAGGCAGCTCACTCGTTTGGGGTGGATTCGTCGATCTCGCGCAGCACGCGGAAGATCTCGCGATAGGCCCGCGGCGGCTTGTTGGCAGCGTGTTCCTTGGCCGCATTGCGGCGCAGGACGCGCAGGCGTTGCAGGTCGGCGCCGGGGTGCGCTTCGGCGATTTCGAACAGCACCGCCTCGTCTTCCATCAAGCGCTCGCGCTGGCGCTCGATCCGGTGCTGGCGCGCCACCTCGACCGCCGAAACGCCGTTGATGTCGTCAAGCGCGGCCTGAATCGGCTCCGCGTCGATGTGGCGCATCAGCCGTCCGATATATTGCAACTGACGCCGCCGCGCCTCGTGCTTGTTGAAGCGTTGCCAGTCGCGCACCGCGTCGAGCAGGTCTTCGGGCAAAGGTACGCGGGCGAGCTGATCCTTGTTCAGTTCCACCAACTGCCGGCCCAGATCCTGCAAGGCAGTCATCGCCTTCTTGCGCTGGGTCTTGCTCGGCCCGGCGTACAGCGCTTCGTCTTCGTCGTACGGGCTCAGTTCGTGGTCGGTCATTTCCGGATGGCGGCTGGCTGAAACGGTTAAGATTATAGCTTTCCCGCGACCCGGCCGAGCTTTCATGTCTTCTTCAGGTTTCAGCAACACGCAGGATGCACTGCGCGAAATTGCCAGCGACATCCTCCGCCACGCCAAGGCCAAAGGCGCCACCGCCTGCGAGACCGACGTCTCCGAAGGCTTCGGCGCCTCGGTGAGCGTCCGCAAAAACGAAGTCGACACCATCGAATACAACCGCGACAAGGGCGTCGGCGTCACGGTCTATCTGGGCCAGCAGCGCGGCTACGCCAGCACCTCCGACTTCGCCCCCGCGGCGCTCAAGGCCACGGTCGAAGCCGCGCTGTCGATCGCCCGCTTCACCGCCGCCGACAGCGCCGCCGGGCTGGCCGATGCCGACCAGATGGCGACCGAATTCCCCGATCTCGACCTGCACCACCCGTGGGCGCTGCCGGTGGAATCGGCCATCGAGCTGGCGCGCGAATGCGAGGCGGCAGCCTTCGACCACAGCCCGCGCATCACCAATTCCGAAGGCGCCAGCGTGTCGGCGCAGGAATCCCAATTCGTCTCCGCCAACAGCCTGGGCTTCATGGGCGGGTTCGCCTCCTCGCGCCACTCGGTGTCGTGCTCGGTCATCGCCGGCAAGGGCGAGGCCATGCAGCGCGAGTTCTGGTACGACACCCGCCGCGACGCCACCGAGTTGATGCGCCCCGAGGCCATCGGCCGCAAGGCCGCCGAGCGCGCCATTGCCCGCCTCGGCGCGCGCCGGGTGCCCACCTGCGACGTGCCGGTCATCTTCGAAGCGCCGCTGGCGGTCGGGCTGATCGGCAATTTTGTGTACGCCGCCAGCGGCGGTGCGCTGTATCGCAAATCCAGCTTCCTCCTCGACAGCCTCGGCACGCCGGTGTTCGCCCCGTGCGTGAATCTGTCGGAGCGCGCCTACCTCAAAAAAGGCATGGCCTCCGGCCCCTTCGACGACGACGGGGTGCAGACCCGCGACCGCGAGGTGGTGGTCGATGGCGAGTTGCAGGGCTACTTTCTCGGCGTGTATTCGGCGCGCAAGCTGGGCATGCAGACCACCGGCAACGCCGGCGGCGCGCACAACCTCATCGTCGCCCCGGGCAGCGACGACTTCGACGCGCTGGTGCGGCGCATGGGCCGCGGCCTGATCGTGACCGAGCTGCTCGGCCACGGCGTCAACTACGTGACCGGCGACTACTCGCGCGGCGCAGCCGGCTTCTGGGTCGAAGGCGGGCGGATCGCGCATCCGGTCGAGGAGATCACCATCGCCGGCAATCTCAAGCAGATGTTCCGCGGCATCCAGGCAGTTGGCACCGACGTGCACCTGCGCGGCTCAAAACAGTGCGGATCGGTTTTGATTGATCGCATGACCGTTGCAGGTCAATAATCAGTTCGGGCAATAACTGTGGCCCAACCAACAGATGCGGGGCCTTGGCGGGAAAACCCCTATTTCTGGTGCTGCGTGGCGATTTCTATAATCGGCGCACCACACACTGACGCAAACCCGTCCTAGAAAAGCGAGGAGACTCATGGAACGTCGTAAATTTGTAGCAGGAGCAACCATCGGTGCCGCCGGTCTGGCCCTTTCGGCCTGCGGTCAAAAAGAACAAGCCTCCGCCCCGGCAGCCGCAAATTGCCCCGAGCCGACACAAGCCCCGGCCGTCGCCTCCGGACTGCCTGCCATTGAATGGCGTCTGGCCTCCAGCTTCCCGAAGAGCCTGGACACCATCTACGGCGCTGCCGAAGTCTTTGCCGATCGCGTCGCCTCGGCCACCGGCGGCAAGTTCCAGATCCGCGTTTTCGCCGGCGGCGAGATCGTCCCGGCGTTCTCGGTCATGGACGCGGTCAAGGACGGCACCGTCGAATGCGGCCACACCGCCAGTTACTATTTCTTCGGCAAAGACCCCGCCTTCGCCCTCGACACCACCATCCCCTTCGGCCTGAACGCACGTGAATTCAACGCTTGGTTCATGCACGGCGGCGGCGGCGAACTGATTCGCGAATTCTTCGCCACCTACAACATCATGCCCTTCCCCTGCGGCAACACCGGCGCCCAGATGGGTGGCTGGTTCCGCAAGGAAATCAACACGGTCAAGGACATCGAAGGCCTCAAGATCCGCGTCGGCGGCTTCGCCGGCAAGGTGCTCTCCAAGCTCGGCGCCGTCCCTCAGCAGATTCCGGGCGCCGACATCTATCCGTCGCTCGAGAAAGGCACCATCGACGCCGCCGAATGGATCGGCCCCTACGACGACGAGAAGCTCGGCTTCCAGAAAGTCGCCCAGTACTACTACTACCCGGGCTGGTGGGAAGGCGGCCCGAACCTGTCGCTGTACGTCAGCCTCGACAAGTTCAACGCCCTGCCCAAGGAATACCAGAGCATCATCGCCGCCGCGGCTGCCGAAGCCAACGTGGACATGCTGGCCAAGTACGACGCCAAGAACCCGGACGCACTCAAGCGCCTGGTTGCCGGCGGTGCCAAGCTGCGCCCGTTCTCGAAAGAGGTCATGGACGCCTGCTACAAGGCCGCGCTCGAAGTGTACGCCGAGACCAGCGCAGAGCACCCCAACTTCCAGAAACTGTACGAAGCGATGGTCAAGTTCCGCGACGACCAGAACCTGTGGCATAGCGTGACCGAAGGCAACTTCGACCGCTTCATGCAAACCCGCAAGCGCTGATCGCCCCGGTCCCGCAAGGACGCAACCCGCGCCTTGCCGACCGCGGAAAAACCCCCTGACACACTGCCCGTCATCTTGCGATGACGGGCAGTGCTTTTATGGATTGCGTCACAGGCCAGCCGCGACCGCAGCACAGTCCGTGTGCACTGTCGCGCGATGGGCGGCGGCGGTCTGGCTTGCGTCGTCGACCTTCGGGTCGATCGCATCGCGGCGTTCTTGCCTGCCGCCGGATCGTATCCGGACGGCCCGTCGGGCCCGCTCAGGCCGCCATCTTCTGACCGGCCGGCAGGAGGATGATGGCGGTGCGCGCCAGCCGGTCGTGCGCAAACTGGCGGTCGCGGTCGATCAGCGCCCACCACAGCCCGGCGCCAAACAGGCAGACAGACGGCCACGCCAGCGCGTAACGCAACAAGCCCTGCCGCCAGGACACCGGTTTGCCCTCCTCGGCCGTCACCAGCCGGATCCGCCAGGTCTGCATGGCCAGCGTTTGGCCGCTGCGGCACCAGTAGAACAGGAAGTAGGCGCCGAGCGCGACGAGGATGTGCAGCCAGCCAAACCAGCCGGCGGGGGCCGCCTCGACGATCATGCTGTAGATCAGGTTGGGAACCAGGTAGAGCAGCGCCAGCACGCCGACCAGCAGCAAGCCTTCATAGACCAGGGCGGCCAGGCGCCGACGCAGCCCGGCCAGTTCAACCACGGGGCGTTCGCTCACGGGCGATCCTTTTTGTTGCGCTTGGCCTGCTTGCGCGCCCGGGCGCGGTCTTCAGGGGGGAGCTGCTGGTATTCCTGCCACTTGTCGCGCAGCGACTCGCGGCGCTCGGGCGGGATGGTGCGCAGCGCACGGTATTGCTCCAGCGCGCGGGCGCGGTCGCTGGGCGAGAGGTTCGACCAGTTGCGCATGCGCCCCTGCACGCGGGCCTGTTCGTCGGGGGTGAGGGTATCAAAGCGGTCGACCACGCCACGCCATTTTTGGCGTTCGCCATCGTCGAGCTGGCGCCACTGGCCGGAGAGCGGCGCCAGCGCGCGCTTTTCGGTCGGCGCGAGCGAGGACCACTCGTCGCCGGCCGCGGCGACGCCGGCCACCAGCGCCAGACTCAGGAGCGCGAGTCGCTTTGCAGCCATGCCCGGAATCCTTGGTCGAGATACGCGTCGATCGGCAGATCGTCGGCGAGCAAGGCGGTTTCCACCTCACCCTGTCGCGCCAGCGTGCGCTCGGAGTTGACATAGTCGCCGGCCAGAAACACCGCCAGCACCAACGCCGCGGTGAGCGCCGGACGCAGCGCGGGGAGCAGTGCCCAGCGACGCGGCGCAGACAGCAGGGCGGCGAGAAAACCACGCCGACGCGCCGCCACCGCCTGCTGGCGGCTGTGCCGCAGCCGCGCCAGCACGGCGTCGTCGAGTTGCGCACTGCCTTCGCTGAGCAGGTGCGCCACGCGCCGGCCAAATTGCTGCTGTGGGTTCATAGCGTGATTCCTTTTGCCTTCAATGCCGCTGCCAGCGCCGTGGTGGCGCGCGAGCAGTGCGTTTTTACGCTGCCCTCCGAACACCCCATTGCGGCGGCGGTCTCTGCCGTGCTCATGTCTTCCCAGTAACGCATCACGAATGCCTCACGTTGACGCTGTGGCAGGCGGGCGATCTCGGCCTCGATGATACCCAGCATCTGGTCTCGACCGACGAGTTTCTCCGGCGACAGTTGCTGGTTGCCCTCGTCGGCCGCAACCAGGGTGTCGAGCGGATCGGACACGTCGGCCTCGTCGCGGCGGGAGAACGCCGACCACATCGAGACCCACGTGTTGCGCACCTTCTGACGACGCAGCATGTCGCGTACCACGTTCTGCAAGATGCGCTGAAACAGCATCGGCCACTCGTCCGCACCGCGGTCACCGTATTTGCTGGCCAGCCGGATCATCGCCTCCTGCACCGCATCGAGCGCGCCCGCCTCGTCCCGCAGGGAAAACAGCGCCTGCTTGAAGGCACGCCGCTCGACGCCGGCGAGGAAAACGGAAAGTTCGGAATCGGAAGCCAGAAATACTCCTTGCGGGGCGCTCAGAGACGCATTGTGCCACGCACAAGCAATGCCTTGACCTGCGCGAACCCGATGGGTACTGTTACGGGTTTCCCACGCAAATACAGAGAATTAGGGGCAGCAATGGTGTTGACCGGGGCGGAAATTGTAATCAGGTGCCTGCAGGAAGAAAAGGTCGAATATGTGTTCGGCTATCCGGGTGGCGCGGTGCTTTTCATTTACGACGCGCTATTTCAGCAGGAACAGGTTCGCCACGTTCTGGTGCGCCACGAACAGGCCGCGATCCACGCCGCCGACGGATTTGCGCGCTCGACCCAGAAAGTGGGCTGCGCGCTCGTGACCTCAGGGCCCGGCGCAACCAACGCGGTGACCGGCATCGCTACGGCGTTTTGCGATTCGGTGCCGATGGTGATCATCAGCGGTCAGGTGCCGACCGCAGCGATCGGTCAGGACGCGTTTCAGGAAGTCGACACCGTGGGCATCACCCGCCCCTGCGTGAAGCACAACTTTCTGGTCAAGGACGCCAAGGACATCGCCTCGACCATCAAGAAGGCGTTCTACCTCGCCAAGACCGGCCGGCCCGGCCCGGTGGTGGTCGACATCCCCAAGGATGTGACCGCGCAGAAGGCCGAGTTCGCATATCCGCAGACGGTCGAGATGCGCTCCTACAACCCGGTGGTCAAGGGTCATCAGGGGCAGATCAAGAAGGCGCTCAAGCTGCTGCGCGAGGCCAAGCGGCCGATGATCTACACCGGCGGCGGGGTGATCCTCTCCGACGCTGCCGAGGCGCTCACCCAGCTCACCCGCAAGCTGGGGCTGCCGATCACCAATACGCTGATGGGCCTGGGCGGCTATCCGGCCAGCGATCCGCAGTATCTGGGCATGCCGGGCATGCACGGCACCTACGAAGCCAACATGTCGATGCATTTCTCCGACGTGCTGGTGGCCATCGGCGCGCGCTTCGACGACCGCGTCATCGGCGACCCGAACCACTTCGCGCAAGAGCCGCGCAAGATCATCCACATCGACATCGACCCCTCCTCGATCTCCAAGCGGGTGAAGGTGGACGTGCCGATTGTCGGCGACGTGAAGGAAGTGCTCGAAGACATGCTGCGCCTGCTCGAGGCCAGCGGCGAGACGACCGACAAGGAAGCGCTGGCCACGTGGTGGAAGCAGATCGACGAGTGGCGCAGCCGCGACTGCATGAAGTACAGGAATTCGGACGAGATCATCAAGCCGCAGTTCGTGGTGCAGAAGCTGTGGGAAGTGACCGGCGGCGACGCCTTCGTCACCTCCGACGTCGGCCAGCACCAGATGTGGGCCGCGCAGTACTACCGCTTCGACAAGCCGCGCCGCTGGCTCAACTCCGGCGGTCTGGGCACCATGGGCGTGGGGCTGCCCTACGCGATGGGCGCGCAGCTCGCACACCCGGGCAGCCCGGTGGCGTGCATTACCGGCGAGGCCTCGATCCAGATGTGCATTCAGGAGCTGTCCACCTGCAAGCAATTCCGCCTGCCGATCAAGATCTGCAACCTCAACAACCGCTATCTGGGCATGGTCCGCCAGTGGCAGGAGCTGTTCCACGGCGGGCGCTACTCCGAGTCCTACATGGATTCGCTGCCCGACTTCGCCAAGCTCGCCGAGGCCTACGGCCACGTCGGCATTCAGGTCAAGGAGCCGCGCGACGTGGAGGGCGCGATCCGCGAGGCCTTCTCGCGCAAGAACGATCTGGTGTTCCTCGACTTCCTGGTAGACCAGACCGAAAACGTGTACCCGATGGTTCAGGGCGGCAAGGGGCTCACCGAGATGATCCTCTCCGCCGAGGACCTGTAACGCTGTTCGTTGGATGCGGGGCCCGGGGTCGACCGACGCCGGGCCGTCGCCCGCGCTGACCGGCGCAGGCGGCAGCAGTGGCCGGCCTCCGGTGCGCTGTACGGCAGCACGAACGGTTCTTCAACGATCTGTCACAAAGAGAACACCATGCGTCACGTCATTGCATTGCTGATCGAGAACGAATCGGGCGCCCTGTCCCGGGTCTCCGGCCTGTTCTCGGCCCGCGGCTACAATATCGAATCGCTCACTGTCGCGGCCACGGAAGATCCGTCGCTGTCGCGCATGAGCATCGTCACCATCGGCTCGGACGACATCATCGAGCAGATCACCAAGCAGCTCAACAAGCTGGTGGAAGTGGTCAAGGTGGTGGATATTTCCGAGTCGGCGCACATCGAGCGCGAACTCATGCTCATCAAGGTCCGCGCCACCGGCAAGGACCGCGACGAAATGAAACGCATGGCCGACATCTTCCGCGGGCGCATCATCGACGCCACCGATTCGAGCTACGTGATCGAGCTGACCGGCAACCAGACCAAGCTCGATTCGTTCATCGGCGCCATCGACACCGGCCTGATTCTCGAGACCGTACGATCCGGCATTGCCGGCATCGGCCGCGGCGACCGCATCCTCAAGCTCTGACCCCTGAACCCTGCCTTGCGCAGTTTTTGCGACGTAACAGTCGGCCGGTTATGATGGCGGCCGCCAACGCGATTGCGATTTACGAAAGGACTATCATGAAAGTTTATTACGACAAGGACGCCGACCTCTCCCTGATCAAGGGCAAGCAGGTCACCATCGTCGGTTATGGCTCCCAGGGCCATGCCCACGCCCAGAACCTGAACGACTCGGGCGTAAACGTCACCGTCGCGCTGCGCAAGGATGGCGCGTCCTGGAACAAGGCCAAGAACGCCGGCCTGAACGTGGCCGAAATCGCCGACGCCGTCTCCGGCGCCGACGTGGTCATGATCCTCCTGCCGGACGAGAACATCCCGCAGGTGTACAAGGACGAAGTCGAGCCGAACATCAAGAACGGCGCCGCGCTGGCCTTCGCCCACGGCTTCAACGTGCATTACAACCAGGTCGTGCCGCGCGCCGACCTCGACGTGATCATGGTCGCCCCCAAGGGCCCCGGCCACACCGTGCGCTCCGAGTACCTCAAGGGCGGCGGCGTGCCCTCGCTGATCGCGGTTCACCAGGACACCTCCGGCAAGGCCCGTGACATCGCCCTGTCCTACGCCGCAGCCAACGGCGGCACCAAGGGCGGCGTGATCGAGACCAACTTCCGCGAAGAGA
>JAGRFQ010000017.1 GCA_020445945.1 Rhodocyclaceae bacterium
GGTCGCTGCCGGCGGCGACGTAAAGAATGTCGACACGCGGCAGGGCGTCGCGCCCGGCGAGGGTGTCGAGCGGCACTGCGCCCGCGCTGTCGTGTGCAGGCGCGGTGTGAAAGCGCACCGGCAGCACGGTGCCGAGCGGGCCGCGCTCGGGGGCGCGGATCGCGTCGAGCGCGCGGGTGTGGGTTTTGACGATGTCGGCGCCGGCGAAGATGGTGTCGTTGAGCACCACCAGCACGCCTTTGCCATGCGCCGCGGGGCTGGCGGCGACGGCGATGGCCTGCAGCAGATTCATCGGTCCGTCGGCCGACAGCGCGCTGGCCGGGCGCATTGCGGCGGTGAGCACCACCGGTTTGCCCGGCGGCAGGACGAGGTGCAGGAACCAGGCGGTCTCCTCCAGCGTGTCGGTGCCGTGGGTGATGACCACGCCGTCGCAGTCGGGCTGCGCCAGCCGGGTGGCGACGGCGCGGGCGATGCTGAGCCAGTGCGACGGGCTCATGTCCTTGCTGTCGATGGCCAGCAGCGCGAGGAGGTCGAGCGTGGCGTGCGCGGCGGCCCCGGGCACCGCGGCGAGCAGCGCCGCGGGGTCGAGCGCGCCGGCGCGGTAGGCGGTGGTGTCGGCCGCGGCAGGGGCGGCGCCGGCAATGGTGCCGCCGGTGCCGATCAGGGTGAGGCGGGGCAGGGTGGCCATGGCGCCCTCGGTTTACTGGAAGGGCTTGTCGTTGGGGGCGGCGAACAGCGCGCGCATGCTGTCGGACAGCGGGAAGTTGAGGTTCAGCCCGTTGGGCGGAATCGGTTGCATGAACCAGCGGTTGTAGATGCGCTCGGCTTCGCCGGAGGCCATCAGCGCGATGAGCGTGGTGTCGACCAGCTGCTTCATGACGGGATCGTCCTTGCGCATCATGCAGCCATAGGCTTCGAAGGAGCGCGGGACGCCGGTGACGATCCACTCCGCCGGGCGTTTCGACTTGGCGGTTTCGCCGTACAGTAAGGCGTCGTCGAGCATGAATGCGTCGGCCTGGCCGGCTTCGAGGGTGAGGAAGCTCTCGCCGTGGTCGCGCGCGGTGATCAGGGTGAGCTCGACCTGTCCCTCTTCCTTCATCTGGCGCAGCAGACGCTCCGAGGTGGTGCCGGCGGTGGTCACCACGCGGTGCCCGTCCAGGTCGCCAAAGCCGGCGATGCCCGAGTCGCGACGCGTGAGCAGGCGTGTGCCGATGATGAAGATGGTGGTCGAGAAGCTGACTTCGCGCGCGCGCGAGCTGTTGTGCGTGGTCGAGCCGCATTCGAAGTCGATCTCGCCCTTGCGGATCAGGCGCATGCGGTTGCCCGAGGTGATCGGCACCAATTCCACCGGGAGCGTCGGCAGCGCCAGCCGGGCGCGGATCGCGGCCACGATGTGCATCGCCATGTCGTGCGAGTAGCCCTCCACGCCGCCGCTCTCGCCGATGTAGGAGAACGGCACCGAGGACAGCCGATGGCCGAGGCGGATCGAGCCGTGCTCGCGGATTGCGGTGAGCGTGTCGCCGTCGGACTCGGCATGGAGCGCCGGTGACAGCAGGGCAGCGGAGAGCGCGCACAGCGCGGCGAGGATTTTCTGGATCACGATGGCGGCCGGGAAGGGGGCGTTGCGCCCTATTGTGCCCTGAGTTTGCGTGGCTGACGACCCGGTCACCCCGGTGCTGGCGCGAGGCGCATCAGGGCACCTGCAGCGGGTGGGTGCGCGCATCGCGCGCCTGGGCCAGCGCGGCCAGCGCCGCTTCGTCGGGCACGCCAAGGCTCGCCAGCACGCCGCCGGTCAGTTGCAGTGCGGTCTCGAGGGTTTCCGGAAAGACCATGTCGGCGCCGGCCTGACGCAGCGCGAGGGCGTGCTGTTCGTCGCGCGCCCGCGCCAGGATGCACACCGTGGGCGCCAGCTTGCGGATGCCGATCACGGCGTGGATGGCGTCGGTGCTGTGGTCCATGGTCAGCACCACCGCCGAGGCGTCGGCCAGGTGCAGGCGCTGCAGAATCTGCGGCTGGCCGATGTCGCCAAACACCACCGGCAGACCGCGGGCGCGGTAGCGCGCCACGATCGCCGCGTCGCGTTCGATGGCGCGATACCGCACCCCCTGCTCGTCGAGCAAGGTGCCGATCAGCCGCGCGGTCCGGCCGTAGCCGGCCAGCAGCACGTAGTTGCCGGCACCGCCCGTGTCGGCCAGCTGTCCCTCGGCGTCGTGCGTGCCGTGCCGGCGGTCAATGCGGGTGCCGATGGACTGCCCGAGCCGCGCCGCCAATGGGGTGGCCAGCATGCCGAAGCCGACCACCAGCAGCATGAACTGACCCACCTCGCGGGTGAGCAGGCCGAGGCCCAGCGCCATGCCGATGACGATGAACGCGAATTCGCCGCTGGAGCCCAGCAGCAAGCCGCCCTCGACCGCGCGCCCGTAGGACAGCCCGGAGAGACGGAACAGCACGAACACGATCAGCCCCTTGATGAGAATCAGCCCGACCACCGACAGCGGCAGCCACAGCGGCTGGGCGAGCAGCTCGGTCACGTCGATGCCCATGCCCACCGACATGAAGAACAGCCCCATCAGCAATTCCTTGAACGGCTCGATGGTGACCTCCACCGCGTGGCGGAACTCGGTCTCGGCGATGATCAGCCCCGCCAGCAGCGCGCCCAGCGCCATCGACAGGCCGGCATGCCAGGTCAGCGCGGCCACCCCGAGCGAGGTCAGCAGGGTCAGCGCCATGAAGGTGTCGGCCTGCCGGTTGGCTGCCAGCAGGTGAAACAGCGGGCGGATCACGCGGCGCCCGATCAGGTAGATCGCCGCCACCGTCAGCGCCGCCTTGAGCCCCGCCTGCCCGAGCTGGGTCAGAAAGCTGCCGCCGTCCTCCTGCCCCATGATCGACACCAGCACCAGCAGCGGCACCACCGCCAGATCCTGCAGCAAGAGCACCGAAAAGCTTGCCTGCCCCAGCGGCGTGCCCAGCTCGCGGCGCAAGGTCAGCAGCTGCATGACGACTGCCGTCGACGACAGTGCCAGCGTCAGCCCCAGCACCACCGAGGCGCGCACGCTGTTGCCGAAGTGATGGGACAGCACCCCCAGCGCCAGCGCCGACAGCAGCACCTGCAGCGTGCCCACCCCGAACACCCAGCGGCGCATCGCCCACAGGCGGTCGATCGACATCTCCAGCCCGATCATGAACATCAGGAACACCACGCCCAGCTCGGCGAACACCGCCACGTGGTCGACCTCCGAGAAACTCAGGTAGGACAGCCACGGCAGCGTGTCGACGAAGCGCCCCACGCCGTGCGGCCCGACGATCGCGCCCAGCGCCAGAAAGCCCAGCACAGGATTGATCGCGCGCCGCTGCAGCAGCGGAATCAACACCCCGGCGAGCGCCAGGAAAAGAATCAGTTCGCCCAGAAAGGGGAGGCCATCGTGAGCAGACATCGGCACCAGTCGGTCAGAAAAGACAAGGCAGTGAAGTGGTTGGCGCGGGGGCATGGCGCGCCGGTCAGTGTGTGTCGGAGTGTAGCGGAAACACGCCGCCGCGCCGTGTGTCCCGAGGCCCGGACGAGCCCTCGATTCGGGGTTGAACCCGCAACATGTCACAGTCCGGTACCGTGCGCGCGCACTATACTCCGCAGTCCAAGTCGCCTTATTTCTGAAGGACACGCCCCTCATGACGTTTGGCTCGACCGCCCGACATCTGCATCGTACCGTGCTCGCCCTGAGCCTCGCGTTCAGCTTCCATGCCGTCGCCGGCGACCCCGGCAAGGCCGCCGCCTTCTACGAAGACGGCCTCGCCCGCTTCGAGCGCGGCGACACCGCGGGCGCCGTCATCCAGCTCAAGAACGCGCTGCAGCAGGACGATCGCATGCTCTCCGCGCATGTTCTGCTCGGTCGTGCGCTGCTCAAGCAAACCGAACTCCCCGCGGCCGAAGCGGCCTTCGGTCAGGCGCTCAAGCTGGGCGTGAGCCCGTCGGAGATTGCGGTCTCGCGCGGGCAGCTGCTGATGGCGCTGGGGCGGACCAAGGACGTGCTGCGCGACATCCACCCCGACGGGCTGAGCGGCGAAGCGCGGGTCGAGGTGCTGTCGATGCGCGCCACCGCGATGGCCAGCGAAGGCGACGAGCGTGGCGCGCGGCAGGCCTTCCGCGACGCCATCGACGCCGATCCCCAATCCATCCGGCCCTACCTCTCGCTGGTGCCCTTCCTGCTCCAGCAAGGCGAAGTCCTGGCGGCGAAGGAGAGCATCGAGCGCGCGATGGCGATCGACCCCGACGACGCCGGCCTGTGGAACCTGCGCGCCTCGCTGCTGCACGCCCAGGGCGATCTGCTCGAGGCGCTGGCGGCCTATTCGAAAACCCTGACGCTGGACGGAAAACACGTCGATGCCCGCGTCGCCCGCGCCTCGCTGCTGCTCGACCTCAAACGCGACGCCGAGGTCGCGCGCGACCTCGACTATCTCGCTGAAAACGCCAAGGCCGAGCCGCGCTCCGCCTATCTGCGCGCGGTGCTGGCCGGCCGCCGCGGCGACGGCGACGCCGTGCAAAAAGCGCTCAGCGAAGTCGCCGGGCTGGTCGACCGTCTGCCGCCCGAATACATCAAGGCCAACGAACAACTGCTCATGCTCGGCGCGCTGGCGCACCACGGCCTGGGCGCACCGCAAAAATCCAAAGGCCTGCTCGACGCGCTCATCAACCGCTACCCGCGCAACCTCGGCGCGCGCAAGCTGCTGGCCAGTATCTATATGGATGAAGGCGACAGCGCGCGTACGCTCAACACCATCGAGCCCGTGCTCAGAGTGCGCGGCGACGATCCGCAGGCGCTGCTGCTCGCCGGCCGCGCGCAACTGGCCAGCAAGCGCTACAGCCAGGCCACCCGCTACCTTGAGCGCGCCGCGCAACTGATGCAGGACAACGCCCAGGCGCAGGCCGCGCTCGGCTACAGCCTGCTCGGCGGCGGCGAGGCCGAAGCCGGTATTGCCAGCCTCGAAAAAGCCTTCGCCGCCAACCCGGGCGACGGCGGCGTCGGCATGGTGCTGACCTCGCTCTACATGCAGCGCGGCGAAACCGCCAAGGCGCTGGGCGTGGCCGAAGGGCTGGTCAAGGGCAGCCGCGACAACCTCGCGGCGCTCAACCTGCTCGGCGCCATCCGCGCCGCCTCGGGCGACGTGGCCGGTGCGCGCGCCGCCTACGAGCAAGTGCTGCAGCGCGACCCCGACTTCGTTCCCGCGCAGCTCAACCTCGCCCGCGTCGAGGCCGAAGAAGGCCGCCCCGACGCCGCCCGCGCCCGCCTCACGACGCTGTTCAACAAGCGCAAGAACGACGCCCGCGTGATGCACGAACTCGGCCTGCTGGCGCAGCGCGAGGGCGACATGACCGAAGCCATCGACTGGCTGCGCAAGGCCGCCGCCAAGCAGCCCGACGAGCCGCGCGCCGCGCTCGCGCTGGTCGAGGCGCTCCACGCCACGCGCCAGTCTGGCGCGGCGCTGCTGGCGGCCAAGGAAGTCGGGCTGCGTCATCCCGAAAACCTCAGCGTACAAGCCGTGGTCGGTCAGGCCTATCTGGCTGCCGGCGACGCCAAATCGGCGCGCCAGACCTTCCGCGACATGACCCGCCTCGCCGAATTCGATCCCGACGCCCAGGTGCGCATCGGCCAGTTGCTGCTCGGCGCCGGCTTCCCGGACGACGCCGAATACAACGCCCAGAAAGCCTTCACCGCGGTCAGGGATTACCCGCCCGCGCTGGCCTTGCGGGTCGACATCGCCCTCGCGCGCAATGACCAGAGCGCCGCGCGCGCCGCGCTGGACGATCTGCGCAAGGCCGACCCGAACGGCGCAGCGATCAGCCGCTACGACGCACAGATCGCGCTCGCCTCGGGCGATTCGGCGCGCGCCATCAAGGCCTATCGGTTGGCCTACAAAAAAGGTCCGGAGCCGCGCACCGCGTTGAGCCTCGCCCGCGTACTGTTCGCCAGCGGCGATGCCGCCGCGGCCGGCGATGCACTGCAAACCGAACTCGATCGCATGCCCAACACCGAAGTGCGCCGCGCGCTGGCCGACCTGCGCATGCAGATGGGCGCCTGGGCCGACGCCCGCACGCACTACGAAAAACTGCTCGGCGGCAGCGCAGCCAGCGTCGACCTGCTCAACAACTATGCGCTGGTGCTGCTGCAGCTCAAGGACCCGGCGGCGCTGGCCACCGCCGAGAAGGCGCGCAAGCTCGCCCCGCAGGACCCGCTGGTGGCCGACACCGTGGGCTGGATCAAGCTGCACGGCGGCGATGTCGACGGCGCGCTCGGCCTGCTGCGCGACGCCCGCCTGCGCGCCCCGCAGAACCCCGAGATCCGCTACCACCTCGCCGAAGCCCTGTACCGCAGCGGGCGCGAGGCCGAAGCGCGCAAGGAACTTGACGCCGCGCTGACCGACTCGCCGATGTTCTCCGGGGTGGAGGCCGCGCGTCAGTTGCAGCGCAAACTCAGGCCATGAAAACTGTCGACAAATCTGACATCTTTTCTTTCAATGCTCATGTCATTGCTGCAAGCCTTTGTTTTTAAATGAAAATTAGTTATGGCACGACGATTGCTAAAGTCCTGTCGGAAGCACGAATTCAGTGGAGATACAAATGAAGAAGATTCTTATCGTTGCATTGGCGAGCGCAGGTGTCCTCACCGCTGCACCGACAATGGCGGCTTCGACTTGGACTTTTACCAACGGCTCAAACTCCGGCGGGTCGAATAACGGCAACGTGCGGACCTACAGCAGTGACGGTGTTCAGGTGCAGGCCACTGCTTGGGCCAACACCGGCGGGTCAAGTAATACGGTGCTTGAGGATGCATATCTGGCGCAATACTCAACCGGGTTGGGCGTTCATAACCGCGACGCCGGTAATGGTGACAGTGGAGAAGGTTCATCGCCCGAACACGCGATGGACAACGATCAACGTTACGATTCCGTACTCCTCTCCTTCAGCCAGGCAGTCAATCTGACCCATGTGAAGAACGACTATTACAGCGGCGACTCTGATCTGTCGTTGCTGGCTTATGTCGGTGCAAGTACGCCACCGGTGCTGGCTGGCGAAACCTACGCCGATCTGATCGGCAATGGTTGGGCCCACATCGGTACGCTGAAGGACCCGGGTTTGAGCACTGTGGCAACCGGGACAGGCATTTACTCCTCCTACTGGCTGGTCGGCGCATTCAACCCGCAATGGGGCACACCGAGCGGTGTTGCGGCCGGTAACGATCATGTGAAATTTTATTCCGCAATTGGCAACATCTGCGTCGGCACCGCCAGCGGCGGCAACTGCAATCCGCCGAGTACGGGCAACGTGCCGGAACCGGGTTCCTTGGCGCTGGCCGGCCTGGGCCTGCTGGGCGTCATCGGACTGCGTCGTCGCAAATAAGCGGCGATTCAAGCTCCGTCCCTTGCGCGGCGCCTTCGGGCGCCGCTTTTGTTTGCGCTGGACGCAGCATTGTGCCGTCGTCGAGCGCGGCAGAGCGTTTCGCAGCCTCGCCGACCGCCGCTTGCTGCCGTGGGCGTGAATGCGGTTTATGCGCTGCCGGCTTCGGCGGCTTCCTGCTGCTGCAGGCGCCACATCTGGGCGTAGGCGCCCTGTGCGGCGAGCAGCCTGCGGTGGCTGCCGCGTTCGATGATGCGGCCCTGGTCGAGCACCAGAATCTCGTCGGCGTGGGCGACGGTGGACAGGCGGTGGGCGATGACCAGCGCGGTGCGCCCGCGGGCGGCCTGGTCGAGCTGGGCCTGGATGGCTTTTTCGGTTTTCGAGTCGAGCGCCGAGGTGGCTTCGTCGAAGATCAGGATCGCCGGGTTCTTGAGCAGGGTGCGGGCGATGGCGACGCGCTGCTTTTCGCCACCGGAGAGTTTGAGGCCGCGCTCGCCGACGCGGGTCTCCATGGCGCCGGGCAGGCGGGCGATGAAGTCGTCGAGCTGGGCCGCGGTGGCGGCGGCTTCGACCGCGCCGGGCGGGGCGTCGGGGGCGCCGTACTGGATGTTGTAGTGCAGGGTGTCGTTGAACAGCACGGTGTCCTGCGGGACGATGCCGATGGCGCGGCGCAGGCTGTCTTGCTGGAGCTGGCGCAGGTCGATGCCGTTGACGGTGATGCGCCCGCCGGTCACGTCGTAGAAGCGGTAGAGCAGCCGGGCGAGGGTGGATTTGCCGGAGCCGGAGTGGCCGACCACGGCCACCGTCTTGCCGGCCGGGATCTCGAAATCGACCTCGAACAGAATCTGCCGCGCGGGGTCGTAGCCGAAACTCACTTTTTCGAAACGCACCGTGGCGGGGCCGGGCGGCAGGCTGCCGGCGTCGGGCGCGTCGGCGATCTCGCGGTGTTCGCCGAGCAGGCCGAACATGCGCTCGATGTCGGTCAGCGACTGGCGGATTTCGCGGTAGATGACGCCGAGGAAGTTGAGCGGAATGTAGAGCTGGAGCATGTAGGCGTTGATCAGCACGATGTCGCCGAGGGTCATGCTGCCCGCGGCCACGCGCTGGGCGGCGAGTGTCATCATGATCGCCACCGCGGTGGCGACGATCGCCGCCTGGCCGACGTTGAGGCCCGACAGCGAGAGCTGGTTCTTGATCTGGGCGTCGGCCCACAGCTTGACCTGCGCGTCGTAGCGCCGCGCTTCGAAGTCCTCGTTGTTGAAGTATTTGACCGTCTCGAAGTTGATCAGGCTGTCGATGGCGCGCGCGTTGGCGGCCGAATCCAGCTCGTTGGCCTTGCGCCGCAGCGCGGTGCGCCAGTTGGTGATCTTGACCGTGAAGGTGATGTAGAAGGCCAGCGTGGCGCCGGTGATGAGCGCGAACACGGCGTCGTAATTGACGAACAGGATGCCGATCACCAGTCCGATTTCGATCAGCGTGGGCAGGATGCTGTAGAGCGTGTAGCTGATCAGCGAGCCGACCGAGCGGGTGCCGCGTTCGATGTCGCGGGTCAGGCCGCCGGTCTGGCGCTCCAGATGAAAACGCAGCGACAGCGCGTGGAGGTGGTTGAACACCTGCAGCGAGATGTTGCGCACCGCCTGCTGGGTGACGCGGGCGAAGATCAGCTCGCGCAGTTCGGTAAACAGCGAGGTCGAAAAACGCAGCACGCCGTAGGCCACCAGCAGCGCCGCGGGGACGACGATGAAGGCCTGCGCCGGGGTGATGGTGAGCGCGTCGACGAGGTGCTTGAACACCATCGGCACGCCGACGTTGGCGACCTTGGCGAGCAGCAGACAGGACAGCGCGAACAGCACCCGCCCCTTGTAGCTCCACAGATAGGGGATCAGCGTGCGCAGGGTTTGCCAGTCGTGGCGGTGGGTCGGTTCGGGGGCGGGCAGGGCGCCGTGATGTCGTCGCATCGCGCGAGTGTAGCGCCTCTCAGGCGGGCGTGGCAGGCGACGGCGTGTCGCGCAGCGGCAGGTGCAGGTCGACGACCAGCCCGCCGCCGGGACGCAGACGGGCGCCGATGCTGCCGCCGTGCGCGGCCAGCGCGCGCTGGGCGATCGCCAGCCCGAGGCCGAAGCCGGGCGCCGGGTGGCCGTTGCCGGCGCGGTGGAAGGGTTCGAAGATGTGCGCCAGTTCGTCTTCCGGCACGCCCGGGCCGTGGTCGGCCACCGACACGTCGAGCGCGCCGTTGGCCACGCGCAGGCTGACGTCCACGGCGGTGCCCGGGGCGGTGTATTTGACCGCGTTGCGGATCACGTTCTCATACGCGCGCTGCACCAGCGACGCCTGCGCCCAGGTCCATGCTTCACCGCTGCCATCGAAGTGCAGATCGCAACCGGCGGCCTGGGCTTCGAACTGAGCGTCGTCGGCGATCGCCGCGATCAGCTCGACCAGTTCCACGCGCTCGGCGCGGCCGTCGCTGCCCGCTTCGAGCCGGGCCAGCGTGAGCAGCTCGCCGACCAGCGTGTCGAGGCGTGCCGATTCGCGCTCGATGCGCTCCAGCGTCTCGGGCAGGCGCGCGGCGTTCTGTCGGCCGAGGCCGATCGCCGCCTGCATCCGCGCCAGCGGCGAGCGCAGCTCGTGCGACACGTCGTGCAGCAGGCGGCGCTGGGCGTTGATCTGCGCCTGCAGGCGCGCCGCCATGTGGTCGAAGTCGCGCCCCAGATAGGCGATTTCGTCGCGGCGCCGGCCCATTTTCGGGGTGACGCGAATGTCGAGTTGACCATTGGCGGCGGCGTCGAAGGCGTGGCGCAGGTGGCGGATCGGGCGCGCGACATACCATGCCAGCAGCGCGCTGAAGGCGAGGCTGGCGATGAGGCCCGAGGTCAGTGGAATCCACGCCGCCGGCGGCCGGTCGGGGCGGCCGCGGCGCGGGCGCAGGTGCTGCGGGTCGACGATCAGGCGGAAGCGCTGGCCGTCGGCGAGGGTGACCGTGCGCTGGACGTTGTCAGGGAGGGCGGCGAGGGTGGACGCGGGCGGCAGCGGGCGGCCGATCAAATCCTGCCCGTTCGGCGCGACGACAAACACCGGCGCGCCGCCCCGGCGTTGCTGCCAGCGGTCGAGCAGGCGCCCGGCGGCCAGCGGGCTGCCATCGACCAGCGCCGATTCGGTGGTGTCGAGCCAGAAGCTGATGCGCGGGGAAAGGTGCTCGGCGACTTCGTCGAAGTCGGCCTGGCGATGCAGCCACACCGCGCTGCCCACGCCGACGGCGGCGACGATCAGGGTCAGCCAGAAGGCGAACAGGAATTTCCAGAACAGGCGTCCCATGGCCGGGCCTTCAGTCGCGCACGAGCTGGTAGCCCTGACCGCGCACGGTCTGGATCCACGACAGGCCGTCGCTGCGCGGGCCGAGCTTGTGGCGGATGCTGCTGACGTGCACGTCGATGCTGCGGTCAAAACGCGCCAGCGGGCGGCCCAGCGCGGTTTCCGACAATGTGTTCTTGCTCACCACCGTGCCGGCGTGGCGGGCCAGCGTCTCGAGCAGGTTGAATTCGGTGCTGGTCAGGGGCAGTGCTTCGCCGTGCCAGGTGGCGGTGCGCCGGGACGGCCACAGTTCGAGCGCGCCGACACGGAGGGTCTCGGTATTGTCGTCGTTCGCGGCCGGCGTTTCGGTGCGTCGCAAGATGGCGCGCAGGCGGGCCACCAGTTCGCGCGGTGTACAGGGTTTGGGGACGTAGTCGTCGGCGCCCAGCTCGAGGCCGACCACGCGATCGACGTCGTCGCCGCGGGCGGTGAGCATCAGCACCGGCATGTCGCTGCTCTGGCGGATGCGGCGCAGCGCTTCGACGCCGTTCAGGCGCGGCATCATCACGTCGAGCACCGCAATGGCATAGCGCCCGCTGAGCGCTTCGGCAACGCCAGCCTCGCCGTCGTGGGCGATGGTGGCCTCGAAGCCTTCCTGGCCAAGGTAGTCCTTTAGCATGGCGGCCAGTTCGGTGTCGTCGTCTACGAGCAGTACGCGGGTCATCGGTCGGTTCTCGTCAGGCATTGATTCATGGCTGCCATGATACGGCCGGAACCGGCGCACGCTTCCGCCTTTACCCCGCTTTACCTCTCTTTACACCGGGCTAACCGTGCTTTACGGCGGTGGCTCGCACACTGCATCCAACAGGTCACGGCAACGAGCTTGCCGCCTGTCGGAACAGACCAACTTCAAGGAGAGCATCATGCGTTTCAATACACCGACCCTCAAAAGCTTCCTCGTTGCCAGCAGCATTGCTCTGGCCGTGCCGCTGGCCGCTCAGGCCCGGCCGGACATGGGCGAGCATTTTGGCGGTGGCCGCTGCGACGCCGAGATGCGCGCGCACGACGGCAAGGGGCGCCACCACGGCGGACCGAAGATGGGCATGCTGCGCGGGCTCGATCTGAGCGACGCGCAGCGCGACCAGATCTTCGAACTCAAGCATGCCCTGGTGCCCGAGCTGCGTGCCGAGATGAAAGTCGTGCGTGCCACGCGCCAGGCTTTGCGCGAGATGATGGAAAACGGCAGCTACGACGCGGCGCAGGTCCAGCAGTTGACCGAGCAGGGCGCCGCGGCCAAGGCGCGGATGGCACAGCTCACGCTGAAGAACCAGCACGCGGTGTATCAGCTGCTCACGCCTGAACAGCGCGAACGCATGAAAGAGCTGCGCGAGCAGCGTGTCAGCCGCCGCGATGCCATGCGCGGCGGGCGCGGGATGGCGCCGGGCGAGCCGAGCTGACGGGAGAGGCCGCCGCGCGGGCCGGGTGCCCGTGCGGGGTGGGGCGCCCCGAGGTGGGCCGGCGCCAAGCGGCATGTTTGAACCCAATGGGCACTGCAGCGTATGTTGCAGTGCCCATTGATCTTTCAGGAGCATCCGCCTAGAAAACAGTTGACATCGTTCAAACGGAACGTATGATTCAAACGAACGTTTGATTCAATGTTTCGCGCCGACGGTGCCCCAGCCTGCAAACCAATAACAAGAGCAAGGGAGACCCCCCATGAGCGAGACAACACACAAACAGACACCGGAAACACGGGAGCGCATTCTTGATGCGGCGGAAGGATTGTTTATGGCGCACGGCTTCGAGGCCACATCGATGCGCATGATTACCGGCATGGCGCACGTCAATCTGGCCGCGGTGAACTACCACTTCGGCACCAAGGACGCGCTGATCCACGAGGTATTCCGCCGCCGCCTGCGCGATCTGAACCGGCGCCGTCTGGCGGCGCTGAGTGCGGAGGAGGTCGCGGCGGGTGGTGCGCCCGTCAAGCCGAGCCGCATTGTGGAGGCATTTTTCGGCGTGTCGATCGAGATGGCGTCCGATACCCAGCACGGCGGGGCGACCTTCATGCGCCTGCTCGGGCGGACCTATACCGAGCCGAACGAGTTCGTGCGCAAGTTTCTGGCCGAAGAATATGCCGAAGTGGTCGACCGCTTCATGGGCGCCCTGTACCGGGCCCTGCCCGATGTCCCGCGCGAGGAGATCCTGTGGCGCTTCCACTTCATGATGGGCGCGATGTCCTACGCCATCGCCGGCACCGATGCGCTGCAGCTGTTTGCCGGTGAGTTCGACGACAAGGATCCGGCGCGCTTGATGGAACGTTTGATGAGCTTCCTGCTCGGCGGCCTGCGTGCGCCGTTGCCGGCCACGACGGCACAGCACATGGAGAGTCGCCGCAACGCGGCCTGACACACTAAAACCCCGACCGCACCGCAAGAGTGCGGCGGCTCGATGAGGAGACGGTGGATGATCTGGTATGTGCTGGCACTTGTGCCACTGATGGGCGCGCTTGCGTATCGCCGGGCGCCCTTGTTCCTGTGGGCGGCGGTGGGCGTGCTGTGGTTGTCCGGTTTCGCGCTCGCGGGGGGCTGGGGGCTGGGCCTGACGCTGTTCGCGATGGCCGCGTTTGCGGCGTTGTGCGCCATCTTCCTGCTCGATCCGGTGCGCAAGGCGCACATCACCGCGCCTATTCTCAAAACCTTCCGCAAGGCGCTGCCGTCGATGTCGCAGACCGAAAAGGACGCGCTCGAAGCCGGCACGGTGTGGTGGGAAGGACAACTCTTTGCCGGCCACCCCGATTGGCACAGGATGCTGGCCTATCCGTGGCCGACGCTCACCGACGCAGAGCAGCGCTTTCTGGACGTGGACACCAGCGAGCTGTGCCGCCTGACCGACGAGTGGACCACCAGCCAGAAGCAGGATCTGCCGATGGCGGTGTGGGACTACATCAAGCGCCAGGGCTTCCTCGGCATGATCATCCCGACCGAATACGGCGGCAAGGGCTTCTCCGCCTACGCGCACTCGCAGGTGGTGACCAAGCTCTCGACGCGCTCCTCGGCCGCCGCGGTGACGGTGATGGTGCCCAACTCGCTCGGCCCGGCCGAATTGCTGCTGCACTACGGCACCGAGGCGCAGAAAAACCACTATCTGCCGCGCCTCGCCAAGGGGCAGGAGATTCCCGCCTTTGCGCTGACCAGCCCGTGGGCCGGCTCCGACGCGGCGTCGATTCCCGACGCCGGCGTGGTGTGCATGGGCGAGTGGAAGGGCAAGCAGGTGCTCGGCGTGCGGGTCAGCTTCGACAAGCGCTACATCACGCTGGCGCCGGTGTGCACCGTGTTCGGGCTGGCTTTCCGCCTGTTCGACCCCGACCACCTGCTCGGCGAGACGGAGGATGTCGGCATCACCGTCGCGCTGGTGCCGTGGAATCACCCCGGTGTGGACATCGGCCGGCGCCACTTTCCGCTCAACGCGATCTGGATGAACGGCCCGATCCGCGGCAGCGACGTGTTCATGCCGCTCGACTTCATCATCGGCGGCCCGCAGATGGCCGGACAGGGCTGGCGGATGTTGATGGAATCGCTCGCCGCCGGGCGCTCGATCTCGCTGCCCGGCTCGAACACCGGCATGCAGAAGCTCACCGCCCGCGCGGTGGGCGGCTACGCCCGCGTGCGCTACCAGTTCAAGACCGCGATCGGCAAGTTCGAGGGCGTGGAAGAGGCGCTCACCCGCATCGGCGCCAACACCTATCTGTCCGACGCCGCGCGCATCTTCACCGCCGGCGCGGTGGACGCCGGCGAGAAGCCCTCGGTGGTCTCGGCGATTGCCAAATACCACGTCACCGAGCGCGCCCGGCAGACCGTCAACGACGGCATGGACGTGATCGGCGGCAAGGGCATCTGCCTGGGGCCGCAAAACTTTCTCGGCCGCGCCTATCAGCAGATTCCGGTCGGCATCACCGTCGAGGGGGCCAACATTCTCACCCGCAGCCTGATCCTCTTCGGTCAGGGCGCGATCCGCTGCCACCCCTACGTGCTCAAGGAAATGCACGCCGCCCAGGACAACGACCTCGACGCCTTCGACGCCGCCCTGTGGGGCCATGTCGGCTACACCGTCAACAACGCCGCGCGGGCGCTGGTGATGGGCATCACCGGCTCGCACTTCGTGAAGGTGCCCGACGGAGTCGCGCCCGAAACCCGGCGCTACTACCAGCAGCTCACGCGCTACTCGGCGGCCTTCGCCTTCCTCTCCGACATCTCGATGGGGACCATGGGCGGCGCGCTCAAGCGCAAGGAAAAGCTCTCCGCGCGGCTCGGCGACATCCTCTCGCTGATGTATCTGGTGTCGGCCACCCTGCGCCGCTACGAGGCCGAGGGGCAGCAGGCCGCCGACGCGCCGCTGATGCACTGGGCGGTGTGGGACGCGATGTTCAAGATCCAGAACGCCTTCGAAGGCGCGATCGCCAACTTCCCCAACAACTGGTTCGCCGCGCTGCTGCGCCATCTGGTGGTGTTCCCGCTCGGCCGGCCCTACGTGGTGCCCTCCGACGCGCTCGGTCACGAAGTGGCGCGGCTGCTCATTGCGCCCTCGCCGACGCGCGACCGGCTGGTGGCCGATTCCTACGTGCCCGACGACCTCGAAGACCCGGTCGCCGCGATCGAGGCGGCGCTGGTCGCCACCATCGAGGCCGAGCCCATCGAGGCGCGGGTGCGGCAGGCGCTCAAGTCCGGCGACTTCGACCCCGGCCTGCTGGTCGGCGGCGGGGTCGATGCGCTGTACGTGAAGGCGCACGAAGCCGGCGTGATCTCCGACACCGAACTGGCGCAGATCCAGCGCAAGGGTGCGCTGCGAGACAAGGTGATCCGGGTCGACGATTTCGAATACGACTTCGGCCTGCGCGCCGCGCTCGACGACGTGAGCGCTGCCGACCAGCAACAGCGCCGCGAGGCCGCCTGAGCATGTCCCGCCCGGTGTACATCGTCGATGGCGCGCGCACGCCGTTTCTCAAATCGAGGAACACGCCCGGGCCGTTTGCGGCGTCCGATCTGGCCACCGCCTGCGGCAGCGCGCTGCTGATGCGCCAGCGCTTTGCGCCCGACCAGCTCGACGAGGTCATCCTCGGCTGCGCCAGCCCGTCGCCGGACGAGGTCAACATCGGCCGCGTCGTGGCGCTGCGCATGGGCTGCGGCCACGCCGTGCCCGGCTGGACGGTGATGCGCAACTGCGCCAGCGGCATGCAGGCGCTCGATTCGGCGATGGTCAACATCCAGGCCGGGCGCGCCGATCTGGTGCTCGCCGGCGGCGCCGACGCCCTCTCGCGCGCGCCGCTGCTGTTCTCGGACGCGATGGTGCGCTGGCTCTCCGGCTGGTACGCCGCCAAAACGCTGGGCCAGCGGGTGGCCGCGCTGCGCCGCTTCCGGCTCGGCCATCTGGCGCCGGTGATCGGCATCGTCAAAGGGCTGACCGACCCGATCTGCGGCCAGTTGATGGGCCAGACCGCCGAGAATCTGGCCTATCGTTTCGAGATCACCCGCGAACAGATGGACGACTTCGCCGCGCGCAGCCACCAGCGCGTGCTGGCCGCGCAGGCGGCCGGCCACTTCGACGAGATCGTGCCGCTGATCGACCGCGATGGCACGGTGCATGCCCTCGACGACGGCGTGCGCGCCGACTCCACCGCGGCCAACCTGGCCAAATTGCGCCCCTTCTTCGACAAAAAATACGGCCGCGTCACCGCCGGCAACAGCTCGCAGATTACCGACGGCGCGGCCTGGCTGATCCTCGCCTCCGAAGCGGCGGTCGAACAACACGGCCTCGAACCCATCGGCAAGATCGTCGACAGCCAGTGGGCCGGCCTCGCGCCCGAGCACATGGGCCTCGGCCCGGTGCACGCCGCCACCCCGATCCTGCAGCGTCACGCTCTGGGGCTGAACGATCTCGACGCGTGGGAGATCAACGAAGCCTTCGCCGCGCAGGTGATTGCCTGCCTGCGCGCGTGGGACGACGCCGCCTACTGCCGCGACGCGCTCGGCCTCGACGCGCCGCTGGGCGCGCTCGACGACGCGCGGTTGAACATCGACGGCGGCGCCATCGCGCAAGGCCATCCGGTTGGCGCCAGCGGCGCGCGCATCGTGCTGCATCTGCTCAATGTGCTGCGCCGCGAAGGCAAAACGCGCGGCATGGCCAGCATCTGCATCGGCGGCGGGCAGGGCGGCGCGATGCTGGTCGAGGCGGTCTGAATCATGAAGATGAACATCCGGTTACGGTCGGGCGCGGGCGGCGGCAACGTGTTTTTCCCCCTGAGCGTTGGCAAGACCCGCGCCTGCCGTAACCTTCGGGAGGCGGCATGAGCGCCGACGCGACCTCACCCTGGCGGCTCAACCGGGACGACGACGGCCTCGCCTGGCTGGCCTTCGACGTGCCCGACAGCCGCACCAACACCTTGTCGAGCGCCGCGCTCGATGCGCTCGACGCCGTGCTCGCCGAACTGGACGCGCAGCCGCCGCGCGGGCTGATCGTCGCCTCGGCCAAACCGGCCGGCTTCATCGCCGGGGCCGACATCGACGAATTCACCCGCATTGACTCCCCCGAGGCGGCGCGCGCGCTGGTGCAGCGTGGCTGGGACGTGTTCAATCGCCTCGCCGCGGCGCGCTACCCGACGCTGGCGCTGATCCGCGGCCACTGCATGGGTGGCGGGCTGGAGCTGGCGCTGGCGTGCCGCTATCGCATCGCGGTCGACGCCCCGGATACCCGGCTGGCGCTGCCCGAGGTGATGCTCGGCATCGTCCCCGGCTGGGGCGGCATGCAGCGCCTGCCGGCGCTGATCGGCCCCGCCGCGGCGCTGGACCTGATGCTCACCGGCAAGGGCGTGAACGCAAAGAAGGCACAACGCCTCGGTCTGGTCGATGCCGCCGTGCCGCCGCGGGTGATGGAAAACGCAGCGCGGGTGATGGTCGCCGCCGGCGCGCCGGCGCACCGCCCCGGCCACCTGCAGCGCGTGCTCCAGCATCCGCGCCTGCGCGCCTTCGTGGCCGAGCAGGCGCGCGAAAAAGTGCGCAAGAAGGCGCCGCGCGAGCACTACCCCGCGCCCTACGCGATCCTCGACATCTGGGCCAGATACGACGGCAACGCGCTCGCCGTGCCGGCGGGCGAGGCGGCCTCGCTGGAGGCGCTGCTGAGTTCGCCGACGGCCAGGAACCTGATCCGCGTGTTCGGGCTGCAGGAACGCCTCAAGGGCTTCGGCAAGGACAGCGACTTCGCCGCGCAGCGGGTGCACGTGGTCGGCGCCGGGGTGATGGGCGGCGACATCGCGGCGTGGTGCGCGCTGCGCGGTCTGACGGTGACGCTGCAGGATCAATCCGTCGAGCGCATCGCGCCGGCCATCGCCCGCGCGGCCACCTTGTTTGCGCGCAAGCTGCGCGGCGACGCGGCGCGCCAGCGCTTCGCGCTCGACCGGCTGATCCCCGATCCGGCCGGCCACGGCGTGGCGCGGGCGGACGTGATCGTCGAAGCCATCTTCGAAAATCTCGACGCCAAGCGCGCGCTGTTTGCCGCGCTCGAAGCGCGCGCCCGGCCCGACGCCGTGCTCGCCACCAACACCTCCAGCCTGCGGCTCGAAGACATCGCCACCGCGCTGGCCGATCCGTCGCGGCTGGTCGGCATCCACTTTTTCAACCCGGTGGCGATGCTGCCGCTGGTCGAGGTGGTGACCGGCGCGCAGTCCGACCCGGCGCAGGTCCGGCGCGCCGCGGCCTTCGTGCGCCAGATCGACAAGCTGCCGCTGCCGGTGAACAGCGCGCCCGGCTTCCTCGTCAATGCGGTGCTTGGCCCTTACATGCTCGAAGCGTTGCGCTGCGTGGACGAGGGCGTCGCGCCCGAGACCGTCGATGCCGCGCTGGTCGAATTCGGCATGCCGATGGGGCCGGTCGAGCTGGTCGATACGGTGGGGCTGGACATCGCCATGGCGGCCGGCGCGGCGCTCACCGGCGGCGAGGCGGCCACCGCGCCGCGGGTGCTGAGCGCCAAGGTCGACGCCGGTTTGCTGGGCAGAAAATCCGGTCAGGGCTTCTACGTGTGGCGTGACGGAAAGGCACAAAAGAAAGCCGCCGAAGCCATCCCCGACGGGTTGGCCGCGCGTATCATTGAGCCGATGCTGCAGGCGGCACGGCGCTGTGTCGACGCCGGCGTGGTGGCCGATGCCGACCTGGCCGACGCCGGGGTGATCTTCGGCACAGGCTTTGCGCCGTTCCGCGGCGGGCCACTCAACCATCTAGCCACGCGCGGCACCGATGGCGCCGCGCCGAACCCGGAGCGTACATGACCGACCACCCCACCCAGCTGCCGGCGCACCGCACACCCGTGCTGCGCATGATGCCGATGCCGGCCGACCTCAACCCGCACGGCGACGTGTTCGGCGGGTGGATCATGGCGCAGGTGGACATTGCCGGGGCGATTCCCGCCCGCACGCGGGCGCGCGGCCGCGTCGCCACGGTGTCGGTCAATTCTTTCCTGTTCAAGCAGCCGGTGTCGGTGGGCGATCTGGTGAGTTTTTATGTCGACATCGTGAAGATCGGGCGCACCTCGATCACCGTCGATGTCGAGGTCTATGCCGAGCGCCATCCGGAGAACCCGGTGGTGGTCAAGGTGACCGAGGCGCGGCTGACCTACGTCGCGGTCGGCAACGATGGACGGAAAAGGGAAATTCCAGCCGAAGGCTGAGTGCTGGCGGCGGATTTGGTTCGCGGGCGTTTCGACCCGTATCCATGGCATGCAGTGAAGGAGACAAGGATGAAAAAGACAACAATCGCACGGGCGCTGCCGTTCGCCCTTCTGACGCTGGCCGGCGGGCAGGCGTCGGCGGCCGGCTTCCAGTTGCTGGAACAGAACGCCAGCGGGCTGGGCAACGCCTACGCCGGCTCGGCAGCGGTGGCCGACAACGCCAGCACCATCTTTTTCAACCCGGCGGGGATGACGCAGTTGCAGGCGCGTGAAGTGTCGGCCGGCATCAGCGCCGTTCGCCCGACCTTCAAGTTCACCGACCGCGGCTCCAGCGTCGGCGCGCTGGCGGGTAGCGGCACCGGCGGCGATGCCGGTTCGTGGGCCTTCATCCCCAACGCCTATCTGTCGTGGGCGCTGGACAAGGATCTCTACGTCGGGGTTGGCATCAGCGCGCCCTTCGGGCTGGTGACCGAGTACGACAAGCCCTGGCTGGGCGCGGCGCAGGCGGTCAAGTTCGACATCAAGACGATCAACATCAACCCGTCGATCGCCTACCGCGTGAATGAAAAGGTGTCGCTTGGCTTCGGCCTGAACTGGCAGCGGATGGAGGCGGAATACACGCGCGTGGCGGCGGTGGCCAGCGCCGCGACCACGGGTACCAACGTGACCCTCGACGCGAGCGACGACAGTGTGGGCTGGAACGTCGGCGCGCTGTTTACGCTCTCCGAGCGGACCACGCTGGGGGTGTCGTACCGCTCGAAGATGAAGCACACCTTGACCGGCGACATTCGGGTGGATGGTACGTTGGCCGGGGTACCCCCGTTGTTCGTCAACGGGCCGGCTAAAGCGGAAGTGGAGTTGCCCGACGTTTTCATTTTCAGCGTCGCGCAGCGCTTGAGCGACCGCTGGGAGATGTTGGGTGACGTGTCATGGACTGGCTGGAGCAGCATCCAGAAGATCAATATCGTGCGTACGAGTACCGGGGCTGTCGCACAGACCCTCGACGCCGACTTCCGCGACACCTGGCGCATCGCGCTGGGCGCGAACTACAAGCTCAATGACGCGTGGAAGCTCAAGTTCGGCGTCGCCTACGACCAGACGCCGGTGACCGGGCCGGGCACGCGGCTGGTCTCGCTGCCGGACAGCAACCGCACCTGGCTGACGGCCGGTGCGCAATGGCAGGTCTCGCCGGCTTCCAAGGTCGATATGGGGGTGGCCTACCTGCATATTCCCGAAACCTCCATCAACAACAACCAGGCCGCCAGCGGGCGCGGGACCGTCACCGGGGTGTACGACGCCCGCGTGTGGATTCTCGGCGCGCAGTACTCGATGGCGTTTTAAGTCGGCCGTGCCCGGGGCGGCGTGCGCCGTACCGGGCGGCACATCACGCGCGGCGCGCAAGGCGCGGTATGGGGCCGGTGACGATACGGCGCCCGGCGAATGGCGCATCGACGGTCATCGCCTCTGGACAGGAGATTCAAGTGAACACACTCATCATCCGCAAGGTCGCGGTGCTGGGCGCCGGGGTCATGGGCGCGCAGATTGCGGCGCATTGCGCCAATGCCGACGTGCCGGTCGTGCTCTTCGATCTGGCGGGGCCGGAGGGGGCGCCCAACGGTATCGTCGACAAGGCCATCGCCGGCCTCAAGAAGCTCGACCCGGCGCCGCTGGGCAGCAAGGATCGCGCGCGCGCCATCGAGGCCGCGAACTACGGCTCCGATCTGGAGAAGCTGCGCGACTGCGATCTGATCATCGAGGCGATTGCCGAAAAAATGGAATGGAAGCGCGACCTGTACGCCAAGGTTGCGCCCTTCCTGCGCGCCGACGCGATCTTCGCCTCCAACACCTCAGGGCTGTCGATCAACGCGCTCGGCGAGGCCATGCCGGCGGCGCTGCGCGCGCGCTTTTGCGGCATCCACTTTTTCAACCCGCCGCGCTACATGCCGCTGGTCGAGCTGATCGCCACCGCCAGCACCGACCCGGCCATGCTCGACGATCTCGAAACCTGGCTCACCCGCCGGCTCGGCAAGAGCATCGTCCGCGCCAAGGACACCCCCAATTTCGTCGCCAACCGCGTCGGCGTGTTCTCGATTCTGGCGGTGATGCATCACACCGCGCGCCTCGGGCTCGGTTTCGACGAGGTCGACGCGCTCACCGGCCCGGCCATCGGGCGGCCGAAAAGCGCCACTTACCGCACCGCCGACGTGGTCGGCCTCGACACGCTGGCGCATGTGGTCGGCACCATGAACGCCACCTTGCCGGACGATCCGTGGCACGCCAGCTTCACGCCGCCGGCATGGCTGAGCGCGCTGATCGACAAAGGCGCGCTGGGGCAGAAGACCCGCGCCGGCATCTTCCGCAAGGAGGGCAAGCAGATCATGGTGCTGGACGTGGCGCAGCAGGACTACCGCCCCAGCGCCGGCGCGGTGGCCCCCGAGGTGGCGGCGATCCTCAAGCTGCGCGACCCGGCCGAAAAATTTGCCCGGTTGCGCGCCAGCAGCCATCCGCAGGCGCAGTTCCTGTGGGCGATTTTCCGCGACGTGTTCCACTACTGCGCCTATCACCTCGCCGACATCGCCGACAACGCGCGCGATCTCGATTTCGCCATGCGCTGGGGGTTCGGCTGGACGATGGGGCCGTTCGAAACCTGGCAGGCCGCCGGCTGGGCCGACATCGCCCGCGCGATCCAGGCCGACATCGACGCCGGCGTGGCGATGGCCGCTGCGCCGCTGCCGGCGTGGGTGGCCGCGCGCAGCGGCGTGCATGAGGCGGCGGGCGCGTATTCGGCGGCGGACGACGCGCTCCGGCCGCGCTCGACACTCGGCGTGTACGCGCGCCAGCTCTACCCCGAGCAGGTGCTCGGCGAGGCGCCGGCCGAGCGCGGCGAAACGCTGTGGGAGAACGACGGCGTGCGGCTGTGGACCCGGCCGGATCAGGATCCGCGCGTCGGCATCCTGTCGATCACCTCCAAGATGCACGCCATCGGCAGCGAAGTGCTCGACGGCGTGATCGAAGCCATCGCCCGCGCCGAGCGCGATCTCGACGCGGTGGTGCTGTGGCAGGGGGCGCCCTTCGCGGTGGGCGCCAACCTGATGCAGGTGACCGAGGCGATCCAGGCGGGTGAGTTCGACCTGCTCGAACGCACCGTGGCCCAGTTCCAGCGCGCGTCGATGACGCTCAAGCACGCGCAGGTGCCGGTCGTCGCCGCGGTGCAGGGCATGGCGCTGGGCGGCGGCTGCGAGTTTGCGATGCACGCCGCGCACCGGGTGATGGCGCTGGAGAGCTACGTCGGGCTGGTCGAGGTCGGCGTCGGGCTGATCCCGGCCGGCGGCGGCTCCAAGGAATTCGCCCTGCAGGCCAACACGCAGGCCCGGCGCGCCGCCGGCGGCGACGTGTTCCCGTTCATCCAGAATGCCTTCCAGACCATCGCCATGGGCACCGTCGCCAAAAGCGCGCTCGAAGCCGTGCAGCTCGGCTTCGGCAAGGCCGCCGACGACATCCTGTTCAATCCGCACGAGCTGCTCTACGCCGCGATCCGCCGCGCCCGCGCAATGGCCGAGGCCGGCTGGCGCCCGCCGCTGATCGACCACGCGGTCACCGTGGCCGGGCGCAACGGCATCGCCACCTGCGAAATGATGCTGGTGAACATGGCCGAAGGCGGCTTCATCTCCGCCCACGACTACACCGTCGCCCGGGCCGCGGCCACCGCGCTGTGCGGCGGCGAGGTGGACACCAACGCGCGGGTCAGCGAGCAATGGATTCTCGATGTCGAGCGCGCCCAGTTCGTCGCGCTGCTCAAAAACGAAAAGACCCAGCAACGCATCGCGCACATGCTCGAAACCGGCAAGCCGCTGCGCAACTGATCGGGAGAGACAAGATGAGCAAACAGATTCAGGACGCCTACATCGTCGCCGCCACGCGCACCCCGGTGGGCAAGAAAGGCGGCATGTTCGCCACCGAGCGGCCGGACGACCTGCTCGCCCACGTGCTGCGCGCGGTGCTTGGCAAGGCGCCGGGGCTCGACCCCGCCGAGATCGGCGACGTGATTGTCGGCTGCGCCATGCCCGAAGCCGAGCAGGGCATGAACGTGGCGCGCATCGGGCTGCTGCTGGCCGGCCTGCCCGAGCGCGTGCCGGGCATCACCATCAACCGCTTCTGCGCCTCCGGCGTGCAGGCGGTGGCCGACGCGGCCAACCGCATCCGCCTCGGCGAAGCCGACGTGATGATCGCCGCCGGCACCGAGTCGATGAGCGTGATGCCGCAGATGACCGGCAACAAAACCAGCCTCAACCCGGCGGTGTTCGCCCAGCCCGAGAACATCGCCATCGCCTACGGCATGGGGCTCACCGCCGAGAAGGTGGCCGCACAATGGCAGGTCAGCCGCGAGGATCAGGACGCCTTCGCGCTGCAGTCCAACCAGCGCGCCGTGGCGGCCATTGCCGCCGGCCACTTCGCCGGCGAGATCAGCCCCCGCACCGTGCGCCGGCACCTGCCGGGCGCCGACGGCACGGTGCGCATCGTCGAGCAGGTGTGCGACACCGATGAAGGCCCGCGCGCCGACGCCGCCCTCGACAAGCTCGCCAAACTGCGCCCGGTGTTCGCCGCGCGCGGCTCGGTCACCGCCGGCAACAGCTCGCAGATGTCCGACGGCGCCGGCGCGGTGCTGCTGATGAGCGAAGCCGCACTCAAGCGCACCGGCGCCACGCCGATCGCGCGCTTCGTCAGCTTCTCGGTCGCCGGCGTCGCCCCGCAACTGATGGGCATCGGCCCGGTCGAAGCCATTCCGCGCGCCCTCAAGGCCGGCGGCCTGCAGCAATCGCAACTCGACTGGATCGAACTCAACGAAGCCTTCGCCGCACAGGCGCTGGCGGTGATGCGCGAACTCGACCTCGACCCCGCCAGGGTCAACCCCCTCGGTGGCGCCATCGCCCTCGGCCACCCCCTCGGCGCCACCGGCGCCATCCGCACCGCCACCGTCATGAACGCCATGCAACGCGACTCCTCGCTCAAATACGGCATGGTCACGATGTGCATCGGCACCGGCATGGGCGCAGCGGGGATTTTCGAGCGGGTGTGAGGCGGGGGTGGCTTGACCGGCGGGTGGTGTGCGCCTAACATCTGTACAACTTGCTGTACATATCATTGAGGCAGACCTGATGGACGCGATCACCTACACAAAAGCGCGCGAGACCTTGGCGCAAACCATTGATTCCGTTTGCGAGAATCACGCGCCCGTGATCATCACCAAGAAAAACGATCGCGCCGTTGTGATGCTTTCGCTCGAAGATTTTCAGGCGCTTGAGGAAACCGCCTACCTGCTTCGCAACCCGAGGAATGCGCGCCGCCTTCTGGACTCGGTCAACGAACTGGATGCCGGCGGCGGCTCTGAACGCGCATTGACCGAATGAAGCTGATTTTTTCGGAGAACGCCTGGGACGATTACCTGTACTGGCAGAAGACCGACAAGACCACGCTGAAACGCATCAATCAGCTCATTTCAGACATACAGCGATCGCCCCTTGAAGGCATCGGGAAACCCGAGCCTTTGAAACATGCACTTTCCGGCTATTGGTCACGCCGCATCAATGGCGAGCACCGACTCGTTTACCGAACGGACAACGACGCCGTGTTCATTGCTCAGCTTCGGTATCACTACTGAGCCCTTCAATATCGCCCGGGCCCAACAGTCCCACGCCTTCCCGCCTTGCACTGACGCTCAGAACACCATGCTGCGCCCTTCGCGGGGCAGGTCGCGTGGTTCGTACGAGACCTGGTCGACCAGTGCACCGTCGGCATCGAGCAGGGTGATGGTGTCGCGGGTGTTGTTGAGGCGCACGGCGCCGGTGAGGCGGATGCGCAGGGTGTCGCCGTGGGCCAGCGTGCCGTCGAGCGTCTGGTGGCCTTTGATGTCGGCGATCCGCCAGCCGCGCATGTCCACGTCGGCCTCGCCGGTGTTGAGTACGGTGACGGTTTCGTTGCCGCGTTCCGGTCGGGTGGCGGGGTTGATCAGTGCGGCGACGATGCGCACGCCGCTCGGATGCGCCGGGCGGGTGGCTTGTACGCCGTGCACGGTGGCGGGCAGGACGTAGTCGTCGGGCACGATGACGACGTCTTCGGGGGCGCAGGCGAGGCGCAGCAGGCGGCCTTCGGTGATGATGACGTCGTGCATGTTGCCGACTTCCAGCGTGGGCAGCAGCAGGCGGTCGTCGCGGTGGCGGGTGTCTTCGCGCAGCCAGGCGTCGAAAGCGGCAAAGTCGGTGTGGCCGGCTTCGAAGTAGGGCACCAGACGGCGGAACAGTTTGGGCCACAGCACGTGTTGCTGCAGGGTGTCGAGGCCGTCGATCTGGATGCCCTGCGCGCCGGTGGCGGTAACGTGGGCCCACACGCCGAGCCCGGCTTCGCGTGCGCGCTGCACGCTGGTGCGCAGGTATTCGCGCAGTTCGGGCGGCAGGCCGAGGTAGAAGGTGCCGTAGGCGTGGCCTTCGCGCAGCATCCAGGCGTTGAGGCTGGCTTCGAGCATGTCGGGGGCGAGGAAGATGCGCGCGCCGTCGATGGAGGGGTGCTCGCCGGTGAAGACGAAGGCGACGGCGCGGCCGTAGGTGTCGAGCCCGGCGGAGAGGATGTAGCCGCGCACCGGGTGGTGTTCGACCGATTCGACCTTGTACGGGCGGTGCGCAAAGTAGCGCACTTCGCCGAAGCCGGCGCGCTCGAGGAGCTGGTCGCGCGCGGCGATGGCCAGCGCGAGGTGCTGGTGGTATTCGCCGGCGTCGCCTTCGAAATGCGTTTCGAGCGCGTCGATGCCTTCGAAGCGGATGCTGGTGATGCCGGCGGTGTTGAAGGCGGGGGCGCGGTTGGGCCGCGGCAGGGCGTTGAGCAGGTGCGGGTGGTCGGGCTGGAACTTGAGGGTGTCGCCGTCGGGCTCGGGGCCGCTGAGCGGGTTGTCCGGGTAGTGGATATGAAAACTGCCCTTGATGAGGGTGTAGGCCATGTGCATTCTCCACGCGCGATGAACGGGTCGATGCCAACAGCGTACGCCATCTGGCCGGGTGTTCGCCAATGCGGCTGTGCGGTGTGCGCGGGATGTAACGTTCGATAAAGTCCGCTGCCGCGGCGCCGATATCAAGCTACGCCCACGCCGCCCGCGCATTATGTCCAAGGTCTTACGCCGCAATGCCCTGATCGCCTTCGCCTATGTGCTGAGCGGCTATCTTGCGTTGCGCGTGCTGGCGATTGCGCCGGGCTATGTGGCGCCGTTGTTTCCGCCGGCCGGAATCGCCGTGGCGGCGTTGCTGATCGGCGGCTGGCGGCTGCTCCCGGGGATCTGGGTGGGGTCGCTGTGCATCAACATCATCGCCGGTTTCGAGACCGGGCTGGAGGGCATCCGCTGGCTGACGCCGCTGGCCATCGCCACCGGCGCCAGCGTTCAGGCGACGCTGGCGGTGTGGCTGGTGAGGCGCTGGGTGGGTTTTCCGAATCCGCTCGATACCGCCCGCGACATCGTGCGCTTCCTGCTGCTGGCCGGGCCGGTGGCCTGTGTGGTCAATCCCTCGATTTCGATCCCGATGCTGGTTGCCGATGGCACGGTGCCGGCATCGGAATCGCTGTTCAGCTGGATGAACTGGTGGGCCGGGGATGCGCTCGGGGTGCTCTTGTTTGCGCCGCTCGTGCTGATCCTGTTTGCCGAGCCGCGGCGCGAGTGGCTGGCGCGGCGGCGCATGGTGGCGTTTCCGCTGGTGTTCGCGTTTGTCGTGCTGAGCGGCATGATCTACCAGATCGGGCGCTGGGAGGAGGGGCGCGTCGAGAGCGGTTTCTTGCGTGAAGTGACGGCGCTCGCCGGGCTGATTGAGAATCGCCTGCACGATCACCTCGACGCCTTGCGCGCCATGGAGCGCGCCCTGTCGGTGGTGCGGACGCCCGATCAGGCGGCTTTCCGGCGTCTCGCCGAGCCGTGGCTGACCGGCGACCGGGGGTTGCAGGTGATGGGCTGGGCGCCCTTTGTCAGCGCAGCGCGGCGCAGTGCCTTCGTGGCCGAAGCGCGGCGCGAGATCGACCCCGACTTCGAGGTGTTTTCGCGCGACGCCGAGGGGCACGTGGTGCCGGTCTCGCCGCACAAATATTCGTTTCCGATCGTGTTTGCCGAGCCGCTTGACGGCAACCGCGAGGTGATCGGGCTCGACCCGTACTCGTTCGGGCCGTCGCGCGCTGCGTTGCGCCGGACCATCAGGAACGGCGCCTCTGCGGCCACCGAGCCGATCCGCCTGCAGCAGGAGACCGCCGATCAGCGCGCGGTGGTGGTGTATCAGGCGGTGCGCGCGCCCGGCGACGGTTTCACCGTGCCGGCGCTGCTCGGCATGACCTACCTGGCGATGCGCATGGACGACACGGTGTCGGTGGCGATGGGGCGCTCGGACATCGCGCAGATCGATGTGTGCCTGTGCGACGTCGCCGATGGCGTCGGCGCGCGCCTGTTCGGCAAGCTTGGCTGCGAAAGCGCGCGACTGGTGCCGGGCGGGCTGTGGTGGCGCAAGCAATTCGATTTTGCCGGGCGCAGCTGGGAGCTCAAGTTCACCGCCGCGCCGGGCTATGTGGCGAGCCAGCGCGGCTGGGTGGCGTGGGGGGCGCTGGTGGTCAACCTGCTGTCGGTGGGGCTGCTGGGTGCCTTTCTGCTGCTGACCAGCGGACGCACGCGGCGCATCGAGGAAATGGTGTCGCAGCGCACCGCCGAGCTGGCGGCCAGCAGCGCGCACCTGCATCAGCAGCAAATGGCGCTTGCGCAGGCCCAGAAGATCGCCCAGCTCGGCAGTTGGGAGCTGGATGTGGACAGCGGCGCGCATCGCTGGTCGGCGCAATTGTTCAGCCTGCTCAACCAGCCTGCCGGTGCCACGCCGTCCATCGACACGATCATGGCCTGCCTGCACGCCGAGGACCGCCCCACGCTCGCCGACGCGCTGATCTGCCTGCGCGACGCGCCGGCCACGGTGGCCTTCGATGGCCGCCTGCTGTGCCCGCCCGAGGCCGAACGCATCGGTCACTTCCACATGGAGAGCGAGTACATCGCCGGCCAGGGCGTGCGCGTGCGCGGTACGGTGCAGGACGTGACCCAGGCGCGCAAGGCCGAGGCGCACATCCAGTACCTGGCCCACTTCGACCCGCTCACCCGGCTGCCCAACCGGAGTTTCTGGATGGAGCGCGTGCGTGCGCAGATCCAGACCGCGCGGCGCCACAAGGAGGCGTTTGCGGTGCTGTTCCTCGACCTGGACCAGTTCAAGACCGTCAACGATTCGCTCGGCCACCCCGTTGGCGACCGCCTGCTTACCGAGGTGGGCGCGCGATTGCAGGGCGTGCTGCGTGAAGAGGACGTGCTGGCGCGCCTCGGCGGCGACGAATTCGTGGCCCTGCTCACCCGCCTGCCTTTTCCCGAGGACGCGGCCATCGTGGCGGGCAAGATGATCGGCGCGCTGGGGGCGCCGTTTGCCGTCGATGGTCACGAATTGTCGGTGTCGGGCAGCATCGGCATCGCCCTCTACCCGCAGGACGCGGAAGACGTCGACGCCTTGCTCAAGCAGGCCGACATGGCGATGTACAGTGCCAAGGAAGCCGGACGCAACACCTACCGTTTTTTCCAGCACCGCATGAACGAGCAGGCGCAGCAGCGGCTGGTGATGGAGACCGCGCTGCGCCGGGCGGTCGAGCGCGACGAGCTGATGCTGCACTATCAGCCGCAGGTGCGCGCCGGCGACGCCGTCATCATTGGCTACGAGGCCTTGTTGCGCTGGCACAACCCGACGCTTGGCGATGTCTCGCCAGCGCAGTTCATCCCGGTCGCCGAGGCGTCGGGCCTGATCCTGCCGATTGGTGCGTGGGTGTTGCGCCAGGCCTGCGTGCAGCAAGTGCGCTGGGCCCAGGCCGGGCATCGTGCGCTGCGCGTGGCGATCAACATTTCAGCCCTGCAGTTTCGCCACCACGCCTTTGAAGACACGCTGGCCTCGCTGCTGGAAGAGACCCGGGCCGACCCAGCCTGCATCGAGCTGGAGATCACCGAAAGCGCGCTGATGCAGGCCGGCGAAGAAATGGTCTCGCGCCTGCACGGGCTGCGACGGATGGGCTTCACGCTGGCGCTGGACGACTTCGGCACCGGCTACTCCAGCCTCGCCTACCTCAAGCGTTTCCCGATCCACCGCCTGAAGATCGACCGCTCCTTCGTCAAGGACCTGCCGGACGATGCCGAAGACTGCGCGATCTCTACCGCCACCCTGTCGCTGGCGCGCGATCTGGGCATGGAGGTGGTCGCCGAAGGCGTCGAGACCGACGCCCAGCGCGACTTCCTGCTCGCCGGCGGGTGCCACGTGCTGCAAGGCTACCTGTTCGGCAAACCGCAACCGGCCGCGGCCTGCGCGCACGGCGCGGGCGCAATCACCGACGACGACGGCTGAAGCGACGCAGCATCGCCCACGCGCCGAGCATCCCGCCCAGATGGGCGAAATGGGCCACCCCGGTCTGCAGCCCGGTCACGCCGAGAAACAATTCCAGCGCCCCGTACAGCGTCACGAACACCTTGGCCGGCATCGGAATCGGCGGAAATAGCAGCATCACCCGGCGCTCGGGATAGACCATCGCGTAGCCCAGCAGCAACCCGAACACCCCGGCCGACGCGCCGATGACCGGGACGAAGCTGCCGCTCAGCGTGGCCACCACCACCTGCATCAACGCACCGCTGAGCACACTGGCGAACCACAGCGCGGCGAAGCGCCGGGCGCCAAAGCGCTGCTCCAGCGGCCCGCCGAACATGTACACCGCAAACAGGTTGAAGAAGATGTGGCCGATACCGCCGTGCAGAAAGCTGTAGCTCACCAGCTGCCACGGGGCGGTGAGCACCGCGCCGACGCTGGGCCACAGCGCGAACGGCGTCAGCAGCGCGTTGCCGCCGTTCAACTGCAGCAGAAAAACCAGCACGGTGGCAACGATCAGGGCACGGGTGACGGGTGGCATGGCAGGGCGCGTAGGCCTGAAACGGTCGGCGCGCTATAGTGTTTCGACAGCGGCAGTGTGTCACGATGCCCGGCGCCCGGCAAAGCGGGTGCGGCAACGCGCACACGCATCACAGATTGCGAGGAGATGATGGCGGATACCGTTTTGCTCGATGTGGCCGATGGCGTGGCCACCCTGACCCTCAACCGCCCGGCGGCGCTCAACGCTTTGTCGGTCGAGATGATGCAGGATCTGGCCGCCGCCGTGCGCGCGCTCAAGGCGCGTGACGATGTGGCGGTGGTGGTCATTGCCGGGGCCGGCGCGCACTTCATGGCCGGCGGCGATCTGAACGACTTCGCGCGCCACCTCGACCTCACCCCGCGGGCGCGGCTCGATGCCTTCCGCGCGATCATCGAACACAACGTGAACCCCACCGTCGCGCTGCTGCAGTCGCTGCACCAGCCGGTGATCGCCAAGGTGCGCGGCGCCTGCGCTGGCTTCGGCCTGTCGCTGATGCTCGGCTGCGATCTGGCGGTGGCGGCCGAGGACGCGGTGTTCACCACCGCCTATTCGGCGATCGCGCTGTCGGCCGACGGCGGCATGTCGCACTTTCTGCCGCGCATGGTCGGGCGGCGCAAGGCGCTGGAGCTGCTGCTGCTCGCCGAGCGCTTCCCGGCGGCCGAGGCGCTGCGCCTCGATCTGGTCAACCGGGTGGTGCCGGCGGACGCGCTCGATGCCACCGTCGACGCGCTGGCGGCGCAGCTCCAGCGCGGTCCGCGCCATGCCTACGGCGAACTCAAACGCCTCGTCAATGCCAGCGTGGATGCGTCCCTGACGGAGCAACTCGGGCGCGAGGCCGAAGCCTTCGCGCGCTGCAGCGCCACCGCCGATTTCGGCGAAGGCGTGGAGGCTTTCCTGGCCAAGCGCGCGCCGGCGTTTCGCGGCTCATAGCCGCCGGCCGAACTTGTGGCCGCGCGCGTGGACCAACCCGCCATGTCCAGCACACTCCAGCGTCGCGGCAGGCCGCGCAAGGTCGTTTTCATGCTGATCATTCTCGCGATATTCGTGCTGCCGCTGGGCGTGGCGGTGACGCAGCATTTTGCCGACGACCAGCGCGTTACCGACTGGCGTAGCGCGCGCCACGACAGCACCGGCCAGGCGCCCGACCCGGCCGCCACGCCGGAGGGGGTGATCCAGGTCTATGCGGCGCGCGCGTTCAGCTGGCGCGGCGCCTTCGGTGTGCACACCTGGATCGCCGCCAAGGCGCAGCACGCGCCGGCTTACACCCGCTTCGAGGTGGTCGGCTGGGGGGTGCGGCGCGGCGGCGAGGCGGTGCGCGTCGGCCCCGGCGTGCCCGACGGCCTGTGGTACGGCAATCGCCCGACGCTGATCCGCGAGCTGCGCGGCGGGGCCGAGGTGGATGCGCTGATCGCGCGGCTGCACGACGCCGCGCAGCGCTACCCGCACAATCACGAATACCGGCTGTGGCCCGGCCCCAACAGCAACACCTTCATCGCCTATCTGGGGCGCGCGGTGCCCGAGCTGTCGCTCGACCTGCCGCCCACCGCGATCGGCAAGGACTACCTGCCCGGCGGCGGCGTGTTCGCGCATGCGCCGAGCGGCGGTGGCGTTCAGGTGTCGTTCGGCGGCCTGCTCGGGCTCACTCTGGCGGCCGAGGAGGGCGTCGAGATCAATCTGCTCGGCCTGTCCGCGGGGGTGGATTTCTCGCCGCCGGCGCTCAAGCTGCCCGGCACCGGGCGACTGGGCGCCCGCTGAGCGCGCAAGCCGGTATGCTGGTGCGCTTTGGCTCCCGACGCCCGCGATGAGCGACCCAACTGCGCTGCTGCGCCAGCGCCGCTTCCTGCCGTTTTTCCTCACCCAGTTTCTTGGCGCGTTCAACGACAACCTGTACAAGAACGCGCTGGTGGTGCTGATTACCTTCGAGGCGGCGCGCTACACCGCGCTGTCCTCCGGGGTGCTGGTCAATCTCGCCGCGGGGCTGTTCATCCTGCCGTTTTTCCTGTTCTCCGCGACCGCCGGCCAGCTTGCCGACAAGTTCGACAAGGGCACGCTGATGCGCCGCATCAAGGCGCTGGAGATTGGCATCATGGCGCTCGCCGCGGTGGCCTTCGCGCTCGATTCGCTGGGCTGGATGCTCGTCACCCTGTTTTTGATGGGCGCCCAGTCGGCGCTGTTCGGCCCGGCCAAGTACGCGATCCTGCCGCAGCATCTGGCGGCGGACGAGCTGGTCGGCGGCAACGCGCTGGTCGAGGCCGGCACCTTCGTGGCGATCCTGGTCGGCACCATCGCCGGCGGGGTGGCGATGGCGCTGCCCGGCGGCCCGCGCTGGGTGGCGGTGGCGACGCTGGCGGTGGCGCTGGCCGGTTACCTCGCCAGCCGGCGCATTCCGCCGGCGCCGCCGCCCGACGCCAGCCTGCGGATCAACTTCAATCCGTTCACCGAGATCGCCGCCACGCTGCGCGTGGTGCGCGCCGAGCCGGCCGTGTGGCGGGCGGTGCTGGCGATCTCGTGGTTCTGGTTTTACGGCGCGCTGTTCCTGTCGCAGTTTCCGGCCTACGCCAAGGACGTGCTCGGTGGCGACGCCCACGCGGTGACGCTGCTGCTGACCGTGTTCTCGATCGGTGTCGGCGCGGGCTCGATGCTGTGCGAACGCCTCTCGCGCGGGCGCATCGAGCTGGCGCTGGTGGTGCTCGGCGGGGTCGGGATGAGTGTGTTTGCGCTCGACCTGTGGTGGGCCGGCACGGCCGCCGGCGCGCGCGGATCGGCGCGCGCCATCGGCGCGGTGCTGGCCGAGGGGGCGACGTGGCGGGCGCTGTTCGATCTGCTCATGATCGGGGTCAGCGGCGGGGTGTTCATCGTGCCGCTGTACACCCAGATGCAGCGGCGCAGCGCGGCGGTGTGCCGCGCGCGGGTGATTGCCGGCAACAACATCCTCAACGCGCTGTTCATGGTGGTGGCGGCCGGCATGGGCGCCGGGCTGCTCGCCGCCGGGGCCAGCGTCGGCGAGCTGTTTCTGGCCACCGCGCTGCTCAATGCCGGGGTGGTGGTGACGCTGACCGTGGCCGAGCCGGCGTGCACGGCGCGCCTGCGCGCGTGGCTCAGTCGCGGGAAGGCTTGAGCGCCGGGGCGACGTGCTCGCCCCACGCCTGCGAGGCGCGGTAGGCCAGCCCGCCGACCCATTCGTGCACCGCAAACCAGCCGGCGTGGGCGCTCTTGGCGTTGGGGATGAAGTCTCCCGGCAGCATGTCCGGGTCCGGGTTGGAGAGCCAGCCGGTGGGCGCCGGGGTGACGCGCAGACCGGCGGCTTCGAAGGCCCGCTGCGCGCGCGGCATGTGCGCCGCGTGGGTGACCAGCGCGATGCGCTCGATGCCGGCCGCGCGCAGCAGGCGGGCCGAGGCGTCGGCGTTGTCGCGGGTGTCGCGCGAGGCGCTCTCGATCCAGCGCACCGGGGTGCCGAAGTCGGTCTCCAGGGTCTCGCGCATCATCACCGCCTCGGGCCGGTCGCCTTCCGGCGCGCCGCCGGAGACCAGGATCGGCAGACCGCTGCGCCGTGCCAGCCGGGCGCCATAGCGCAGTCGCTCCAGCGCCAGCCGGTTGACCGTCGCCTGGCCGTATTCCGGCGCATGGCGGCGCGTGCCGGCCCCGAGGATCACGATCGCCTGCGTCTGGCGCAGCGCTTCGAGGCTGATCGGCGGGGCGGTTTCGAGCGGCGCGGCGAGCCAGTTGACGCTCAGCGGCAGGCTCACCGCCAGCGCATAGAGCCAGCCCAGCCAGGCCAGCCGGCGCAGCCGCGCAAACAGCAGGCCGAGGCCGATGAGCAGGAGCGGGCCGGCCGGCGGGAGGATCAGCATGGCGGTAATTTTCTTGGCCCAGAACAGCAGCAGGGGCAAATCGATCGGCATGGCGCGTTGTGGTTGATTGAGGGCAGCCGTATTATCCTTGACCACGTCGACCCTTGCCGGGCTTTGTTCCGGCCCACGCCATGCCCGACCACCCCTACGGTATCGAGACCCTCTGCCTGCACGCCGGCCAGCCGCCCGAAGCCACCACCGGCGCGCGCGCGATGCCGATCTATCAGACCACCTCTTTCGTCTTCGATTCGCCCGAGCACGCCGCGTCGCTGTTCAACCTGCAGACCTTCGGCAATGTGTACTCGCGCATCTCGAACCCCACCGTGGCGGCCTTCGAGGAGCGCATGGCGGCGCTCGAAGGCGGGCGCGCGGCACTGGCCACGGCCTCCGGGCTGGCGGCGCAGATGACCGCGCTGCTGACGCTGTGCGAGGCAGGGGATGAGATCGTCGCCGCGCGCACGCTCTACGGCGGCAGCTACTCGCAGCTCGACGTGAGCCTGCGCAAGCTCGGCATCGTCACCCGCTTTGTCGATCCGGCCGATGCGGAGAACTTTCGCGCCGCGATCACCGACAAGACCCGCGCCGTGTTCGGCGAGATCATCGGCAACCCCGGCCTCAACGTGTTCGATGTCGCCGCGGTGGCGGCCATCACCCGCGAAGCCGGCGTGCCGCTGCTGATCGACAACACGCTGGCCTCGCCCTACCTGTGCCGGCCGATCGAACACGGCGCCGACATCGTGATCCACTCGGCCACCAAGTACATCGGCGGCCACGGCACCACGATGGGCGGGGTGATCGTCGAATCCGGCACCTTCCCGTGGGACAACGGCCGCTTCCCCGGCATGGTCGAACCCTCGCGCGGCTACCACGGTGTGCGTTTCTACGAAACCTTCGGCGACTTCGCCTTCACCATGAAAGCGCGCATGGAAACCCTGCGCACCTTCGGCCCCGCGCTGTCGCCGTTCAATGCCTTCATGCTGCTGCAGGGGCTCGAAACCCTGCACGTGCGCATGGATCGCCATGTGGCCAACGCGCGCGCCGTGGCGGCCCATCTGGCGGCGCATCCGCAGGTCGCGTGGGTGAATTTTCCGGGGCTGGAATCGAGCCCCGATCACGCCCTCGCGCAGCGCTATTTTCCGAAGGGCGCGGGGGCGATCCTGAGTTTCGGCATCGTTGGCGGGCAGGCCGCGGGCGAGCGTTTCATCAACGCGGTGCAGATGATCAGCCATCTGGCCAACGTCGGCGACGCCAAGACGCTGGTCATCCACCCGGCCTCGACCACCCATCGCCAGTTGTCGGAGGCCGAGCAGCGCGACGCGGGGGTGCCGCCGGACATGGTGCGTCTGTCGGTCGGCATCGAAAGCGAAGCCGACATTCTGTGGGATCTCGATCAAGCGCTGGCGCAGGCCGGCAAGGAGACGCGCGCATGAGTGCACGGGAATGGATCTTCGTCGCCATCGCGGTGCTCGCGGTGTATCTGGTGTTCCAGTTGATTCGTGCGCTGCAGGTCAAGGACGCTGGCAGCGACGCGCAGGGCGATGCTGACACGCTCGACGCCGACGCCGATGCGGACGGCGCTGAAGCCCCCGCCGCCGACGCGTCCGGAACCCCGGCGCCGGCCACCGTTGGGGGCGGAGACGACAGTTTCGGCCTCGCGCTGGAGATTCGCCAGCTGCGCCGCGATGTCGCCCAGTTGCGTGAGGAGCTCGACGCCCAGCGCGCCGAGATCGCCACGCTGCGCGACACGACCAGCGCGCAAGCCAGTGCGCTCGAAGCCGCCCGCGCGGCCCAGCGCGTGTCACCGATTTACGGCGAGGCGCTGGCGCTGGCGCAACGCGGCATGGCGGCCGGGGTGATCGCCGAACGTTGCAGCATCTCGGTCGCCGAGGCCGAGCTGGTCCAATCCCTGGCCACCGAGGCGGACGATTCAGGAGCGACAAAATGAGCGAGCAGCACCTGGGCGGCGTGGCCACGGTCGCGCGCAGCACCCTGTTGAAACGTGCCGCCATCGCCGGCGGTTTGATTGTCGTGCTGCTGGTGGCGCTGGGCTGGTTCGAGCGCAGCCAGGCGCCGGCGCCCGAACCGGCCCCGGTGCTCGCCGAGGCGCCGCCTCCGCCCACCGACGCGCTGCCCGCAGGAGCCCCGCCGATGCCGAGCGCGGCCGATGTCGAGGCGATGATCGCCGCGCAGGCCGGCGCCGCCATGCCGGGCGAGATGGCCAGCGCTGAACTGACCCGCGCCGACGTCACCCGTGCGCCCGTGGTGGTCGATGCGGCCCAACGGGTGGACGATGCGCCTCCGCCCGCCCCCGGGCAGCCGCGGCTGGTGTTGAAGGGCGAGGC
>JAGRFQ010000018.1:0-4008 GCA_020445945.1 Rhodocyclaceae bacterium
GCGCGCTCGGTCGATACCTCCAAGTTCAAGGGCTTTGAAGACAAGTACGCCGTGGCCGGCGCCTACTGGCCGCCGCAGTACTCGATCATGGACGGCGCAACGCTCGAGCCGCTCAAGATCGTGGGTACCCGCGGCATGACGGTGGATGGCGAGTATCACCCCGAGCCGCGCGTGGCCTCGATCGTGTCCTCGTTCGTGAAGCCCGAGTGGGTCATCAACATCAAGGAAACCGGCCAGATCAAGCTGGTGGACTACTCGGACATCAACAACCTGAAAGAAACCACCATCGAGTCCGCCAAGTTCCTGCATGACGGCGGCTGGGATTCGAGCAAGCGCTACTTCCTGGTGGCCGCCAACGCGTCCAACAAGGTGGCGGTGGTCGATACCCAGGAAGGTAAGCTGGCCGCACTGGTCGATACCGCGAAGAAACCGCACCCGGGCCGTGGCGCCAACTTCACCCACCCGCAGTTCGGGCCGGTGTGGACCACCGGTCACCTCGGGGCCGATGTGCTGACCCTGATCGGTACCGATCCGGACGGTCACAAGGACAGCGCCTGGAAAGTCGTGCATGAGATCCCGCACATCGGCGCTGGCAACCTGTTCGTGAAGTCGCACCCGGTCTCCAGCAACCTGTGGGCCGACGCGCCGCTGAATCCCGAAAAGGACATCGCGACCTCGGTGGCCGTGTATGACACCAACGACCTGAGCAAGCCGCCGCGCATCCTCAACGTAGCCAAGGACTCCGGCCTGCCGGAAACCAAGGCTGTCAAGCGTGCCGTGCATCCGGAGTACTCCGCGGACGGCTCCGAAGTGTGGATCTCGCTGTGGGGCGGCAAGACCGACCAATCCGCGATCGTGGTCTATGACGACAAGACGCTGAAGGTTGTGAAGGTGATCACCGATCCGAAGATGATCACCCCGACCGGCAAGTTCAACGTCTACAACACGCAGCACGACGTGTATTGATCGACGTTTGGTTGTTTGAATCACCCGGGGGCTTCGGCCCCCGGTTTTCGCCGTACTCGTCGGCACCATCGCATCATTGTTTCGCCCGCACCGGGGCTGCTCAGGTAGAGGAATTGGCATGTCAGATCTGAATAACACCAGTCAGGAGAAAAGCTCTGGATTCTGGGCAAGGCTGCGCCGCCCGAGTGCCAAGTACTCGCTGCTTGCGCTGCTGTCGGTCGGTTTTGTGACGGGCATCCTCTTCTGGGGCGGTTTCAATACGGCGATGGAGGCCACCAACACGCTTGAGTTCTGTATTTCGTGCCACGAAATGGAAGACAACGTGTATCAGGAATACAAGCAGACGATTCACTACAGCAACCGCACCGGTGTGCGCGCGGTGTGCTCGGACTGCCATGTACCCAAGGACTGGACGCACAAGATGATCCGCAAGATCCAGGCGTCCAAGGAAGTGTGGGGCAAGATTACCGGTGTCATCGACACCAAGGAAAAATTCGAAGCCAACCGTCTGCGCCTGGCGCGCAACGAGTGGGCGCGCATGAAGGCCGCTGATTCGCGCGAGTGCCGCAACTGCCACAGTTTCGACGGCATGAACCCGGAAGCGCAGGCGAAGCGCGCCCGCAAGAGTCACGGGTATGCGGTTGAAGACAAGATGACCTGCATCGATTGCCACAAGGGCATTGCGCACCACAAGCCCGAAGGCATGACGGAAGAAGACGAGAAGTAAGTTTGAAGCCCGCGCGTGCGGGGAATTGACGAACCACCCACATTCAGGGAGCCAACGATGAACATGAAGCTTTCCGCAGTTGCACTCGGCATGACCTTGGCCATGGGCGCAGGCTCAGCGCTTGCCGGCGCCCCCGACTGGGGCTCGGTCGAAGCCAGGAAGATCCCCATTTTCTACCCCGGCGTGTCGCCGATCGAGTGGATCACCAACGGCACCGAGCATGGTGGCGCGCGTCTGCTCAAGAAGGGTGAGGCCTGTGTCGATTGCCATGACGAAGAAATCGCCGACATGGGCAAGAAAATGGCCAGCGGCAGCAAGATCGAGCCGACCCCGATCCCCGGCAAGGCACCGTCGATTGCGGTGAACGTACAGGCCGCCAACGATGGCGAGAACCTCTACCTGCGCTTCAGCTGGAAGCAGCCCAAGGCCTCGGGCGCACCGAAGATGGACGCCGACAATCCGGTCAAGGTCGCCTTCATGCTCGAGGACAACAAGATCGAACGCGCCGACCAGTCCGGCTGCTGGGAGACCTGTCACCAGGACGCCCGCACCATGCCCGGTGCTGACGACAAGAAGACCAAGCATGTCGACGGCGGCAATGTCGACGCCGGGAAGTTCTACGACCTGATGCAGTGGCGCAGCGGCAAGGGCGAAATGCATGACGGCTACGTCGCCGACAAGCGCGTGATGGAAGGTGGCAAGGGGCTGGTCAGCGCCGAAGGCAAGAACGAGGGCGGAAACTGGTCCGTGGTGTTCACCCGCAAACTCGCCGGCGGCGGCAAGGGCGACATCGCATTGGTTGCCGGCAAGACCTACAACTTCGGCTTTGCGATTCACGACGACAGCGCCAAGGGCCGCTTCCACCACGTCTCCTTCGGCTACAGCCTGGGCATCGACGCGGACGCCGACATCAACGCCAAGAAGCAGTAAATCGCCGCGCTCGTCCCCCGTTTCAAACCGGGGGTGCGCGACGCCGGGGCACCTTCGGGTGCCCTTTTTAATGCGCTGGCCGGGCCTGCGCCGGCGGCAATGCCGCACTGCCTGCAGGGGCTTTGACGGCTGTCAAGGGCGTTGCGGCTGCCTTCGCGCAAGATGGCCGGACTGTGAATTCGGGAGGGGCACGATGGGTGCCGGACGGTCGATGTGGGTGCATGTGCTGGTCTTGCTCGGCGTTGCGCTGCTGGCGGCGCAAACCGCGCAGGCCGAGCTTGCCGCGCCCGAGCCTGCGCGTCGTGCCGCGTTGGTGAACATGGTGCGACAGGACTGCGGTTCGTGCCACGGGCTGACCCTCAAGGGCGGGCTGGGTCCGGCCTTGTTGCCCGAGACGCTGGCCGACAAGCCGGCGGAATCGCTGGTGGCCACCGTGCTTCACGGGCGCCCGGGTTCGGCCATGCCGGGGTGGTCGCGATTCATGAATGCCCAGGAAGCGGCATGGATTGTGGCGCGGCTGATGGATGGGTTCCCTCAACTAGCCGATTCGGCGGAGACAAGACAATGAAGTGTGCGTGGCGTGGTTTGGTGGTGGCCGCCGCGGTTGCCGGCGCTCTCGGTGGATGCGCGCAGGCGCCGGTGTTGCGCGGTACGGGCGACCTGGGGGTGGTCATCGAGCGCGCCAGCGGGGCGGTGCAGGTGGTCGACCACAGTGCGCACGCCAGTCTCGGCCGGGTGCCCGGGCTGGGTGACCTGTCGCATGCTCACGTGACCTATTCGCGCGATGCGCGCTATGCCTTCGTGTTCGGCCGCGACGGCGGGCTGACCAAGGTCGACCTGCTCACCCAGCGCATCGTCAAGCGCGTGATCCAGGCCGGCAACTCGATCGGCGGGTCGGTATCGCAGGATGGCCGGCTGGTGGTGGCGCAGAACTACACGCCTGGCGGCATCAAGGCCTTCGACGCCGAGACGCTTGAGCTGGTGTCGGAGGTGCCCGCCGAATACGCCCCGGGGCAGTTCTCCAAGGTCGTCGGCCTGGCCGATGTGCCGGGACAGAAGTTTGCCTACGCGCTGTTCGATGCGGGCGAAATCTGGGTGACCGATTTCTCGGATCCCAAGGCCCCGAAGACCGAGCGTTACCCGGCCGGTCGGCAGCCCTATGACGGACTCGTAACGCCGGATGGGCGCTACTTCATTGCCGGCCTGTTCGGCGAAGACGGGCTCGCGCTGCTTGATTTGTGGGCGCCGGAAAAAGGTGTGCAGCGGATTCTCGACGGCTACGGTCGGGGCGAGGAAAAGCTGCCGGTCTACAAGATGCCGCACCTGCGCGGCTGGGCGCTGGCCGGGGGCTACGCCTTCCTGCCGGCGATCGGCCGCCACGAGGT
>JAGRFQ010000018.1:4088-50958 GCA_020445945.1 Rhodocyclaceae bacterium
CGCCAGATCTGGGTCAATTTCGCCTTCCCCGACAACGGCTGGGTGCAGGTCATCGACACCCCGAGCCGCGAAGTGATTCGCACGCTCGCGCCCGGCAAGGCCGTGCTGCACATGGAATTCACGCCGCGGGGCGAGGAGGTGTGGGTGTCGGCGCGCGACGACAACCGCGTCACCGTGTATGACACGGCCACCCTGGCGCCGCGTACCGTGCTGAGCGCGGACGCGCCGTCGGGCATCTTCTTCTCGCACCGCGCGAGCCGGATCGGATTCTGAGAGAGGGCTTATGCTGCTAGATACTGCGACCGCTTCATCGACGCACGCACCGGTGTTTGCCGATGAGTACGATTTTCGCCTGCTGAACAACTTCCAGCGCGACTTTCCGCTCATCACGCGCCCGTTCCAGCGCGTCGCCAGCGAGCTCGGCTGCAGCGAGCGCACCGTGCTGGCGCGGCTCGCCGCATTGCACGAAGGCGGCTCGATCAGCCGCGTCGGAGCGGTGTTTTCACCGCGCCGGGTCGGGGCGAGTACGCTGGCAGCGCTCCAGGCACCGCCAGAGCGGCTCGACGAGATTGCCCGGGTCGTCAGCGCACACCCCGAGATCAACCACAATTACGCGCGCGAGCACGCGTGGAACCTGTGGTTCGTGGCGACCGCACCGGACGCCGTGGTCCTTGCCCGGGTGTTGCGCGATATCCGCCGCGACACCGGCTGCCCGGTCATCGCGCTGCCGCTGCGGGTCGAGTTCCATATCGATCTGGGTTTCGATCTGGCGACCCGAATGCGCGCCGCCTCGCACGTCTCCTACGGGCCGAGCCGGCCGGAGCTGTTGTCGGCTGACGAGACCGCGCTGCTGGCGGCGATGCAGGGGGGCTTGCCGCTGCTGGTGCGCCCGTTTGCGCGGATTGCCCGCGATGCCGGGCTGAGTGAATCGTTTGTGTTGCACACCTTGCGCGACTGGCTGGCGCGCGGAATCATCAAGCGTTTCGGGGTCGTGGTGCGTCACCACGAACTGGGTTTTCGGGCCAACGCGATGTGCGTCTGGGATGTGCCGGACGACGAGGTCGACGCGGTCGGCAAGCGCCTCGCCGCCTCGGACGATGTGAACCTGTGCTACCGGCGCGAGCGCGCCGAGCCCGGCTGGCGCTACAACCTGTACTGCATGATCCACGGTCACAACCGGGCAGCGGTGCGCGAGCGGCTGGCAACGATTGTCGAGCACTGTGCACTTGGCGCCTACGCGTCTGACGTGCTGTTCTCGACGCAGCGTTTCAAGCAGCAGGGCGCGCGCTATGCCGCCGGCGGGGCGCGCCGTGGCTGAACGTCAGGCGCCGGCCACGCTGTCCGACACGGACCGGCGCATCATCAACGCCTTGCAGGGCGGTTTCCCGCTCGGCGATACGCCCTACCGCGACGTGGCCGAAGGCCTCGGCATGACCGAGACGGCCTTGCTGGCGCGGCTCGAGGACATGCTGGCGCGGCGCGTGTTGACGCGCTTCGGGCCGATGTATCACATCGAGCGCATGGGCGGGCGCTTCGTGCTGGCGGCGATGGCGGTGCCGGAGTCGCGCTTCGAGGCAGTCAGCGCGCAGGTCAATGCCTTGCCGGAAGTGGCGCACAACTACCGCCGCGAGCACGCGCTGAACATGTGGTTCGTGCTCGCCACCGAAACCGTCGACGGCATTGACGCCGCCATCGCGCAGATCGAATCGGAGACCGGGCTGAAGGTGTTTCCGTTTCCGAAGCTGAAGGAATACTTCGTCGAAATGAAGCTGCAGGCATGACGCGACTCGAATCGCTCGACCCGCGCGATCGCGCCCTCATCGTGGCCACCCAGGCAGGCTTGCCGCTGGTGTCGCGGCCGTATCACGCGCTTGGCGAGGCCCTCGGGATGCCCGCCGACGAGGTGCAGCGGCGGCTGGCCGGCTTGCTTGAGCGCGGCATCATCCGGCGCATTGGCGCGGTGCCCAACCACTATGCGCTGGGCTACACGGCCAATGGCATGACGGTGTGGGATGTGGACGACGCGCACATCGATGTGCTGGGCGCCAGGGTGGGGGCGCTGCCCTTTGTGACGCATTGCTACCAGCGCCCGCGTCACCTGCCGGACTGGCCGTACAACCTCTTCGCCATGGTGCATGCGCGCTCGCGCGATGACGTGGGTGCGCTGGTGGAGGCCATTTCCGGCGTGCTGGGCGAGGCCTTGCGCAGTCACGACGTGCTGTTCAGCTCGCGCATTCTCAAAAAGACCGGCCTGCGGATTCGCGACTGAGGCGCCGCCCCCGCCGCGCTACACGCCGCTGGTCGCGTAGTGATGCCAAGCGGCGGTGATGCGTTCGCGTTCGCTCTCGAAGGCCTGCACGCATTCCTTGTCGAGCTGGATGCCGGCCATCGACTTGATCAGCTCAAAGGCCTCGTCTACCGACCAGCGTTGCTTGTAGGCGCGCACATTGGTGAGCGCGTCGAAAATGTCTGAAATGGTGATGATGCGCGTCGCCAGCGGGATATCGTCACCGCTGCGCCCCTCGGGGTAGCCGCTGCCGTCAATGTATTCGTGGTGCCAGGCGACGATGCTGCGCAGGGTTTTGACGCGCGGGTTGCCGGCCAGCCCGAAGTCTTCGATCAGGCGGTCGATGAGGGCGCCGCCGTTGGCCGCGTGCGCCTGCATGCGTTCGCGCTCGTCGGGGTCGAATTTGCCGGGTTTGAGCAGGATTTCGTCGGGGATGCCGATTTTGCCGATGTCGTGCAGCGGCGCGTAGAGGGCGACTTCCTGCGCGAAACCCTCGTCAAGGCCGTGGGCCTGGCTCAGGCGCTCGGCCAGGATGCCGGCGTAGCCACCGATGCGCAGCTGGTGTTGCCCGGTTTCGGTGTCGCGCATCAGCGTGAAGTCGCGGGCAAAGCGGATCGCGCCAAAGAGGCCGTGAATGGCGTCGATTTCGTGCACCAGCAGCGTCGCCATCATGGGCAGCCACGCCTGCAATTCTGCCTCGGCGGCAGGCGACAGCGTGGTGCCGAGGCGGTGCATGACGATCAGCGCGCCAAGCAGGTGCTCGCCACGCTGCAGCGGCAGGCACACGACCGGCTGGCAGGTGTCTTCGGCCACCCAGGCGATGAGGCGGTCGTCGAGCGCCGGGCGGTGCACCGGTGCCCGGCTGCGCATGCACTGATGCAGCGTCGGGCTGTCGTCGACAAAGCGCGGGTCGTTTGGCGACGGCACCTTGCGCTGTCCGTTGGAGTCGATGCTGACCACCACCTCACGCATGTGCTTGTCCAGCCACAGGACGGCCAGCCGGCTCGGGTGGGTCAGGCGCTGGGCCAGCGTGCGTTGCAGCGGGGCGAGCACGTCGGGCAGGCCGTTCTGGACGAAGGTGTCCAGCAAGATGTGGTCGATGTGGTCGATGGGCGACAATCGCCGAGGATCCATGTCGGGGGCCGTCAAACTGTGGACGATTCGTTTTTATGAGTCGCGCTACGTTAGCACTGCTGCCGGCGTGTGACTACAGTTTGACCGCAATCAACGCGTCTGGCCGGGGCGCACGCAAGAATGCCCTCTGGCCGAAAAAGGAGTGTCGCCGGATGTTTCGTTTGTCCCAATACATGCACGAGCTGGCGCAGCCCACGGCGGTCGGGCCTCGTCGCGACCCGCCCGGCCCGGTGGTGATCTGGAACCTGATTCGGCGTTGCAACCTCACCTGCAAGCACTGCTACTCCATTTCCGCCGACACCAATTTTCCCGGCGAGCTCGACACCCAGGCCGTGTTCACGGTGATGGACGAGCTCAAGCGCAGCCGGGTGCCGGTGCTGATCTTGTCGGGTGGCGAGCCGTTGCTGCGGCCCGACATCTTCGAGATTTCGCGCCGCTCGAAGGACATGGGCTTCTATACCGCGCTGTCGTCCAACGGCACCTTGATTACCCGCGACAACATCGACCGGATTGCACAGATCGACTACGACTACGTCGGCGTCAGCCTCGATGGCATTGAAGGCACGCATGATCGCTTCCGGCGCAAGGACGGCGCGTTCCAGGAGTCGCTGGCAGGGATCCGCCTGTGCCGCGATCTGGGCTTGAAGGTCGGGGTGCGCTTCACCATGACGCAGGACAACGCAGCCGATCTGCCGGCGCTGCTCAAGTTGGTGGAAGACGAAGGCATCGATCGCTTCTATTTCTCGCACCTGAACTATGCCGGGCGCGGCAACAAGAACCGCAAGGACGACGCGCAGCACCAGCTGACGCGCTGGGCCATGGATCTGCTGTTCGAGACCTGTCTGCGCGATCTGGAAGAAGGCCGGGTGCGCGAATTCACCACCGGCAACAACGATGCAGACGGCGTTTACTTCCACCAGTGGATTGCGCGCCGCTTCCCCGAGCACGCCGAGCACATGCGCGCCAAGCTGGTGCAGTGGGGCGGCAACGCCAGCGGCGTGAATGTGGCCAACATCGACAATCTGGGCAATGTGCATCCCGACACCATGTGGTGGCACCACACGCTGGGCAACGTCAAGACACGCCCGTTCGGCGAGATCTGGGCGGATGTGTCCGATCCGCTGATGGCCGGGCTGAAGGCGCGCCCGCGGCAGGTGAAGGGGCGTTGCGGGGCCTGTGCGCATTTCGACATCTGTGGCGGGAACACGCGGGTGCGGGCGCAGCAACTCACCGGCGACGCGTGGCAGGAAGACCCGGCGTGTTATCTGGATGACGCCGAGATCGGTCTTGCGCCAGACCTCGCCGGTGGCCCGCGGCTGGCCGTGACCCCCTATCCGCGACGCCGCGCCTGAGTACGGACACGCAATGCCAACCCTCATCCACGTAATCGTTTTGCTCGCCGTGTCGCTGATTGTGGGGCACGCCTCGGCTGCAACGGCCGACCCCGGAGCGCTGTTTGCCCAGCACTGCGCCAGCTGCCATGGCGCGGACCGCCTCGGGCTGATGGGGCCGGCGCTGCTACCGGAGAACTTGTCGCGGCTGCGCCCTGCCGCGGCGCGCAAGGTGATCGAGCAGGGGCGCGAGGCAACCCAGATGCCGGCCTTCGGGCAGACGCTGGCAGCCGAGGAGATGGACGCGCTGGTCAAGTGGATCTATCGGTCGGCGCCGACGCCGCCGGTGTGGGACGCGGACAAGATCCGCGCCTCGCGCATCGTTCACGCCGATGAGGCAACGCTGCCGGCCAAGCCGAAGTTCGACGCCGATCCGATGAACCTGTTTCTGGTGGTCGAACAGGGCGACCACCATGTATCCGTGCTCGATGGCGACAAGCTCGAACGGATTCACCGCTTCCCCTCGCGCTTCTCGCTGCATGGCGGGCCAAAGTTCACGCCCGACGGGCGCTTCGTCTACTTCGCCTCGCGCGATGGTTGGGTGACAAAGTACGACATCTGGAACCTGACTCCGGTGGTCGAGGTGCGGGCCGGCGTGAATACGCGCAACGTGGCCGTCTCGGCGGACGGCAAGGTGGTGGCGGTGGCCAACTATCTGCCGCATACGCTGGTGCTGCTCGACGGCAATCTCGAGCTGATCAAGATCATCGACGTGATGGACAAGGAGGGCGCGCACTCATCGAGGGTGTCGGCGGTGTACGACGCCGCGCCGCGCAAGAGCTTCGTGGCCGCGCTCAAGGACGTGCCGGAGGTCTGGGAGATCAGCTACGACCCCTCGGTCGAGGACATTCCGACCGGCATCATCCACGACTTCAAACTCAAGGAAGGCGAGTTCATTCGTGGCTACCTGAATCCGCGCCGCAGCCCGCTCGACGAGGTGCTGGACGATTTCTTCTTCACCCAGGATTATTCCGAGGTGATGGGCGCGGCGCGGCACGGCACGCTCGGTCAGGTGGTCAATCTGGACGCGCGGCGCAAGATCGCCGATCTGGCCATCGGCGGCATGCCGCACCTTGGTTCGGGCATCACCTGGCAGTGGCAGGGGCGCACCGTGATGGCCTCGCCCAACCTGAAAGAGGGCAAGGTGACGGTCATCGACATGGCCGACTGGTCGGTGGTGAAGGAAATCCCGACGCTGGGGCCGGGCTTCTTCATGCGCAGCCACGAGAACTCGAAGTACGCGTGGGTCGATTCGATGATGAGCCCCACCGGCCGCGACACCTTGCAGGTGATCGACAAGGCGACGCTGGAAGTGGTTGCCAGGCTGCGCCCGGCACCCGGCAAAACGCTGGCGCATGTCGAATTCACCCGCGACGGGCGCTACGTGCTCGCGAGCCTGTGGGAAGATGACGGTGCGATCATTATTTACGATGGCGCGTCACTCGAAGAGGTGAAGCGTTTGCCGGCCAGAAAGCCGGTCGGAAAATACAATATCTACAATAAGGTTACCCGGTCTTCCGGGACAAGCCACTGATATTAAACGTAAATTCTGACTGTTTCTGCGGCGGCGCCGGCCGGCGCCGCAGGCGTGGAATTTATCCCGACATCCTCGTGTGATGTGCGTCACGGGGGCTTCATGGCCGGTCAGGTATTGTTTCGTCCATAGAAGTTCAACCCGGTCGCGCGGTACAATCCGCGCCGCCGAAGAAGAGCCGAGACGCGCAATGCTGAAGATATTCAGTCACTACTTTCCCCTGCATACGCTGTACCAGATCGTGTTTGACGCGATCGTGCTGTTTCTCGGTGTCGTTGGCGCGATTGTGCTGCAGCCGGAGGTTGGCGCCGCAGATTGGCGCACGGTTGTGCCGTCGGCCCTGTTCTTTGCCGTTGCGATGGTGATTCTCAATGGCGCCACGGGGTTCTACCGTCCGGTCGCCGGGCCGCGCATCAAGGATGTGATTGCCCGCGTGCTGGTCGGCGTGGTGGTCAGCATTCCGGTGGCGTATGGAGTGTTCCGGGTGCTGCCGTGGGGCGAGTTTGCCTCCGAGGCGGTCGAGGTGTCGGTTGTGCTGGTGCTTGGCCTGATTCTGGCGATGCGCGGTTTCTCCAATCGCGGCCGCCTCAGCGCCATGCTGACCCGGCGGGTGCTCGTGCTGGGTACCGGGGCCGAGGCCGAGTCCGTCGAGCGCGCCTTGCACGATCCGTCGCTGCGCGGCCTGCGGATTGTCGGTTTCCTGCCCCTGGGCAACGAGGAAAACGCGTCGGTTTCGGCCGACCGGGTGTTGAACGAGCGCAACATTCTGGACGTTGTCGATCAACTCAATGTGAATGAAATCATCGTGGCGGTGCGCGAGCGCCGCGGCGGGATCCTGCCCCTGCGCGAGTTGCTCGATTGCAAGATGCGCGGCGTCAAGGTCTATGACCTGTCGTCGTTCTTCGAGCGCGCCCGCGGTCAGGTGCGCCTCGATTCGCTCAAGGCCAGCTGGCTGATCTACGGTGACGGTTTCCGCCAGGGGATGATGCGCACCTTCGTCAAGCGGTGTTTCGACCTCTTCGTGTCCTTCGTGCTGCTGGTGCTGGCCTTGCCGGTGATGCTGGTCGCGGTGATGGCGATCCTGCTCGAAGATGGCGGGCCGATCTACTATCGCCAGGTACGGGTAGGGCAGAACGGCCGCCAGTTCAATGTCATCAAGTTCCGCAGCATGCGCACGGATGCGGAAAAGGACGGCCAGCCGAAGTGGGCGGTGGCCAACGATGATCGGGTGACGCGGGTCGGACGCATCATCCGCAAGTTGCGCATCGACGAGCTCCCGCAGCTGTTCAACGTCTTCATGGGCGATATGAGTCTCGTCGGACCGCGTCCCGAGCGCCCTTTCTTCGTCGATCAGCTGACCTCCGAAATCCCGTTCTACGCGGTGCGCCACTGCGTCAAGCCCGGTGTGACCGGATGGGCGCAGGTGCGTTATCAATACGGCGCCTCCGTCGATGATGCGGTGCAGAAGCTGCAATACGATCTGTACTATGTCAAAAACCATACTCTGCTGCTCGACCTCGTCGTCCTCGCCGAGACGGTGCGGGTGGTGCTTACCGGCGAAGGTGCGCAGTAACGCCGGAGTTCTTGGCCACGGCCCTAGAGGGGGTTCGCCGTTTCAGGTGACCGATGATTCCTGATTTCACGCATGTGGCAGCCTGGGGCTATGTCCTGGCTGCCATTGCGTTTTTCCTCTTCAGTCTGTATGTCGCAGCCGCATCGCGAGGGCGGGGCGCTGGCGGTGCCTTGCTGCTCGCAACTGGCGCCAGCACGGCGTGGTGCGTTGCCTGTGCCGCCTTGATCGCCGAGGTGCCGTATGCCGGTGCGGTGTCGGCGCTGCTGTCGGTGGTGCGGGATGCGGCCTGGCTGTGGTTTGTGCTGCGCCTGATCCTGCGCATCGACAGCGGAAAACGGCAGTGGCCGATGCAGGCCATGGTGCTGATTGTCGCGGTGCGCGCGATCATGGTTGTGCTGGTGCTGCTGGCCGTGCCGTTGCCGTTCAATGCGGCCAACGGGTCGATCTTTGCCCAGCTGCTTACCGCAGTGTTCTTCCTCGTGCTCACCGAGCAGCTCTATCGGTTGCTCCCCTCGGAGTCGCGCTGGGGGCTCAAGCCGTTTTGCCTGGCCCTGGCCGCGGCGTCGGTTTTCGATCTCTACCTCTATGCCGACGCCTTCCTGTTCGGGGTCATCGATCGTGATATCTGGAGTATTCGCGGATTGGCTCACGCGCTGGTGTTGCCGCTGATTGCAATGTCGGCGGCGCGGGTGCCCGGCTGGGCGGTGCGTCTGTCGGTGTCGCGGGAGCTGGTGTTCCATTCGACCGCGCTGGCCGTGTCCGGGCTGTATCTGCTGATCGTCGCTGCGGCGGGCTATTACGTGCGCTATTTCGGCGGGGACTGGGGGCGCGCGCTTCAGGTCACGCTGCTGTTCGCGGCGCTGCTCTTGCTGGGTGTGGTCGTGTTTTCAGGTGCCCAGCGGGCGCGCCTGCGTGTGCTGCTCAACAAGCATTTCTTTCCCTATCGCTACGATTACCGGGCCGAGTGGTTGAAGTTTACCCGCGCGCTTGCCGCGCACGAGGATTACCAGGATTTGGGGCAGGCGGCGATCGCCGCCCTGGGCGATCTGGTGGAAAGCGCTGGCGGTGGCTTGTGGCTCGACGACGGGCACGGCAGTTTCGTGATGCGTGCCCGTCTCAACACGCCAGAGGTGACGGCCCAGGAACGCGCGGACGGCGATCTGTGCCGCTTCCTCGCGGGAGAGGGGTGGGTGTTCAACCTCGAAGAATTCCGCATGCGTCCGAAAACCTATGGCGATCTGAAGCCGCCGCGTTGGCTGTCGGAGATGCCGGATGCGTGGCTTGTGGTGCCGTTGATTGCGGGCGAGGCAATGATCGGGTTCGTGGTCTTGCTGGCCCCGCGTACGCCGCTTGAGATCAACTGGGAAGTGCTCGACCTGTTGAAGACGGCGCAGCGTCAGGCGGCAAGCTATCTGGCACGCATGCAGGCGGCCGAAGCGCTGATCGAAGCGCGCAAGTTCGACGCCTTCAACCGGATGTCGGCCTTCGTCGTCCACGATCTCAAGAATCTGGTCGCCCAGTTGTCGTTGATGCTCAAGAATGCCGAGCGCTACAAGGATGATCCCGAGTTCCAGGCCGACATGCTCGAGACCGTGGCGCATGTCGAGAAGAAGATGCGCGATCTGATGCAGCAGTTGCAGAAGAAAACCGCGATCGAGCGCGACCGGCCGGTCGAGCTGGGCGAAATGCTCGATCGGGTCTGCCGATCCCGCGCGCACATGAAGCCGTCGATTTCATTGACGCTGGCGGACGACGCGATATGGGTCCGTGCCAATGCCGAACGCCTTGAGCGGGTGGTCGGCCACATCGTGCAAAATGCCCTCGACGCCACCAACGACGATGGTATGGTGACTGCATGTCTGCGCAGGGCCGGTGACGCTCAGGCGGTGATCCAGGTGAGCGATACGGGAAGCGGCATGAGCGCCGAGTTTGTCCGCGACCAATTGTTCAAGCCGTTCCAGACGACCAAGTCGAGTGGCATGGGGATCGGCGTTTTCGAGGCGAGGCAATATCTGCGTGAGTTGGGAGGCGACATCCGGGTGACGAGCACGCTTGGCGCGGGCACCACCATGGACATTCTGCTCCCGGCGCCCCGACAACTGGGGCGCGAACGTTCCGATGCGAATTCATGACTGAAAAACAACGCACATTGATGGTGGTTGAGGACGATCCGGCGCTGCAAAAGCAGATGCGCTGGGCGTTTGGCGATTTCGAAACGGTGCTGGCCAGCGACCGGGAAAGTGCCATTGCCCAGTTGCGGCGCCATGAGCCGCCCGTTGTTACCATGGACCTGGGCCTGCCGCCCGAGCCGGATGACGTGAGCGAAGGCTTCAAGCTGCTCGAGGAAATGCTTGCGCTGGCCCCCGATACGAAAGTCATCGTGCTCACCGGGCAGCACGACCGCGACAACGCCGTGCGTGCGGTCGGCCTCGGCGCCTACGACTTCTTCGCCAAACCGTTCGAGCCTGAATTGTTGACCCTGACCATCGACCGGGCCTTCCGGCTCTACGATCTGCAGCGTGAGAACGCGCGCCTCAAGGCAGAAAGCGGTGCCGCACTCGAAGGCGTGCTGACGCGCGATGCCGGCATGCTCAAGGTGTGTCGCACGGTTGAAAAGGTCGCTTCGGCAAACAATGTGACCGTGGCCTTGCTCGGCGAGAGCGGGACCGGCAAAGAGGTGCTGGCGCGGGGGCTGCACATGTTGTCGGCGCGTGCCAAGCAGCGCTTCGTGGCGATCAACTGCGCGGCAATTCCCGACACGCTCCTTGAAGCCGAGCTGTTCGGTTACGAGAAGGGGGCATTTACCGGCGCCGTAAAGCAGACGCCCGGCAAGATCGAGACCGCCGACAAGGGCACCTTGTTCCTCGACGAAATCGGCGACCTGCCCATGCCGCTGCAAGCCAAGCTGCTGCGTTTCCTGCAGGAGCGGGTGATCGAGCGGATTGGCGGGCGCAGCGAAATTCCGGTCGACGTGCGTGTTGTCTGCGCCACCCACCAGCACCTCAAACGCTTGATCGAAGAAGGCCGCTTCCGCGAAGATCTTTATTACCGGTTGGCCGAAATCGTGATCGACATCCCGCCGCTGCGCGATCGCCCCGGCGATGCCAGTCTTCTGGCGCATGCCTTCGTGCAGCGTTTCGCCGACGAAAACGGTCGCAGCAGCATGCGTCTGGCCGATGACGCCGTCAGCGCAATCGAAGCGCATGGCTGGCCGGGCAATGTGCGTGAGCTTGAAAACTGCGTCAAGCGCGCAGTCATCATGGCCGACGGCAATCGCGTCAGCGCCGAGGACCTCGGTCTGGACGCGCAAGACGCGTCGCTCGACATGCTCAATCTGCGTCATGTGCGCGAAGCCGCCGAGCGCAGTGCGGTGAGCAGTGTATTGTCCCGGGTCAATGGAAACATCGCGCGTGCGGCGGAAGTCCTCGGCGTCAGCCGCCCGACACTCTACGATTTGATGAATCGCTACGGAATCAAGAAGGAGGCCTGACCGTGCCCACTCGAAACGCCACGCTTCGCCCACATCGCTTGAGTCGCCTGATGACCGTGCTTCTGGCCGGCGCCTTGCTGGTCGGGTGCGGCAGCAACCCCGATGAGATGGTGGCCTCCGCCAAAGATTATCTGGCACAGAAGGACTACAGCGCAGCGACGATCCAACTCAAGAATGCCTTGCAGGAAAAGGGTGACCTCGCGGAGGCGCGATACCTGCTCGGGCGGGTCTACTTCGACCAAGGTGACTACGCAAGTGCCGAGAAGGAGTTGTCGCATGCCGCGCGCGTGGGATTCCGGCCGGATGAAGTGTCCCCGCTGCTGGCCCAGGCGATGCTCAAGCTCGGCAAGGCAAAGGCGCTGGTCGAGGCATTTGCCGATTCTGCGCCGATGCTGACAGACACCAGCGCCAGAGCGCGTGTCCTTACCGCGCTCGGCGATGCACGGTTTGGCCAGAGCCGGGATGCAGCGACCAAAGACTATCGCGCGGCACTTGAAGCGGATCCTGACAATGCGTTGGCTGCGCTGGGCCTGGCACGCGCGACGGCTGCGGATGGTAACCGGGAGGCAGCATTGGCGCAGGTAGACGCCATCCTTGGTAAACATCCGGAGGTTTCCGAGGCGCACGTGCTGCGCGGGCAATTGCTGTTTTCGTTGAACCGCACCGATGATGGACTTGCCGCACTGGCCTCCGCGCTGCAACACAACCCGAAAGACCAGGTGACACACCTGTCATATGTCAGCACATTGCTGACAATGAAGCGGATTGAGGATGCCGAAGCCGGGCTAGCGGCCATGAAAAAGGGCGTTGGTGACACCCCGGTTGCACGCTACCTCCAGGCATATGTTGACTTCGCGAAGGGCAATGCCAAGGCTGCGCGTGACAGCTTGCAGACGGTACAAAACGTCATCCCGGATTTCATGCCCGCCAATCTGCTGGCCGGCGCAGTGTACTTTCGGCTGAACGACCAGACTCAGGCGCAGGCCAATCTGAATCGTGTGCTGTCGGTGGCGCCGGGGCACGTCGCGGCACGGCGCTTGTTGGTAATGTCCTATCTGGCGCAACGTGACGCTGTTCGCGCCAAAGACGCCATTGCACCGTTGATTGCGCAGTACCCGGACAACGCGGAGGTCTTGTCCCTCGCCGGGCAGGTATATCTGCTTGCAGGGGATTTCGAGCAATCCTCCGCCTACCTTGGCAAGCTGGTCACCCAGCAACCCGAGGATTCGCGTGCACGCACCCGGTTGGGGATTGCCCAGTTGGCGCAAGGCAACCTGGAGCGTGGTTTGGCGGACCTCTCCGTAGCCAGTGAACTCGATGAAACGCAAGGGTATGCCGACTTTGCGATCGTGACCACCTTGATGCGCAAGGGCGAGTTCGACAAGGCGCTCGCTGCAAACAAAGCGTTGGCAAAGAAGGTGCCCGACAGTCCGCTGGTGTTCAATCTCGAGGGGGGCATTCTGCTGGGCAAGGGCGACGTTGCCGGGGCCCGTTCGGCGTTTGAGAAAGCGCTGGAAATTCAACCGGATTTTCTGGCTGCGGCCACCAATCTGGCGCGGCTGGATCTTCGCGATAGCAAACCGGATGCAGCGAGTGCGCGCTTTGCCGGCATCCTGGCCAAAAATCCAAAGCATGTCGGCGCGCATTTGGCGCTGGCTGAACTGGCAATCGTCCAGAAAGGTGATCCGGCCGTGATTCGGTCGCATCTCGACAGTGCCATCGCCGCCGCGCCGGATGCGGTTGCGCCGCGGCGTCAGCTGATTGGCTACCTGCTGCAGACCAAGCAACCCAAGGACGCCTTGGGGGTCGCGCGCGAGCTCGAGGCCGTCGCACCCGACAACCCTGACACCATGCGCTTGTTGGCCATGGCACAGCTTGCCACGGGTGATTTCGAGCAGGCTGTGGCCAATATGAACCGGCTGGTTACGGTCATGCCGGGGCGTGCCGATGTGTTGCTCGATCTGGCGCGGGCTCAGCTTGCGGCCAGCGACCCCCGTTCCGCCGTACAGTCGCTGGACAAAGCGCTCACCATTCAGCCGGAATTCATTGAAGCGCGGCGCCTGCGGGTCAGCCTGATGCTCAAGGAAAAGCAGTTTGACGCGGGTGTCGCGTCGGCGCGTGAATTACAAAAGCTTGCGCCGAAGGTGGCGGATGGGTTCGCGTTGGAGGGCGACGCCGAGGCGGCGCGGGGAGAATGGGCAAAGGCGCTGGGGCCCTTCCGTCAGGCCTTCACTTTGGCGCCGTCGAGTACGGCCGTCATCAAATTGCATGCAGCGCTGTCTCGGGTTGGCAAGCGTGGCGAGGCTGAGACTCTACAGAAAAAATGGCTCAAGGATTCGCCGGACGACTTGCCCGTCCTGACCTATCTTGCCGAGCAGTCCTTGGCCGCGAATCAGTTGAAAGACGCAAAAACCTATTATCTGGCGGTGCTTCGCAGCGCGCCTGATTCCGCGGTGGTGCTCAACAACCTGGCCTGGGTTGCCGACAAATTGGGCGATCCTGAGGCGGAAGGCTACATCGCCCGGGCGCTGGCGTTGGCGCCCGAAAGTCCGGCAGTCCTGGATACCGCGGGGATGATGGAGATTCAGCGCGGCAAGATCGATACGGGGCTGGCCAAACTCGAAAAGGCGCACCAGTTGGCACCGGATGCTCTGGCTATCACGATTAATCTTGCCCAATCGTATCGCGCGGCAGGGAAGTCTGATGCAGCGCGGAAACTGTTGACCGACGCACGGGCGGCACTCCCGGCCGGGAGCCCCGCGATCGAGAAGCTCGATGCCCTGCTCGCCGCGAAGTAGATTTGAGTGGGTTTGATTGTTCAACACGTAATTCAAGGAATTGTCCCGTGACTACCGTTGCCGTGATTGGCTTGGGCTATGTGGGTTTGCCGCTGGCCGTGGAATTTGGAAAGAAGTTCAAAACGATCGGTTTCGACCTGTCTGCGCAAAAGGTTGCGGCCTATCGCGACGGGTTTGACCCGACCGGCGAAGTGAGTCCGGAAGATCTCGCCGCGGCGACGCAGCTCACCTGCTCGACCGATCCGGCGATGATCGCCGAGGCGGATTTCATTGTGGTCGCGGTGCCGACGCCGGTCGATGAGGCCCACCAGCCGGATCTGACGCCGCTGGTGAAGTCTTCGGAGACGGTCGGCAAGCACCTCAAGCAGGGCGCGATTGTGGTGTACGAGAGCACGGTGTATCCCGGCGCCACCGAAGATGTGTGCATTCCGATTCTGGAGAAGGTGTCGGGCAAGACGTGGAAGAAGGATTTCTTCGTCGGCTATTCGCCGGAGCGGATCAATCCGGGCGACAAGGAGCGCACCGTCACCAAGATCGTCAAGGTCGTGTCGGGCGACACGCCAGCAACCCTGGCCAAGGTCGAGGAGATGTACGGCGCGGTGATTACTGCCGGCGTATATCCGGCCAGCGGCATCAAGGTGGCCGAGGCCGCCAAGGTGATCGAGAACACGCAGCGCGACCTGAACATTGCGCTCATGAACGAGCTGGCGCTGATCTTCCACAAGATCGGCATCGACACCATCGAAGTGCTTGAAGCGGCGGGGACCAAGTGGAACTTCCTGCCCTTCCGCCCGGGGCTGGTCGGTGGCCACTGCATCGGCGTCGATCCGTACTATCTGACGCACAAGGCCGAGATGCTCGGTCATCATCCGCAGGTGATTCTGTCCGGGCGCCGCATCAACGACACCATGGGCAAGTACGTCGCCGAGCAGACCGTCAAGCAGATGATCGAGGCGGGGCATTCGATCAAGGGCTGCGAAGTGATCGTGCTTGGACTAACCTTCAAGGAAAACTGCCCGGATCTGCGCAACAGCAAGGTGATCGACGTGATCCGCGAGTTGCAGAGCTATGGCTGCAGCGTGCGGGTGCATGATCCTGCGGCAGACGCCGACGAAGCGCGCCACGAATATGGTGTCGAGCTCGTCGAATGGGACGCGCTGCCCAAGGCCTCCGCGATTGTTGCCACGGTGGCGCATGCCGCCTATGCCAACATGGCGACAGCGACGCTGACCGACAAACTGGCCGACAACGGGGTGTTTGTGGACGTCAAATCCTTCTTCGACCGCAAGGCGCTCACCGAAGCCGGTGTGCGCGTCTGGCGCCTGTAACGGAGCGGACATATGGGTCTTGGGCGGCGACTCCTGGCACTTCTGGCGACTTGCGTCGTCAGCGCCGGTGCGTGCGCCGAGGCCCCCAAGGCGCCGGTCGTGGTGGTCGCGTTCGAGCAGCACGCGGATTATCTGCGGGCCGCGGCAACCGCGCTCGAGCATGGCGAAGGGGTGGCCCGCGATCTTCCGCGCGCGGCGGCCTGCTATTGCGAGTCGGCGCGCCTGGGCAATGCCGAGTCGATGTTCGCGCTCGGCTGGATGTATGCCAACGGGCGCGGCATGGCGCGCGATGATGCCGTCGCTGGCACCTTGTTTGCGATGGCCGCAATGCTCGGCCACTCCCAGGCCGAACGCATGCAGCGTTTTACCGGCCCATACACCGGCGCCGTCCCGAGTTGCCTCGAAGCGCCCGCGTGGGAACGTTTCGACGGCGTGGTCGAACGCATGATGGCGCGGCTCAGCCCGGCGCGGCGCGGGGTGGTCAACATGGTTGCGACGCTGGCGCCCGACTACGGCGTCGAACCGCGATTGGCCTTGGCGATTGCGGCGGTCGAGTCGGGCTTCAATCCCGACGCGGTGTCGCCCAAGAACGCGATGGGCGTGATGCAGCTCATTCCTGCCACGGCCGAGCGATTCAACGTCAGCAACGCCTACGATGCGCGCCAGAACGTCACCGGCGGACTGCGTTACCTGCGCTGGCTGCTGGCGTATTTCAAGGGCGATGTCCGCTTCGTGGCCGCGGCCTACAATGCCGGCGAGGGCGCGGTCGAGCGCTATCTGGGTGTGCCCCCGTATGCCGAAACCCGGGCCTACGTCGAGCGTGTGCTCGGCTATTATCGCCGGACCGAACACCCGTACGATGGCCGCGTCGTTGCCTCGTCGCCCATGCTCGAACGCTTGCGCATCGCAAGCCAATAACAGGACCTGCCATGCTGCCGCGATCGATTGCACGCCGACTTTTCATACTGGCGGCGTGTGCCGTCGTGGCCGTGCCGGCATGGGCCGACCTGCCCGAAACGGTGCAGCGCATCAAGCCCGCGATCGTGGCCGTTGGCACCTACCTGCCCACGCGCAGCCCGGCCTTCCGCTTCCTCGGTACCGGCTTCGCGATCGGCGACGGACGGACCATCGCCACCAACGCCCACGTTGTTCCCACCATTCTGGATACCGACAAGCGCGAAACGCTGGCCATCGTGATTCCGCAAGGGATGCGGGGCGACGTGCGCAGCGTGGTCAAGTTGCGTGCCGACCCCACCCACGATCTGGCGATTCTGCGCATCACCGCTGGCGCCCCGCTGCCCGCGCTCGCGCTCCAGGACACGACCATTGCCGAAGGCGAGTCGATCGCCTTTACCGGTTTTCCCATCGGCAGTGCGCTTGGCCTCAAGCCCGTGACGCACCGCGGCATCGTCTCCGCGCTCACGCCCATCAGCATTCCCCGCGGCAACGCGCGCGAGCTCAACGCACGTCAGATCCGCAGCCTCGCCAACAGCGCTTTCGAGGTGTATCAACTCGACGCCACAGCCTACCCCGGCAACAGCGGCAGCCCCATGTACGACCCCGACACCGGCAGCGTGGTCGGGGTGCTGAACATGGTGTTCGTGAAGGAAACCAAAGAGAACGTGCTGAGCAAGCCGTCCGGCATCAGCTACGCCATACCGGCGCGCTACCTGCAACAGCTGCTGGACGACGCCGGGCGCTGATCCGGCCTGTGCGCTGCCATACCCGCGCCGGCGTGGTCTCCCCGGCAGGAATCGAACCTGCATCTAGCGCTTAGGAGGCGCTTGTTCTATCCGTTGAACTACGGAGAGGGAGGGTGCGGGACCGGGGCGGAGTCTACCGTGAAATGTGCGTTTGCCGAAGGGATCGCGGCGGCAAGGCGTAAAATGCGGCTTCTTTTCTGGTAGTGGATGGTGTTATGCCGTTGATTTCGGTGGATGGCGCGTGCCTCGCGTTTGGTCATGTGGCCTTGCTCGATCACGCGAGCCTGCAGCTCGATGCGGGTGAGCGGGTGGCCTTGATCGGCCGCAACGGGACCGGCAAGTCCAGCTTGCTGCGCGCCATCGCCGGGCAGGCGGCGCTGGACGACGGTCAGATCTGGCGCGCTTCCGGACTGCGCATTGCCTACGTGCCGCAGGAGCCCGATTTCGATCTGGCGCGGTCGGTGTTCGATGTGGTGGCCGACGGGCTGGGCGATGTCGCGGCGGTGCTCAAGACCTATCACGCGGCGCTCCACGAGGTGACCGAGAACGCGACCGAGGCGGCGATGGCCGAACTCGAGCGTGCGCAGCACGCGGTGGATGCGGCCGACGCGTGGCGCTTCAGTCAGCGCGTGGATGCGATGCTCGAGCGCATCGGGCTGAACGGCGACGCCCGCGTCGACACCCTCTCCGGCGGCGGCATCAAACGCGTTGCGCTGGCGCGGGCGATGGTCGGCGAGCCCGACCTGCTGCTGCTCGACGAGCCCACCAACCATCTCGACCTCGACGGCATCCTGTGGCTGGAATCGCTGATTCAGGGCTTCGCCGGCGCGGTGATGCTGATTACCCACGACCGGGTGTTTCTCGACAACGTGTCGACCCGCATCGTCGAGCTCGACCGCGGTGCGCTGGCCAGCTTCGAGGGCGGTTTCGCCGAGTACCAGCGGCGCAAGGCCGAGCAGCTCGACGCCGAAGCGACCGCCAACGCGCGCTTCGACAAGCTGCTCGCGCAGGAAGAAGTGTGGATTCGCAAAGGCATCGAGGCGCGGCGCACGCGCAACGAAGGGCGGGTGCGCCGGCTCGAAGCGCTGCGCCGCGAACGCAGCGCGCGGCGCGACCGGCTGGGCAATGTGTCGCTGGCGGTGGACCGCGGCGAACTCTCCGGCAAGATGGTCGCCGAGCTCGACGGGGTGAGCAAAAGCTACGCCGGCAAAACCGTGGTGCGCGATTTTTCGACCCGCATCCTGCGCGGCGACCGGATCGGCATCGTCGGCCCCAACGGCGCCGGCAAGACCACGCTGCTCAAGCTCATCCTCGGCGAGATCGAAGCGGACGCCGGCACGGTGCGCCGCGGCACGCGCCAGCAGGTGGCGTACTTCGACCAGCTCCGCGCCCAGCTCGACCCCGAGGCGGCGCTGACCGAGGTGATCAGCCCGGGCTCGGAGTACGTCCAGATCGGCAGCGAACGAAAGCACGTCATCGGCTATCTGGGCGACTTCCTGTTCGCCCCGCAGCGCGCGCGCTCGCCGGTCAAGTCGCTCTCCGGCGGCGAGCGCAACCGCCTGCTGCTGGCGCGCCTGTTTGCCCAGCCGGCCAACGTGCTGGTGCTCGACGAGCCGACCAACGATCTGGACATCGAAACGCTGGACCTGCTCGAAGCCTTGCTGACCGACTACGCCGGCACGCTGTTTCTGGTCAGCCACGACCGGGCCTTCCTCGACAACACCGTCACCCAGGTGATTGCCGCCGAGGGCGATGGCGAGTGGCGCGAGTATGCCGGCGGCTATGCCGACTGGCAGCGCGTGCGGCAGGAGCGCCAGGCCGCGGAGGCGCGCCAGGGCAAGGCCGGCGCCAAGGAAAAGCCGCGCGCGGCCGCCCCCTCCGGCGGGAAAAAGCTCTCCTTCAACGAAAAGCGCGAGCTCGACGCTCTGCCGGACCGGATCACCGCGCTGGAGGTCGAAGAAGCGCGCCTTTACGCGCAACTGGCCGATCCGGCGCTGTACCAGAAGCCGCCCGAAGCGGCCGCCGAACTCAAGGCGCGGCTCGACGCGGTGAGCGCGCAGATGGCTGAAGCGATGGCGCGCTGGGAGGTGCTGGAGGCGCAGGCCGGCGACTGAGGCGCGGTGCGTCAGCCGGTGGTCAGCCACAGCAGGGTGCCGGCGACGGCCAGCAGCGCGACGAAGAAAATCGCCGCCCAGCGCTGGTAGCGCTTGCCCAGTTGCTGCGGGTCGAGGTCCGAGATCAGGTACAGCCGGCGGCCGTCGGGCTGGCGCATCACGTGGGCGTCGGCGGCGGCGTGCAGTTCGGCTTGCTGGCGGCGCACTTCGCGCTTGGCTTCGGCGCGCGCCAGTTCCCATTCGCGGATGTCGATCCGGCCGTCGCCGTCGAGGTCGAAGCGTTCGAGCAAGGTGGCGTGCCCGGCCTTCCACTCGGCGAGCAGCTCGCGCACCTGGCGGTGGGTGTCGTGGGCCACATCGATGCTGCCCAGCGTCGTGAAGTCGCCCATCACGTAGATCGGATCGTGCGCGATCAGGCACCACTGGGTGTAGCGCATGTCGCCGCGGGTGGTCACGTCGCGGCGCGAGATCAGCATCTCGGCGCCCTCGGGGTCGACCGCGCACTGGCCGCTGCCGTCGTCGAGCATGAACGAGGCGTCGCTTTCGTCGTCGCTGTGGACGACCCATTTGTCGCCGCTCTTGCGTTCGGTCTTGAGCCGGTACCACAGCACCGGCAGGCCGTTGAGCGGGGAGAGCAGCGGGGTGCCGCCCAGCGGCAGGCCGTGGCCGAACAGCTCGACATAGCCCTGTGCGGCGGAGGCGATGCGCGAGGTGGGGGTGTCGAGGATCAGGCGGCTGTGGTGCAGCGCGCGCAGCCAGCCAAACACCGCGCCGGCAAGCATCAGGCCGAGCATCCCGAGGCGCACGGCGCCACCGCTTTGCAGGGCGATGAAACCCAGCCCGGCCAGCCCGCCGGCGACAAGGCCGGCGGTGCGGTCGGGGCGCAGGGCGACCAGCATGGCGCGCTTTCCGGGCGCTGCGCTCAGGCGCTGAAGAGGGCCTTCATGTCGACGTCGGCTTTCTCAGCGGTGGAGAATTCGAGCAGGGGCTGGGCGCTGAACTGGAACAGGCGGGCGACGATGAGATCGGGGAATTGCTCGATCCGCACGTTGTGTACATTGACGCTTTCGTTGTACCACTCGCGCCGGTCGGCGATGCTGTTTTCCAGCGCGGTGATGCGGGTCTGCAACTGCATGAAGTGCTCGTTGGCCTTGAGCTCCGGGTAGGCCTCGGCGACCGCGAAGAGCTGCCCCAGCCCCATCCGCAGCATGCCTTCGGCGGCGCCGAGGGCGGGCACATCGTGGTCGGCGCGGGCGCTGGAGACGCGGGCGCGGGCCTCGATGACGCGGGTCAGCGTGGTTTCTTCGAACTGCTTGTACTGGCGGCACACCTCGACCAGCTTGGGCAGCTCGTCGTGGCGCTGCTTGAGCAGCACGTCGATGTTGGCCCAGGCCTTGGCGATGGCGTGCTTGAGGCGGACCAGATTGTTGTAGATGACGATGCCATAGAGCAGCGCGATGGCGATGAAGGCGAGCAGGGCGATGGCGGAGACGGACATCTGCAGATTCCTGTGTGGCGGGGGCTGGCGGTTCAAGGCGCCATTGTAAGTGCGCGGCGATGACGGCGTTATGCCGGCGGGTCGGTGTCTTCGGGGAGCAGCCGTGCGGCGTCCTCTTCGGGGATGGCGAGATGGCGGATCAGCTGGTCGCGGTTGATGTGCAGCAGGCGGCCAATTGCGTCGAGGTCGTCGGGGATCGCGGGGTTGTCCCAGCCGCGTGCGTTGTGGCGTGCCAGTGCGGTGGCGAGCGCGATGGTGCGCACCCGCGGGTTGGCGTCATGGGCCGGATTCATCAGTGTGATCAGGAGTGGCGGCAGACGCCACGCTTCGGCGATGGCAAGCTGGATGTCGTTGGCCGGGAAACCGAACACTTCGCGCTGGGCGGCGGCGCTGCGCAGGCTGCGGTCGGCGCGCTGCATGGCGTAGACGCGCGCCGTGAGGGTGGGCGCAAAGGCCCAGCACAGGATGTCGGCGGCGTCGTGGAGCAGGGCCGCGACGGTGATTTCCTCGAGATCGAGATCGTGCCGGATGATCGCCCAGTCACGCGCGTAGTGGGCGGCGCGGCGCGCGCGCGCGATGACGCGCAGCACACCGACCAGCGCCTGGGGCGAATCGGCCAGTTGGTCTTCGAGCGTTGGCATGTTGTCGAAGATGCGGAAAAACGGGGTGACGCCGATCATCATGATCGCGCGGTCGATGGTGGTGATGTCGTGGTTCTGGCGTGCGCCGCGGTTGTGTGCGATATGGCTGAGCAGGCGCATCGTCATCAGCGGGTCGCCAAGCACCACGGCGGTAATCTGCTTGCCGCCGATGCGTTCTTCATTCTCTTTGAGCGCGGCCAGCTCGCGTACGGTGCGACGCAGCACCGGCAGCGGCTCGGCAGAGAAGCTGGCGACGTAGGCGTCGAGCGAGTCGAGTGCGTGATCGATGCGGGTCATGTCCGTACGTGTTCGGGATATGCGCGATTAACGACAAAAAGATGGACCAACTTGAGTGCCGGTACCGGCGCGGTGTGGCATGCACCGTTGCTGTGCGGGCCGACGCGCGGTGGTGCGCAAGGCAAGACGCGGCCGTCGATTTGGTTATAATCTTTCGGGATTGGCGTAAGCACGGAGAAGTGTGTGGCAGCAAGCTTCAAAGCGTTTGTGATCGAGCAGGGGGCGGACAAGTCCGTTGTGGCCGGGTTTCACACCCTGAGCCCGGCTGAGCTTGACGCTGGCGAGGTGCTCATTCGCGTGCGCTATTCGAGCATCAACTACAAGGATGCGCTGGCGGCCACGGGCAAGGGCAAGATCATTCGGCGTTTTCCGTGCGTCGGCGGGATCGACCTGGCGGGCGAGGTCGTCGAGAGCGCTGACCCGCGTTTCGCCCCGGGCGATCCGGTGATCGCCACCAGCTTCGACATCGGCGTGGCGCACCATGGCGGCTACGCCGAATTCGCGCGCATTCCCGCGCAATGGGTGGTGGCGCTCCCCGACGGTCTCTCGCTGTTCGAAGCGATGGCGCTGGGCACGGCCGGCTTCACCGCCGCGCTGGGCGTGCTGCGCATGGAAGACAACGGTCTCCAGCCGGGCAACGGCCCAGTGGTTGTCTCCGGCGCCACCGGCGGCGTCGGCAGTCTCGCCATCGACATCCTCTCCGCGGCCGGCTATTCGGTGACCGCGCTCACCGGCAAGGCCAGCGAGGCCGACTATCTGCATGCCCTCGGCGCGCACGAGATCCTGCTGCGCGAGTCCATCGATTTCAACGCGGTCAGGCCGCTCGAAGGCGCGCGCTGGGCCGGCGCCGTGGACAACGTGGGCGGCGCGGTGCTGCACTGGATGCTGGCGACCATGCAACAGGCCGGCACCGTGGCGAGTATCGGCAACGCGGCAAGTTTCGATCTGAACACCTCGGTTTTCCCCTTCATCCTGCGCGGCGTCAGCCTGCTTGGTGTGGACTCGGGCTACATTGGTTTCCCGACCCGCCAGCAAGTGTGGAACCGGCTGGCGACCGACTTGCGCCCGAGGCATCTCGCGCAGGTCGCCCGAAGCATCGGTTTCGATGCCTTGCCCGGCGCCTTTGACGATTTCATTGCCGGACGCATTCGCGGGCGAACGGTGGTTTGCATTGACGCCTGAGCGGCGCTGGAGAGACGCAGTTTGAGCGACGAAGACATTCCGCTGCCGCGCGTCCTGATCGTTGATGACTCGCGCATGGTGCGGGCCTCGATCAGCAAGAATATCCGCGACCGTTTCGACGTGCGCGAGGAGGCCGATGGCGAAGACGGCTGGCAGGCCCTGCTGGTCGATCCGTCGATTCAGGTCGTGATCTCCGATCTGGGCATGCCCAACCTCGACGGCTACGGCTTGCTTGAGCGCATCCGCTCCTCGAAGCTGTCGCGCATCCACGAGTTGCCGGTGATCATCATCTCGGGCGAGGAAGACGACAACGCGCGGGTCAAGGCGCGCGAGCTCGGTGCGACCGACTTCATCACCAAGGGCATCGGCAATGTCGAGTTGCTCAGCCGCCTCGAGTCGCTCACCCGGCTCGCCCGGGCGACGCGCGAACTCGAGGAGAGCCGCGAGGCGCTGGCCTCCGGCAGCCCGATCGACCCGCACTCCGGCCTCGCCACGCAGGCCTATCTCGAGTGGCACGGCAATCAGGAGCTCGCGCTGGCGCGGCGTCGCAATGGCGATCTGGCGGCGATGGTGATTCTCATCGATCACTTCGACACCCTGCTGGCCGAGTACGGGGTTCATGTCACCGAGCTGATCAATCGCAAGCTCTCCAAGATCCTGTCGTCCAAGGTCCGCAAGGAAGACACCGTGGCGCAGATGGCGCCCGGCCAGTTCGCGGTGCTGTGCCCGAGCACCGATCTGGATGGCTGCTCGGCATTTGCGCTGCGTCTGCAGCGGGCCATCGACAAGCTCGTGATGACCTACCGCGGTCGGCGCATTCGCATGCAGGTCACGGTCGGCATTGCCGCCGGGCGCGGTGCCAACGAGGCGCTCACGCTCAGCCAGTTGATCGGGCTGGCGGTACAGCGGGTACGCGCGGGCGTTGATGCCGGCGGCAATCGGGTCATTTCGGAAAGCGGTGAAATCAAGCCGGGCGAGTTGAGCCGGTTTGCGCGCCTGCCGGTCAGCATCGATCATGTGCTGATGCAGATGCGTTCGGGCGCCACGGCGGAGGTGCAGTTGCGTCTGCCCGACGTGTTGCTCACACTGATGCCCTTGCTGGAATTAATCGAAACAGAATTTCGATGCGGTGTACCACTGGAGGCGCTGCGCCATGTGCAGCGTCACGGCGGTTCTCCACGCGAAGAAGGTCCCGTCGAGGGAACCACAACCAAGCTATGACCACATAGCGGACATTTTCGACAAACGTCGCTCACAATCGTAGGGAAACGGGAGAGGGATTGACATGACGACTTACAAGGAATTTCACCGCCGCTCAATCGAGGATCGTGATGGATTCTGGGGAGAGCAGGCCGGGTTGATCGACTGGAACAAAGCGCCGGAGCAGGTGTGCGACTACTCGCGCCCGCCCTTCGTCAAATGGTTCTCGGGCGGCGAAACCAACCTGTGCTACAACGCGGTCGATCGCCACGCCGCCAAGCGGCCGGATGACAACGCACTGATCTACATTTCCACCGAGACCAACGAAGAAGTGGTCTACAGCTTTGCCCAGCTGCAGCGCGAGGTCGAGCGCATGGCAGCCATTTACCAGGATCTGGGTGTCAAGAAAGGCGACCGCGTCCTGATCTACATGCCGATGATCGCCGAAGCCTGCTTCGCCATGCTGGCCTGCGCGCGCATCGGCGCGATCCACTCGGTGGTGTTCGGCGGCTTCGCCTCCGGCTCGCTGGCCACGCGCATCGACGATGCCAAGCCGGTGCTGATGGTCAGCTCCGACGCCGGCATGCGCAACGGCAAGCCGGTGCCCTACAAGCACCTGGTGGACGAAGCCTGCAAGCTGGCCGAGTTCCCGCCGGCCAAGGTGCTGATCGTCGACCGCGGTCTCGACAAGGGCTTCCCCCGGGTCGCAGGGCGCGACGTCGATTATGCCGAACTGCGCAGCAAGCACATGGACGCGCAAGTGCCGGTCGTCTGGCTCGAGTCCTCCGAGCCGAGCTACATCCTCTACACCTCCGGCACCACCGGCAAGCCCAAAGGCGTGCAGCGCGACACCGGCGGCTACGCCGTCGCCCTCGCCTCGTCGATGAAGCACATCCTCACCGGCGAGGCCGGCGACACCATGTTCGCCACCTCCGACATCGGCTGGGTGGTCGGTCACTCCTTCATCATCTACGGCCCGCTGCTCGGCGGCATGGCCACGATCATGTACGAAGGCACGCCGCTGCGCCCGGACGCCGGCATCTGGTGGCAGATCGTCGAGAAGTACAAGGTCAGCGTGATGTTCTCTGCGCCCACGGCCGTGCGCGTGCTCAAGAAGCAGGACCCGGCCTTCCTCAAGAAGTACGACCTCTCAAGCCTCAAGCACCTGTTCCTGGCTGGCGAACCGCTCGACGAGACCTCGCACGAATGGATCATGAGCGAGCTCGGCATCCCGGTCATCGACAACTACTGGCAGACCGAAACCGGCTGGCCGATGCTCGCAATTTGCCGCGGCGTCGAAGACAGCAAGATCAAGCTCGGCTCGCCGGCCTTCCCGGTGTACGGCTACGACCTGCGCCTGTTCCGCGAAGACGGCTCCGAAGCCGGTGCCAACGAGAAAGGCATCGTCGGCGTGGTGCCGCCGTTGCCGCCCGGCTGCCTGTCGACCGTGTGGGGCCAGGACGAGCGCTTCGTGTCGACCTACTTTACAACCTTCTCCGACCCGGTCATCTACTCCTCGGCGGACTGGGGCATTCGCGACGAAAACGGCTACTACACCATCCTCGGCCGCATGGACGACGTGATCAACGTCGCCGGACACCGTCTCGGTACCCGCGAGATCGAAGAGGCTGTGCAGTCCCACCCGGCAATTGCCGAAGTGGCGGTGGTGGGGGTTGCCGACCAGCTCAAGGGCCAGATGCCGATGGCCTTTGCGGTGGTCAAGGATGCCTCGGTGGTCGACTCCCCGGAGAAGCGTGCCGCGCTGGAAAAAGAGGTGATGAAGAAAGTCGACGCCTCGCTCGGTGCCATCGCGCGTCCGGGCCGGGTGCACTTCATTGCCGGCTTGCCCAAGACCCGTTCCGGCAAGCTGCTGCGCCGTTCCATCCAGGCGCTGGCCGAAGGCCGCGACCCGGGCGATCTGACCACCATCGAGGATCCGTCCTCGCTGGAGCAGATCCAGGCCGCGCTCAAAGCCTGAGTTTTCAGTCGTAACAGCAGTCTGAAGCCCGCCGCATGGCGGGCTTTTTTGTCTCCCTCGCCAGCGCGGTCAGCGCGGTGGGCTGCTGCTTGCGTTGATCTGTGCTTCTACCGCCCGCCAGATCGGCTTCACCATGAAGCGCAGCCCCTTGATGATCGACTGGACATCCATCATCGACGGCACGCGAATTCCGCGGTGGTCGACCGGTCCGCCGATCTGGGTGAGATCCACGCCGAGTTTGGAGAAGTGCGAGGCGAGGCGCGGTTCGGTGAGTACAAACAAGGTATCGACGTCGTTGCGTACGGCCAGCGCCACGGCCCCCAGATACAGCCCAATGGGGATGTAGGGGAAGCGCGGTTGCTCGTCGCTGGCGTTGTAGTCGTCATCATTGATTGCGACCGCCACGTGCTTTTCTCCGCGCCGGCGCCGATACGCCGAACGCACCGCCAGGCGCGAGACCTCTGCGATACGCCGCCGGTCCAGTTTGGCCGGGTCGATGATCGAGCGATCGAGCGTCTTCGCGCAGGTTTCCTCAAAGGGCAGGGGGGCGGCGAGGTCGGCGGGGTTGGCCAGCACCAGGCGGGTACAGCCGACCGGCGGGTGCGGCGCCGAGGCGCCGCGTAGCAGGCAATGCACGCTATGTGAGTCGTAGCGATCAGTCTCGCGGCGGTCGGGGCGCTCGGGTTCGAACTTCAGTTCTTCGCAGTACACCTCGTGGCGCACCCGGAACACATCGTCGCGAACGCGTTCGTTGCTTGCGGCCTCAATCTGAAAATATTTCTTGAAGCCAGCACCCAGGTTGAAACGATCGAACAGTGACATGATGACTCCTCGCGGTGGTTCCCGCTCAGACGCCTTGGCGCAATGCGTCGACAATGGGCGTCTTCGCAGTCCGTCGTGCTGGAAAGACGGCGGCCAGCACTGTCGCGACCAGGCCGATGAAGAAGGCTGATGCGACGGTTGCCGGTACGACCCGGATGAATGCGGTATAGCCGATATTGGCGTTTGGTGGTGGTGGCATCGGGATGCCGATGGCCGACACGGCGAGCGCAATCCCGACGCCGGCAATGACGCCGAGCGTGGCGCCGATCAGACCCAGCAGCGCGTTTTCGATCAGGAGAAGCCGGAACACTTCGAGCGGGCGGTTGCCAAGCGCCTGCATCGTGCCGAACTCGCTTTGGCGCTCGAAGACGTTCATGTTGACGCTGTTGACGACGGACAGGAGAACCATCGCGAGGATGATGAATTGCAGGATGCCGAACTGGCGCTCATACAGTTGGACGGTTTTCTCGTAAAAATCTGAGAGTTGCCGCCAATGGCGTGCCTCGAGCGGGCGCTCGCCCAGGCGTGAGGCAATGGCCGCGTGGGCGCGGTCCGTATCCTCCGTTCGATGCAGTACGGCGACCAGGAGGTTGGCCCCAGAGGTGCCCATCAGTTGCTGGGCGGCCAATAGCGGAATGCGGATCGCGCGTGCGTCGAAGTCTTGCGAAAAGCTCTGGAAAACGCCGACGAGTTTGAATTCCATGGTGTTCAATGCGCCGGCGGCGGTATTCATCACCAATGTGACCCGGTCGCCCACCTTGAGGCCGAGGCTTTTGGCGACGCCTTGTCCAGCCATCATGCCGAACGCGTCGTCTGCATTGAGCGCACGGCCTTCGGAGATCTTCAGGTAGGCGCTCAGTGCAGCTTCTTTTTCTGCCTCAACGCCTTCGCCGATGATCGGCTGATCCCTGCGCCCGTTGTTGAGCAGGCCGGCAAAGCTGAGTCGCGCGGAAATTTGTTTGACGCCCGGCGTGCGGGCAAGCGCTGTGCTCAGGTTCTGCGCGTCGTCAATCAGAAATTTTTCAGGGTGACGGGTGCCACGTTCGAAGAAGCCTTTTCGAAACACCTGAACATGGCCGGTCTGCGATTGAACGACGGCGTCGCCAAGCTGGATGAAGACGTCCTGGATGAAGCCGCCGGAGACAATCAGCCCGGCGACGCCGAAGACGATCGCCGCCAGGGTCATGGCGGTGCGCCCTTTCTGGCGGAAAACATTGCGAAGTGCGAGTTTCAGGAGCATCAGGGTCACCGTTGGTGGCGCAGCGCGTCGACAACGTTCATGCGCGAGGCCTTCCATGCCGGAAAAATGCTCGCGGCAAGTGTTGTGACAATCGCCAGGCTCAGCGCGTCGATGCTCAGTTCGGTCGATATCTGTATCTCGCCAAGGTAGCCGGTGGTCATGCCGGGTGGTGGTGGCATGGGAATGCCGACCGCAGAGATGAGTTCGCCAAGCACGAGGCCAATGGCCGTGCCGCCGATACCGCCGACCACGCCGACCACGAGCCCTTCGAGAACAAACAGCCGCAAGATGCTGCTGCGCCGAACGCCGAGGGCCATCGAGGTGCCGATTTCGTTGGTGCGCTCCATGACGGCCATGGTCATCGTGTTGGAGATGCTCAGAATGACGATGAGGGCGATGAGCAGCCGGACGATGCCGACCTGCTTGCCAAACAGCTCGACTGTCTTGTTGTAGAAGTCGGCCAGGTCGGTCCACGGAATGATCTCGAATTCTGCGGGATCGAGGTCCTGCCGGAAGCGGGTGACGGCGTCTGTTGTATGCTCCGTCTCGGCGAGCAAGATTGCCCATGACGTTGCGCCTTCGACGTCCATCAGCGTTCTTGCCAGCGTGATGGGCGCCCGCAGCACGCTGTCGTCGTAGGCCTTGGCGACGGTGACGAAAATGCCCGCGACACGTGCCTCGACGGCGTTGATGCGACCGTGTTGCGTTGTGGCGAGCAGTACCAGCGTGTCTCCGACATGTGCGTCGATGCTTGCCGCGAGCCCCTGTCCAAGCAGAAGCGAGTTTGGTGCGCTCTCGGTCAGGTCCTTGCCTTCGACGATGTTGATTTCGTCGGTGATCGGCGCCTCCTGGATCGGATCGATCCCCTCCCCGAGAAACGAGACGGTCGCGTCTGCTTTGCTCAGCAGACCGCTGAACGCAAGGCGGGGGGCAACGGTCTTCACGTCCGGGATGCGGCGGATTTGCTCGGCCTGCTGCGCAGCGGCGGGCAGAAGATGGTTGTAGGGGTCACCCAACCCTTCAGAAAAATAGCCCGGGCGCGTTATTTGTATATGTCCGAGCTGCGAATGAATGGTGGCTTCGCGCATACTGACAAGGACCCAGTTGATGAAACCGCCGGCCAGCAAGAATGCAATCACGCCGCTACCGACGGTTGCCAGCGCGAGGAGCGAACGCCTCCGGTGGCGCAGCATGTTCCGCGTCGCGAGCTTGACATCCTGTATCAAAGAAGTGGAAGTAAGGCGCCACATGGTGGTGTTTTCATTGAATGGGCTTCCCTATGATAACGGCTTGGGGTCTAAGTAGTTGAGGGTTCCGAATGGATATGGGCTTTGATTACAACACGGCGTTTTCCCGCAACATCGGCTGGGTTACAGAGGCGGAACAAGACGCGCTGCGCCACAAAAAAGTGGCGATTGCAGGGCTCGGCGGCGTTGGCGGGAGCCATCTGCTGACCTTGGCGCGTCTGGGCGTTGGCGCGTTCAGCATTGCGGATTTCGACACCTTCGATGTCGTCAATTTCAACCGGCAGGCCGGCGCGATGGTGTCGACCTGCGGTCGCCCGAAGGTGGAAGTGCTGGCCGAGATGAGTCGTGATATCAACCCGTCAATCCGGCTCAATGCATTCCCGCAGGGCGTTACGCAAGAGAATCTGGCGGCGTTTCTGGACGGCGTTGACCTCTACGTGGATGGCCTCGACTTCTTCGCATTCGATATACGGCGGGCCGTGTTTTCGGCATGTCATGAGATGGGCATTCCGGCGATTACCGCTGCGCCTTTGGGGTTGGGCGTCGCCTTCCTGTACTTTGACCCCGATGGAATGTCATTTGAGGAGTACTTCTGCATGGACGGTTGCGATGACGCAGAGATGGCGCTGCGTTTCATGCTCGGGTTGTCCCCGGCCATGCTTCAGCGCAACTATCTTGCCGACCCGTCCCGGGTTGATCTGGCAGGGCACAAAGGACCATCGAGTATCGCCGGATGCCAGCTATGCGCCGGTGTCATCGCGGCCGAAGCCTTGAAGCTGTTGATCAATCGCGGCGACGTCATTGCCGCACCGCGCGGCTATCAGTTCGACGGCTACCGCAACCGGTTCACAAAAACCTGGCGGCCCGGCGGAAACCGCAACCCGCTGCAGCGCATTGGTTTGTGGGTGGCCCGGCGGCAGCTCGCCAAAATGCGTGGTGCCGCGAGGAGGGGGCAATGAGCCAACAGGAGACACTGCTCCGAATTCTCGAATTGGCGCGCTGGGCTCCGAGTGGGGATAACACGCAGCCGTGGCGGTTCGAGATATGCGGCGATCTTCGCGTCGCTGTTCACGGGCTCGATACCAGCGATTGGTGTGTCTATGATTTTCGGGGGCACCCTAGCCACATGGCGCACGGGGCATTGCTTGAGACCATGCGTATTGCCGCAAGCGACGAGGGCTTGAAGATGCGCTGGTGCCTCCGTGAAGGGCAAGCGCAGAACGCGCCGATTTACGACGTCGAGTTCGAGCGCGATGGCAACATAACATCGGATCCATTGGTATCCTGCATTCGCCGCCGCGTCGTTCAGCGGCGACCGATGCGCACGACACCACTCACGCTCAGCCAGAGAGAAGCCCTTGCGAATGCCGCTGGGGACGACTACGAAGTCGATTTCCTGGAACGCCTGCCACAGCGCTGGGCGGTGGCGCGCGTCCTGTGGGGGAGTGCGTACCTGCGCTTGATCTGCCGCGAAGCATACGAGGTGCACCGACGGATCATCGAATGGGGCGTACAGCATAGCGAGGACAGAATTCCGGAAGCTGCCGTGGGTGTCGACGCGGCGACCGCGAAGTTGATGCGTTGGGCGATGGGAGACTGGAAGCGCGTTAGCTTCTTCAATCGCTACCTGATGGGCACTGTTGCGCCCAGGATCCAGCTGGACCTAATTCCAGCACTGGCATGTGCAGCGCATATCGTCATCAAACCCCGTTCGGGTTTGGACACGGCGGCCGACTTTGTTGCGCTGGGCTGCGCGATGCAACGCGTCTGGTTGACCGCCGCCCATATGGGCCTTCATATGCAGCCTGAAATGACGCCGGTCATCTTTCGCTGGTATGCGCGCACTGGTGACCCCATTTCGCGCCAGGCAGAAGTTGAATCCGGTGTCCGCGATGTGGCGCGCGCATTCGAGACCCTTTTGGGCATCTCGGAATCTGACCCGGTCGGGTTTTTTTGCCGGATCGGTGTGTCACGGGGGCCGACTGCGCGTTCTTTGCGATTGCCGATTGATGATCTGATGCGGCAGCGAGCGGGCTAAAGCGATGGGTTCACGACCACTTCGCGTCCTTGTTTTTTGTGAAGGAGCAACGCTCGCACACATTACACGGCCGTTGGCATTGGCGGAATTGCTGCCAGATACCGAATACGAGATTCACTTGGCTATCCCATCGTCTTTTGAGTGGGTCGCGCAAAAATTTGTTGGGACCAGGCACTACATTGAATGTCAGTCCAGTGAAGTTTTTGCGCGACGATTAGCCAAAGGTGCTCCCCTGTATGACTATGAGACGTTGGTCGGCTATGTTACCGACGATCTGGCGCTGATCTCCCGTGTTGTGCCCGATGCGGTTGTTGGCGATTTCCGCATTTCTCTGTCGGTCAGTGCGCGGCTTGCGCGAATTCCTTATCTTGCGATTTCTGATGCCTATTGGTCATCCGCGCACCCAACGCGTATGCCGATGCCCGTATTGCCGGGCACCGCGCGTGTACCGTTGGCGCTCAGTGGAGCCATTTTCAAGCTGCTGGCTCCTGCGGTAGTCAAGCTCCACACCTGGCCAATGAGCCAACTTCGAAAGAAATTCTCTCTCCCGCCACTGAGTGAAGGGCTGTCGCAGGTTTACCAAGATTCGGATTGCACGATGTTTGCAAATATCCCGTCCCTCTTTCCCGATGTAGTCTCTATCAACGAGGGGCGATTTGTTGGCCCGCTGTCCTATGCGCTGCCATGTGAGGTGCCGGACTGGTGGGACAGCATCCCTCCGCGTGAAGAGTGTACGTTTATTTGTTTGGGAAGTTCCGGCGACATTGGGGCATTGCAGTGTTTGACCGACGCGGTTTGCGCTTCTGGAAAGGCGGCGATTGTGGCGACTGCAGGGCGCGCGCATCTGCCGCATGCGCCCGAAAGGCGCAGGTACGTTGCGGATTATCTCCCAGGCGAAATCGCATGCCGCGCAGCGTCACTGGTGATCTCCAACGGTGGAAGTCCGATGAGTCAATTAGCGCTGTCTTGTGGTGTTCCTGTGCTTGGCGTCCCAACCAATATGGATCAGTTCCTCTGCATGTCGGCGATTGAGCGGGCTGGCATGGGCGCGTTAGTTCGTTCGGATCGGTGTTCTGCCGCAACGATCGGTGCGGCGCTCAGGCGCTTTTCCGCTTCGCCAGATCTGGCTCAACATGCGGCGACGGTGTATCGAGAGATGGATCGCGCTGCGTGTTACGCAAACCTTCACGCATCCATTGCTTCGCTGTGCGCTCAGTAGGGCACGCGCTGGCAGGGGTGGGTGCGTGGTAGGAGGCAGTATTTCATGTGCGCGCTGCTTCTGGCTTTGAGCAGTGCGAGAGCCAAGGCAGAACAAAGCCCCGGCCAGAAAGCCGGGGCTTTGTCAGCAGTCTGTAGCCCGCTACGAAGAAGGGCTTCAGGGTAACCGGCCAGATGCGCCGATTACACGACCACGTGTTACGACTTTTTGCGACGGACGGCGCCCGCTGCAAGAAGACCAAGGCCAACGAGTGCCATCGAGGTTGGCTCCGGTACCGGGAAGGCCGTTGTTGCACGGGTCTGGAACATGGTGTTGGTACCATTTACACCGTTGAAGCTGCCAATCGTGCCAAAGTCACTCGCAACGCCGCAGCCATTGGCAATGCCATTGCCCGCGCCGGTGAAGTAAGCCGCGCCATCCCAGAAGCAGCTGGACGGATCCGTTTGCTGGTAAGGCAAATTCTGGAAGGTGTCCGTGACGATGTTCAGGGTCAGGAAGCTCAGGTCGGTGAGGAAATAGGTGTTGTCAAAGCTGTCGACCGTCACCGTGATGCTGCCGCCGCCCGTCCCCGAAACGGTCTTGTAGTCCGTATAGTTATTGGCGTTGAACTGATCCAGATCGTTATTCGGGTTGGCCGCCGAACTGTTGAAGCTTGTCTGGCCCGCGCCGGTCAAGGCGTTGAAATCCGCTATGGTACCGCTCAGGATCTTGATGGCGCCGCCATCCCCATTGAATCCCTTGCCCGACAGGTTCAGCGACGCGTCGCCGCCAACCCAGATTTCAAAAAAACTGGAGGCGCTGTTGGTGGTGCGGAAAACGCGGTTGCTTGAAGAGCCCGCGTCGGATGCGGTCGTGACCACTTCGTCAAAACCGAACACATAGGTCCAGTTGGCGGGGTTGGTGGCGACAAAGATATTGTTGCCATTCGCGTCGTTGAAGCCTTGCAATGCCGCATGGCCATAGGTACGGATGGTGTCGCCGGTAGCCGTGCCATTCACCGTACCGTTCGTCGTTTGCAGGGGGGTGGAGATGGCGTTGCCATTGTTCCAGCCCAAGGCTGAAACGTCGATCGCGTCGACGCCGCCAGCTCCATCCGGGTCGATCAAAAGGGCGTGGGCACTCCCTGCAGCCATGATGCCGGTGCTGGCGACTGCGAGGGCGATGAGAGATTTCTTGATGGTCATTTGAGTTCCTTTGTATCAAGGTGGTTGCGCCCATCATATAGCACGCTCTGTGCCAATTTTTATTTTGTTATTAAAATCAATGTGTTGATCGATTGAGTTGAGCCGCAAATCCTTGATGTGTAAAGAATGTCGACAGCTCTTTCGGGCCGGCGGCTGGTGCATCTTGTTGCGCTACAAAAGCACCAGGTTGCTCCGGTGAATCACTTCCATTTCGCAAGCATAGCCGAGCGTGCTTTCGATATCCCGGCTGGGTTTCTTCATTATTTTGGCGGCTTCCTGGCTGGAAAAGTTGGTGAGTCCGCTGGCGAGCAAGGCGCCGCGTTCATTGGTGCACGTGACAACAGCGCCTCGGTCGAACTGGCCGCGAACGTTCACGATGCCAACTGCGAGCAGGCTCTTGCCCGCGCGCAGGGCTTGGGCGGCGCCCTCATCGACGATGAAATGGCCGGCGACCTGCAAATGATCCGCCAGCCACTGCTTGCGCGCTTGCAGTGGGGTGCTGGAGGCGTGGAGCAGGCTGCCGAGGGGGTGGCCGTGGGCGGCGTCGCGCAGGGCGTCGGGTCGGCGGCCACCGAGGATGAGGGTGTGGGCGCCGCTGCGGGCGGCGCGCTGGGCGGCTTTGACCTTGGTGAGCATGCCGCCTTTGCTGATCCCGCTGCCGGCGCCGCCGGCCATTTTTTCGTATTGCGGGTCTTCGGCGCGTCCGTCTGAAATCAGGGTGGCGTCGGGGTGTTTGCGCGGGTCGGCGGTGTAGAGGCCGTCCTGGTCGGTGAGGATGATCAGCGCGTCGGCTTCGATTAGGTTGGCGACCAGCGCGCCGAGGGTGTCGTTGTCGCCGAACTTGATCTCGTCGGTCACCACGGTGTCGTTTTCGTTGATGATCGGGATGACGCCGAGCTTGAGCAGGGTGGTGAGGGTCGAGCGGGCGTTGAGGTAGCGTTTGCGGTCGGCCAGGTCGTCGTGGGTGAGCAGGATCTGGGCGGTGTGCAGCCCGTGTTTGGTGAATGCGTCTTCGTAGGCCTGGGTGAGGCCCATCTGGCCGACTGCGGCGGCGGCTTGCAGTTTGTGCATTTCGTGCGGGCGGCGGGTCCAGCCGAGGCGTTTCATGCCGGCGGCGATGGCGCCGGAGGAGACGAGGGCGATCTGGCGGCCGCTTTTCTGCAAGTCGGCGATCTGGCGCGCCCAGTCGGCCAGTGCGGCGTGGTCGAGGCCGGCGCCGTCGTTGGTGACCAGGGCGCTGCCGACTTTGACGACCAGTCGGCGGGCGTTGCGGATGGCGTCTCTCATGGGGCGAGCGGGTCGTAGACGGTGGGGGTGTCGTCGTCCGGCGTTGCGCTGGGCGCATTCTGCGCGCTGCGGTAGGTGTCGACGTGGGCTTGAATGGCCTGGACGAGCGCTTTGCAGCCGTCGCCGCTGATGGCGGAAATGGTGAAAAATCTGTCGACGTCGCCATAGCCCGACAGCAGGGCGTCGATGCGCGCCTGGCGTTCGTCGGCGGGAATCAGGTCGAGTTTGTTGAGTACCAGCCAGCGGGGTTTGTCGAACAGCGCTTCGTCGTAGCGGCGCAGTTCGTCGACGATGGCGTGGGCTTCGCGAACGGGGTCGGCGTTTTCGTCGCACGGGGCGAGGTCCACAATGTGTAGCAGCAGGTGCGTGCGCGCGAGGTGTTTGAGAAAGCGGTGGCCGAGGCCGGCGCCTTCGGCGGCACCTTCGATGAGGCCGGGAATGTCGGCGACAACGAAGCTGCGGTTCTCGTCGGTGCGCACGACGCCGAGATTGGGGTGCAAGGTGGTGAAGGGGTAATCGGCGACTTTCGGGCGGGCGGCGGAAATGGCGCGAATGAGGGTCGACTTGCCGGCATTGGGCATGCCCAGCAGGCCGACGTCTGCGAGTACTTTGAGCTCGAGTTGCAGGCGCAGGTGTTCGCCTTCCTTGCCCAGGGTGCGTTTGCGCGGGGCGCGGTTGACGCTGGACTTGAAGTGGATGTTGCCGAGCCCGCCGTCGCCGCCTTTGGCGATCAGCTGGCGTTTGCCGTGGATGTCGAGGTCGGCCACGGGCTCGCCGGTTTCCTGATTGGTGATCACGGTACCCACCGGCATGCGCAGCTCGATGTCGCTGCCGCCCTTGCCGTAGCGGTCCTTGCCATGGCCGTTTTCGCCACGCTCGGCGCGGAAGATGCGCTTGAAGCGAAAGTCGATGAGGGTGTTGAGGTTGCAGTCGGCGATCACGAACACGCTGCCGCCCTTGCCGCCGTCGCCGCCGTCGGGGCCGCCACGGGGGACGAATTTTTCGCGGCGGAAGGACGCTGCGCCATTGCCGCCGTCGCCGGCGATCACTTCGATGCGTGCTTCGTCAAAGAACTTCATGCGTGTTGCCTCAAACAAAAAGAGCCCTACCGCAAGGATAGGGCTCCCGAATACTGCGTGGTGGCCGAGCGTTTATTCGGCGACCGGAACGATCGAAACGGTGCGACGCTTGTTCGCGCCCTTGATCGTGAATTCTACCGTGCCGTCTTTGAGCGCGAACAAGGTGTGATCCTTGCCGATGCCAACGTTGTCGCCGGGGTGGAATTCGGTGCCGCGCTGGCGTACGAGGATGTTGCCCGCGGGAACGAGCTGACCGCCGTAACGCTTGACGCCGAGTCGTTTGGATTCTGAATCGCGGCCGTTGCGAGAACTGCCGCCGGCTTTTTTGTGTGCCATGACGTACTCTCCTGATTAGGCCGAAATCGCCTCGATGCGAAGTTCGGTGTAGTTCTGACGGTGGCCTTGATGCTTGATGTAGTGCTTGCGACGACGCATCTTGAAGATCTTGACCTTGTCGTGGCGACCCTGCGAAAGCACGGTGGCTTTCACCGTGGCGCCGTCAACCACGGGCGTGCCGATTTTCACCGACTCGCCTTCCCCGACCATCAGAATCTGATCGAGCGTGATTTCCGAGCCCACTTCTACCGGCATCTGTTCTACCTTGATCTTTTGGCCGGCGGACACGCGATACTGCTTGCCCCCGGTTTTTATGACCGCATACATGTGGTGTGCTCCAGTTAATCGGAAAATTGCGCGAAACAGGAGATTTTAGTCACCCCTTCATGTCTTGTCAAAGTGTTTGTGCGCTTCGAGCAGCGCGTCGATGGCGGCCTGCTCGTGGCGGTAGTGAGCGTGCGCAGCCAAGGTATGCCACTGGCCGTCGCGTTCGAGGCGGTCGATGACCTGCTTCTTGAGCCCGCACAGGGCGAGGGCCTGTCCGTCGGCGCTCAGCCGGGCGGTGGCGGCGCGCAGGGCGTCGAGGCCGGTGGCGTCGATCGCGTTGATGCCCGCGGCCGACAGCAGCACCACGCGCACGCCGGGCTGGGCCTGGCGGGCCCAGTTGACCGCTTCGGTGAAGCGGGCCGCGTTGACGAAATGCAGCGGTCCGTCAAAACGCAGCACCACCAGGGCAGGGTGCGGATGCGCGAGGCCGAAGCGGTCGAGGTCGCGGTAGGTGGCGTCGGGGTGCAGGCCGAGCAGGGCCACGCGGGGCTTCATGCTGCGCCAGATTAACAGCGACAGCGACAGCAGCAGACCGGTGAGAATGCCGTTCTGCAGCCGCGGGGCGAAGACCAGCGTGGCGACGAAGGTGGCGGTGGCGGCGAGGCCGTCGTCGGCGTCGATGCGCCATGCGCGGCGGAGGGTGTGGAAGTCGAGCAGGCGGACGATGGCGTGGACGATGATCGCCGCCAGCACCGCATTGGGCAGGTGATACAGGGTGTGCGACAGACTCAGCGTGGCGGCGACAAGCACCGCGACGGCGATGACTTGGGCCATACCGCTGCGCGCACCGGCGCTGTAGCTGAGCGCCGAGCGCGAGAACGAACCGCTGGTGGGCAGGGTGTTGGAGAAGGCCGCGGCCAGTTTGGCGAGGCCCTGGCCGATCAGCTCCTGATTCTCGTCCCAGCTCTGGCGGGTGCGTTCGGCAATCGGTTTGCAGCTCGACGCCGCTTCAAGAAAGCTCACCAGCGCCAGTACGAATGCCGCCGGCAGCAGGCCGCTGAGCTGCGACCAGGCCGGCAGCGCCGGCAGCGACAGTGGCGGCAGGGTGGCCGGAATGTGGCCGACCACCGCGCCGCCGAGGCTTTCGAAACCGGTGTGCGCAGACACGAGCGTGCCGACCACCGCGACGATGAGCACCCCGGGCCAGCGCGGTGCGAACCGGGCGAACGCGATCAGGGTGGCGAGGCTCAGTCCGCCGAAGGCGAGGGTCGGCAGGTGCGGCGCGCTCAGTGCCTGGCCGATGCGCGCGATCTCGTCGGAGATCGCAGCGGCGTGCGGTCCGCGGATGCCGAGCAGCGCGGGCAGTTGCGACAGGCAGATCAGCAGTGCCGCTGCGTTGATGAACCCCGCGAACACCGGACGCGACAGCAGGTTGAGCACCCAGCCCTGACGCAGCGCGCCGAGCGCGAGCTGGATGAGGCCGGCGAGCAGCGCCAGCAGCACCCCGAGCGCGATGAAGGCTTCGCTGCCGGGGGCGGCAAAGGGCGCGATGCTGGCCGCGGTGAGCATGCCGGTGAGCGCCACCGGCCCGGTCGACAATTGCGCCGAGCTGCCGAACAGGGCTGCCACCAGAGAGGGCAGCATCGCCGCGTAGAGCCCGTAGTGGGCGGGAAAGCCGGCCAGCTGGGCGTAGGCCAGCGACTGCGGAATCATCACCAGCGCCACGCTGACGCCGGCGAGGAGGTCGCCGCGCAGGCTGTCGCGCGTGAGCTGGTGGCGCCAGCGGAGAAAGGGCAATAGGCGGTCGAGAATGACGGGGTGTCCGGAATGGCGTGGAGGGCTGGTCGAGGAATGTTAGCAAAACCTGTTATTTAAGCCCTATTGAATTCGAGTCGGGTGCATGCGGGTTTTCCGTAATTGGCGCGTTGCCGCAAGCATTTTATGATCGCTGTTAACTTGTCTGACAACCTGACGAATTTATGCCGACCATTTCGCCCCTTTCACGTCCGTCCCAGCTCAGCGAAAGCGTTTCCAATACGATCGAGCAGTGGATTTGCGATGGCTCGATGGCGCCGGGTGTGAAATTGCCGACCGAAAAAGCGCTGTCCACCCAGTTTGGCGTGTCGCGTGCCGTGGTGCGCGAGGCGATTTCGCGTCTGAAGGCCGAGGGCTATGTGCACAGCCGCCAGGGAGCGGGGGCGTTCGTGATGGCGCGGCCGGGGCTGGAGAGCTTCCGGCTGGCCGGGCGGGGTGAGGCGGCGTCGGACGACGTGACGGCCGACATCTTCGAGCTGCGTTACATCGTCGAAACCGCTGCAGCGGCGCTGGCAGCACGCCGCCGTACGCGGGACGATCTGGCGGTGATGCGCGAGGCGCTGGTGACGATGGGCGCACGGCTGGCGTGCCGCGGCGATGGCACCCAGGCCGATGACGATTTTCACATTGCCATCGCGGCGGCCACGGGCAACCCGATGATCCAGCGCTTCGCGCGTTTCATGGGCAACCAGTTCTACGCATCGCGCGTGCCGACGTGGAACGAGGAAGGGCATGCCGAAGGCCGCGCGCAGGATGCGCAGGACGAACACCAGGCCATCTTCGACGCCATCGCGGCGGGCGATCCGATGGCCGCGCACGCTGCTGCGCGCAATCACTTAGTTCAGGCCGCTCACCGCCTGGGAATGAAAACCGACCATTGGGACAAGGAGATACGGTGATGACTGCCGAAGCGGCGATGCTGCCGGAGAATGCCGTGAAGGATGCCGATTTTTCGGCGATCGACAAGGCGCGGGTAATCGAGGCCTTGTCGCGGGTGCTCCCCAAGACGTGCCTGATGCACGTGGACGAGGACTTGCGGCCCTACGAGTGCGATGGTCTGTCGGTGTATCGTCAGCTGCCGCTGGCGGTGGCCTTGCCGCACACCGAGGCGCAGGTGGCTGCGGTGATTGCCGCCTGCCGTGCCCTCGGCGTGCCGGTGGTGGCGCGCGGCGCCGGCACGGGCTTGTCGGGCGGTGCCTTGCCGCATGCCCACGGCGTGCTGCTGTCGCTGGCGCGGCTGAACCGGATCGTGTCGCTGGACCCGGTGGCGCGCACCGCGGTGGTCCAGCCGGGGGTGCGCAATCTGGCGATTTCCGAAGCGGCGGCGCCGCACGGGCTGTACTACGCGCCCGACCCGTCGTCGCAGATCGCCTGTTCGATCGGCGGCAACGTGGCCGAAAACGCCGGTGGGGTGCATTGCCTCAAGTACGGATTGACGGTGCATAACGTGTTGCGCGTGCGCGGCGTCACCATCGACGGCGAGATCGTCGAGGTGGGCAACGCGGCGCTCGATGCGCCTGGCTACGATCTGCTGGCGCTGATGCACGGTTCGGAGGGCATGCTCGCCGTGATCACCGAGATCACGGTCAAGCTCACCCCCAAGCCGCAGCTGGCGCAGTGCGTGCTGGCGGCCTTCGATGACGTGGTCAAGGCCGGCGAGGCGGTGGCGTCGGTGATCGCCGCCGGCATCATCCCGGCCGGGCTGGAGATGATGGATCAGCCGGCCACCGCGGCAGTCGAGGAGTTCGTGCATGCCGGCTACCCGCTCGACGCGAAGGCGATCCTGCTGTGCGAGTCCGACGGCACGCCGGAAGAGGTGGCCGAGGAAGTCGGCCGGGTGTGCGAGGTGCTCTCGGCGGCGGGCGCGACCGAAGTGCGGGTGTCGCAGACCGAGGAGGAGCGGCTGCGTTTCTGGGCCGGGCGCAAAGCCGCGTTCCCGGCGGCGGGGCGGATTTCGGCCGACTATTTCTGCATGGACGGCACCATTCCGCGCCGCCGGCTGGGCGAGATGCTGCTCGCCATTCAGGCCATGGAGCGCAAGTACCAACTGCGCTGCATCAACGTATTTCACGCCGGCGACGGCAATCTCCACCCCCTGATCCTGTTCGATGCCAACGTCGGCGACGAGCTGGCACGGGCCGAAGCCTTTGGTGGCGAGATTCTGGAACTGTCGGTCAGCCTTGGCGGCACCATCACCGGTGAGCACGGCGTGGGGGTCGAGAAGGTCGGGCACATGTGCGCGCAGTTCTCCGACCTCGAGCGCAACACCTTTTTTCGCGTCAAGGCGGCCTTCGACCCGGACGGCCTGCTCAACCCCGGCAAGGCCGTGCCGACCCTCAACCGTTGCGCCGAGTTCGGTCACATGCACGTCAAGGGCGGGCAGTTGCCGCACCCGGACATCGAGCGCTTTTAGGCGCCCGATTCAATTATGAGCACAGGGTGGACACAGTTTCTGCTGGTGGCGGTGCCGGTGTTGTCGTTGATCGGCACCTGGCTGGCGTTGCGCGCCCTGCCCGGACGCAAGAGACCGCCGCGCGCGGCGGACAAGGATGAATCATGAGTGACATGCAACAGGTGTGGGTCGAGCGAATTCGTGCCGCAGCCGATACCGGCACGCAGCTGAGAATCCGCGGCGGCGGGAGCAAGGACTTCTATGGCCAGCACACCGAGGGCGCGGTGTTCGATACGCGCGAACACCGCGGCGTGATCAGCTACGAGCCGACCGAGCTGGTGATTACGGTGCGTGCCGGCACGCCCCTGGTCGAGCTCGAGGCCGTGCTCGCCGAGCGCGGTCAGATGCTTGGTTTCGAGCCGCCTCACTTTGGCCCCGACGCCACCGTGGGCGGCTGTGTCGCGGCCGGGCTGTCCGGACCGCGCCGCGCCGCGGCCGGCGCGGTGCGCGACTTCGTGCTCGGCGTCACCCTGATCGACGGGCGCGGCGATGTGCTGCGCTTCGGTGGCGAGGTGATGAAAAACGTGGCGGGTTACGACGTATCGCGCTTGATGGTCGGCAGCCTCGGCACGCTCGGTGTGCTGCTCGACGTCTCGCTCAAGGTGTTGCCGGTGCCGGTTGCCGAGGCGACCCTGCGTTTCGAGGCCGACGAGGTCCGCGCGCTCAAGCAATTCAACGCCTGGGGCGCGCAGCCGCTGCCGATCACTGCCTCGTGCTGGTCGGCGGGGGCGATGTGTGTGCGTCTGTCGGGTGCTGCGGCGGCGGTCGAGGCCGCGGCGCGCCAGCTGGGCGGCGACCGTCTCGAAGATGCGGCCGCGACCGCGCACTGGGCGGGCATGCGCGAGCAGCGCAACGGTTTCTTTGGCGGCAACGCCCCGCTGTGGCGGGTGTCGGTGCCGTCGGTGGCTGCGCCGCTGGGGCTCGACGGCGCACAACTCATCGAATGGGGCGGCGCGCAGCGCTGGCTGCGCAGCGAGGCCGACGTACGCCGCATTCGCGACCGCGCGGCCGCGCTGGGCGGACACGCCACCTTGTTCCGCGGCAAGGACGCAGCCACGGCGGTGTTTCATCCGCTCGCGCCGGCCCTCAAGACCATTCATTCACGGCTCAAGGCCAGTTTCGATCCGGCGGGCATCTTCAACCCCGGTCGCCTCTACGACGGACTCTGACTCATGCAGACTCAACTCGCCGAATCGATCAAGGACACCGACGTCGGGCGCGAAGCCGACGCCATTTTGCGCAAGTGCGTGCATTGCGGTTTTTGCACCGCCACCTGCCCAACCTACCAGCTGCTGGGTGACGAGCTCGACAGCCCGCGCGGCCGGATTTACCTCATCAAGCAAATGCTCGAAGGTCAGCCGGTGACCGAAAAAACGCGCTTGCATCTCGACCGCTGCCTCACCTGCCGCGCCTGCGAGACCACCTGCCCGTCGGGCGTGGCCTATGGCCGGCTGGTCGATCTGGGGCGCCACATCGCCGACCAGCGGGTGCCGCGCCGCGGCGTGGACCGCAGCGTGCGCTGGCTGCTGCGCGAGTTCGTGCCGCGCGCCGGCCTGTTCGGCATGGCGATGCGTGCCGGGCGCATGGTGCGCCCGCTGCTGCCGGCGGTGCTCAAGGACAAGGTGCCGCTGGTGGCACCGGCCGGACAGTGGCCGGCGGCGCGCCATGCGCGCAAGATGGTTACGCTGGCCGGCTGTGCGCAGCCGGCGATGGCGCCGTCGGTCAATGCCGCGACCGCGCGGGTGCTCGACGCGCTCGGCATTTCGCTGGTCGAGGCGAGCAAGGCCGGCTGCTGTGGCGCGGTGCGCCATCACCTCAACGACCACGCCGGCGGCAAGGCCGACGCGCGGCGCAATATCGACGCCTGGTGGCCGCTGATCGAGCGCGGCGAGATCGAGGCGATCGTGATGACCGCCTCGGGCTGCGGGGTGCAGGTCAAGGACTACGGTCATTTCTTGGCGAGCGATCCGGTGTATGCCGAGCGTGCGGCCAAGGTGTCGGCGCTGACCCGCGACATCGCCGAAGTGGTCGATGCCGAACTGGCGCGTCTCAAGGCCATGCTGCCGGCGCCGGCAACGCCTCAGCCGCTGGTGTTTCACGCCCCGTGCACATTGCAGCACGGACTCAAGCTCAAGGGACGGGTCGAGGCGATCCTGACCGCGGCCGGCTTTGCGCTCACCCCGGTGAAGGATGCGCACCTGTGCTGCGGTTCGGCGGGCACCTATTCGGTGCTGCAGCCGGCACTGTCGAAAACCCTGCGCGACAACAAACTCGCGGCGCTGCAGGCCGGTGGCGCGGGGTGTATCGCGTCGGCCAACGTGGGCTGCATGACCCATCTGCAGTCGGGCACTGGCACGCCGGTGCGTCACTGGATCGAACTGATCGACGCGCAGCTGGCAAAACACGCCTGACCGGTGCCCCCGCGCGGTGCCGGGGGTGTGAAATAGTGCCGCTGCGGCGTGTATTCGCGCTCAAGTCGAAGGGGCGCGCGTCGTTACATGAGCATGCAGACCGTGCCCCGCCCGCGTCGCCCGGCATCGCCCGCCGCCGCGCGGATTATCGTTCCCCCGCATGCCATTGCGGTGACCGCGTGCGCCATCGCGGACGACAATGCCGCGATGTCTGCCGCCGGGCCGCATGCGCGTGTCGAAACGTGTTTCAATCCTCTTTGCGTTGAATCTGCGCGCCCGTTGCATCCCTGCGCCGGCGAATGTCATAAGATAGCCGGTGCCGGAGCGTGGCGTTTTGCGCACAGTGTTTTGCGCCGCTTCCAAACCAATAACAACAGTTTCGATACCCGACATCATGGCGCTGAAAGTTGAAACCTGCGTCGCCCGTCATTTGGGCGACCGTACCGAGCAACAGGATCAGGTGGCGATTTTCGGCCACCCCGAGAAGGCCGGCATGCTGATGGCGGTGCTCGCCGACGGCATGGGCGGGCACACCGGCGGCGCGATGGCCGCCGAGCAGGTGGTGCTCAAGGCCAAGCAGAATTTCGAGGCCTTTGCCCCGCGCGACGAGACGCCCGAGCGGCTGCTGGCCGATGTGGTGAAAGAGTCGCATCTGGTGATCAAGCTCACCCGTTTTACGAGCGAGCAGGATCCGCACAGTACCGCGGTGGTGTTCCTGCTGCAGCGCGACCGTGCCGACTGGGTGCATTGCGGCGATTCGCGCTTCTATCACTTCCGCGGCGACAAGCTGGTGTACCGCAGCGCCGACCATTCGCTGGTGGGCGAGCTACAGCGCAAGGGCCGGCTCAGCGACGCCGAGGCGCTGGTGCATCCGCATCGCAATGTGCTGCTGTCGTGTCTGGGCAGCGAGCGCGAGCCACGGATCGACCTCAACGGGGTGGCGCCGCTGATCGGTGGCGACAGCTTTTTGCTGTGTTCGGACGGCTTGTGGGCCTACTTCGAAGACGCCGAGATCGGTCAGGTACTGGCCACGATGAACGCGCGCGATGCCTGCCAGGCGCTGATTTCACGTGCCCGCGAACGCGCCGACGGTGAGGGCGACAACCTGTCGCTGGCGGTGATCCGGCTGGTCAACGTGGCCGACGAAGCGCCGCCTGTCCTGCACTGAGCGCTCAAGTGCGCTGGCGGCGTTCGCGTCGCCACAAAATGGCCGCGAGCAACACCGCGGTGGTCATCATCAGCCCGATCGACAGCCAGAAGCCATGCGTTGCGTGTGCCCACGGCAAGGTCTCGAAATTCATGCCGAAGATGCCGGCGATCAGCGTGGCCGGCAAGAACAGCATGGTCAGCACGGTGAGCACGCGGACTTCCTGGTTCAGGCGGTTGCTGACGCTCGACAGGTAGATGTTGAGCACGTCGCCGAGCAGGTCGCGCACGTCGTCGAGCAGTTCGACCACGTGCAGGGTGTGGTCCAGTATGTCGCGCAGGTAGGGGCGCGTGGCTTCGCTGAAAATGCCGCCCTCGGTGCGCACCAGCGTGCCGAGCACTTCGCGCAGCGGCCACGCCGCGCGGCGCACCGTCAGCAGCTCGTGCTTGAGGTTGTTGATTCGCCGCAGAACCGCCGGTGCGGGTGATTCGGCTGCCTCGTCCTCCATCGCCTCGGCCGCGCTGCCGAGCGCATCCACCAGCGTGAAGTAGCGGTCAACCAGGGTGTCGATCACGCCGTGGGCGAGGTGGTCGATGCCGCGGCTGCGCAACTGCGCGCCGGGGGTGCGCAGGCGTTGGCGCAGCGCTTCGAACAGGCCGGTGGGGCGCTCCTGGAAGGTGAGCACGAACTCGCGGCCGATGATGACGCTGATCTGGTCGGCTTCGACGCTGCGCGTGTTCTCGTGCCAGGTGAACATGCGGATCACGCAGTACAGATAGTCGCCGTAGTCGTCGATCTTGGGACGCTGGCCGGTGTTGAGGATGTCTTCCATCACCAGTGGGTGGAGTCCGAAGCGCTGCCCGATGGCGCGCATCAATTCGGCGTCCTGCAGCCCGTGGACGTTGAGCCACACGCGTGGGTGCGGGGCCTGCCACCGCGTCACCGCGGCAGCGTCGGGCAGGACGGCTTCGACCAGCGCATCGGTGTCGAAACTCATCACCTGCACGGCCGGTACCGGCGTGCGGATTTCGCCGACGTGGACCAGCGTGCCCGGTGGCAGGCCGGCTTTTTTGTTCGTCGTGGCGCGTTTGCGCGGGCTGTCGGTTTTTCGCTTGTGCTTCATTTTCAATGGCTTGCCAGCGGATGAATTAGGGGTTTTCAGCGCTTGCGATGGCTGGCGCGTTTAGTATGATGCACCACGGGGGTTGCAGTCGCTCACAACGCCGGCATGGCGCGGGAGATCACGCCGCAGCAGAAGCGCACGCACCTGCCGGTTTTACACCAATCTCATTCAGGGAGGACGCCAATGCCAGTGGTCATTGGAGTGCCATCGGAGACGGATTCCGGCGAACGCCGTCTCGCGGTCGTACCAGACGTTGTAAAAAGATACATCAGCCTCGGGGCGCAGGTTGTGATGCAGACCGGGGCGGGGTTGCCGGCGCATTTCCGTGACGATGCCTTCGGTGGCGTGACTTTCGTCGACACCGATGCCGAGGTCTGCGCTGCCGCCGACATCGTACTCGCCGTGCAGCCGCCGAGCGCGACGCGCATCGGGCGGATGAAGACCGGCGCCGTGCTGCTGGGCATGCTGCAGCCGTGGTCCGATGCCAACCGCATTGCCAAGCTGCACAAAAAGAACATCACCTCATTCGCGCTGGAGTTGCTGCCACGCATCACCCGCTCGCAGAGCATGGACGCGTTGTCGTCGCAGGCGGCGGTAGCGGGCTATGAATGCGCGCTGATTGCCGCCGACCATTCGCCCAAGTTCTTCCCCATGCTCACCTACGCCGCCGGCACCATCCGCCCGGCCAAGGTGCTGGTCATCGGCGCCGGTGTGGCCGGGCTGCAGGCGATCGCCACCGCGCGCCGGATCGGCGCGATGGTGGAGGCCTACGATGTGCGCCCCGAAACCCGTGAACAGGTCGAATCGCTGGGTGCAAAATTTGTCGACACCGGGGTGTCGGCGGCGGGCGAGGGCGGTTATGCGCGCGAGCTTACCGACGAGGAAAAGGCCAAGCAGGCCGAAAAGCTCGCCAAGGCGGTGGCGCAATGCGACGCGCTGATCACCACCGCCGCCATTCCGGGCCGCGAGGCGCCGAAGATCATCACCGCCGCGATGGTCGCCGGGATGAAGCCCGGCGCGGTGGTGGTCGACATGGCCGCCGACAGCGGCGGCAA
>JAGRFQ010000018.1:51046-71793 GCA_020445945.1 Rhodocyclaceae bacterium
GCCTCGGAGATGTACGCCAAGAACCTGTTCAACTTCATCAGCCCGTTCATCAAGGACGGCGAGCTGACCCTTGATTGGGAAGATGAAGTGATGGCCGGCTGCTGCCTCACCCACGATGGTGAGCTGCGTCACGCCGGTGTCAAACACGCCCTCGGGCTCTGATAAGGGAGGATTCGATCATGGATGGAATCGTCTATCTCTACGTGTTCGTGCTCGCCGCGTTCACCGGATATGAAGTGATCTCGCGTGTGCCGGTGATCCTGCACACCCCGCTGATGTCTGGCTCCAACTTCATCCACGGCGTGGTGCTCATCGGCGCCATGGTGGTGATGGGGCATGCCGACCCGGACAGCCCGCTGGAGCTGGCGATCGGCTTTTTCGCCGTGCTGCTCGGCGCTGCCAACGCCGCCGGCGGCTATGTGGTGACCGAACGCATGCTGGCGATGTTCAAGTCCGGCAAGAAGAAGGAGGGCGAATGATGACCGCCAAATGGCTCATTGATCTCGCCTACGTCGGCGTTGCGGTGGTGTTCATTCTTGGCCTCAAGGCCATGAGTTCGCCCGCCACGGCGCGCAAGGGCATCGTCTGGGCGGGGTGGGCGATGATCGTCGCCACGCTGGTGACGCTGTTCTGGCCGGGCATGCACAACTTCGCGCTGATGATCGTCGCGATGGTCATCGGCGGCTCGGCCGCGTGGTGGTCGGGCAAGCAGGTCAAGATGACCGACATGCCGCAGATGGTCGCCATCTACAACGGCATGGGCGGCGGCGCCGCGGCGGCCATCGCGCTGCTCGAATTCACCCGCGGCGAAGTGCATGGCGGCATGGTCGCGCTGCTCGCCGTGCTCGGTGCGCTGATCGGCTCGGTGGCGTTCTCCGGCTCCTGCGTGGCCTACGCCAAGCTGCAAGGCATCATGAAGAAAGCCTACCGCTTTCCGGCGCAGAACCAGCTCAACATCGGTCTGGCCGCGGTGGTGGCGATTCTCGGCCTGGCGATCGCTACCGCCGATGCGCCGGGGATGGGCGCCATCGCGCTGTTCTTCGTCCTCGCGCTGGCGCTGGGCGTGATCGTCACCAGCCCCATCGGCGGCGCCGACATGCCGGTGGTGATCTCGCTGCTCAACGCGTTTACCGGTCTGGCGGTCGGCTTCGAAGGCTATGTGCTGGGCAACCCGGCGCTGGTTGTGGCCGGCATCGTGGTGGGCGCCTCCGGCACGCTGCTCACCCAGCTCATGGCCAAGGCCATGAACCGGCCGATCGCCAACGTGCTGTTCACCCCGATCACCGGTGAAGCGCAGGGCGGCGAGGCCATCGAGGGCTCGATGCGCGAGATGGGTTCGCTCGATGCGGCGGCCACCATGCGCTACGCCAGCCGCGTCATCATCATCCCGGGCTATGGCATGGCGGTGGCGGGCGCGCAGCACAAGGTGTGGGAGATGACCCAGCTGCTCGAAGAGGCCGGCGTCGAAGTCGTCTTCGCGATCCACCCGGTGGCCGGGCGGATGCCGGGGCACATGAACGTACTGCTCGCCGAAGCCGGTGTGCCCTACGACAAGATCTTCGACCTCGAAGAAATCAACGCCGACTTCGCCCAGGCCGACGTGGCCTTGGTGATTGGTGCCAACGACGTGGTCAACCCCTCGGCGCGGACCGACAAGTCCAGCCCGATCTTCGGCATGCCGATTCTGAACGCCGACATGGCGCAGAACGTGATCGTGGTCAAGCGCGGCAAGGGCACGGGCTACTCGGGCATCGAGAACGCGCTGTTCTACAAGGAAAACTGCCGCATGCTGTACGGCTCGGCGCAGGCCGCCATCGGTGAAGTCATCACCCATGTGAAGTCGATGGAAGACTGATTGCCGGCCCCTGCGACCGGTACGCGAGACCGCCCTTCGGGGCGGTTTTTTTGTGCCGCTTCGGGCGCTTACAGCAGTTGCGCGAAGTCGTCCGCCGGCAGCGGATCGGCATAGAGCCGGCCTTGCTGGCGGCGGCAGCCGCGGTGTTGCAGCGCTTCGGCGTGGGCCGCGGTCTCGACGCCAACGGCCTGCGTTGCCAGCGCGAGTGCACCTGCCGCGGCCAGCGTGGCGTCGAGAACGGCCTGTGTGGCAGGCGCGAGCGCGTCGCGTACCAGCGCGCGGTCGAGCTTGAGGGTGTGGATCGGCAGCGCCTGCAGCTGTGCGATCGGCAGCGCGTGGCGGCCGACCCCGGTGACTGCCAGGCGCGTGCCCATGCGGTCGATCGCGGAGAGTGTTTGAAGCAGCGCCTCGGTGGGCGCGAGCAGGCTGCGTTCGGGCAGATTGAGTTCGATCGCGGTGGCGTCCAGCCCGGCGCGTTCGAGTGTGGCGGTGAGCCGGTCGAGCATCTGCGGATCGGCGAGCATGGCGGCGCTGGCGTGGATCGCGACCGGAATCGGTACGCCCGCCTGATGCCATTCGGCGGCATGCCGGCAGGCCATGTCGAGGGCCAGAAAACCGAGCGACGCTTCCAGCCCGGCGGTGTGCGCAATGGGCAGGAACTGCGCCGGTTTGAGTACCCCCAGGTCGGGATGGCGCCAGCGTACAAAGGCTTCCGCGCCAATGATCTCGCCGGTGGCGACGTCAGCCACCGGTTGAAAATACATGTCGAGCGCCTCGCGCTGGAGCGCGGTGGCCAGCGCGCGCTCCAGCGCGAGCCCTTCGAGGCTCGCGGTGTTCAGCGCCGGCGCGTGGAAATGGCACCGCCCGGTGGCCTCCAGACGCGCCGCGAGCATGGCCTGATCGGCGTATCCGGCGAGGGTGTCGAAGTCGGTGGCGTCCTGCGGAAAGAGGGCGACGCCGAGGTAGGCGTTGAGCGCGATGTCGGCGTCGCGCTGGTGGAACGGGCGGGCCAGGTGGGCACGCAACTGCTCGGCGCAGCGGACCACATCGTCGCCGCTGACGAGGGCCATGAAGCGCTGCGAGCCAACCCGCGCGACATGCACCCCGGGCACGCTCAGATTGAGCCGCTGGCCCAACTGGAGGCACAGCGCCTCGTCGTCGTGGGGGTCGGCTCCGAGACCGTCGACGTCGATGCTGATCACGCCGAGCGGTGTGGGCGCGCTGGCGGTGGCGTCGAAGCGGGCGTGGAGCGTGCGGCGGCCGGGCAGGCCGGTGAGCGGGTCGGTGTCGGTCGGGGCGGCCACTGCCGTGTGCGACGCCGGCCACCCGAGCGCTGGGCTGTCGTGGATCAGCAGCCACTCGCTGTGGGTGCCGTCGAGCGGGTGGGCCAGCGTGTGGGCGCTGAAACCGCGGCCGTCGCCGTGCCAGTGCCACATTGCGGTGTCGAAGGGCCTCTGGCCGGTGGCGGCGCGGCGCAGTTCGTGCAGATGGCGCTGGAGCAGCGCCGCACGCGGCTGGCCGTGGGCGTTGGCGGCGGCGTCGTTGGCGGCGACGATGCGCTGGTCACTGTCGCGCACCACCAGCATCGGTAGCGGGCTGTGGCGGAACACGCGTCCGGGGCGTGCATCGACCGGTGCCATCGGCACGACGCCGGTGAGCAGCAAGATGCGCCAGCCGGGTTCGGGGCCGTCGATGAGGCGGCCGTGCAGCGCGGGGGAGCCGTCGACCGGCTCGATGCTCACCGGGCCGGTGTCGCGCGCCGGCGTGGCGAGGCGACACACGGCGCTCAGGGGCTGACCGGTGAGCGCGGATTCGGCAACGCCGAAGCGCCGCCGTGCGGGGGCGTTGGCGGCCATGATGCGGTCGCGCGCGTCGATCACCAGCGCGGGCTGGTCAATCGCGGCGGCCAGGCGCGGCCACACGGTGTCGGCGGCGCGCGCTTTGGCGGGGATGCCGCCGGTGACCGGGTCGGGGCTGAGAATCAGCGCATGCACGCCGGGGCGGATGCGGGCGGCGGCCACGTAGGCCAGATCGCGCTCGCGCCCGCCGGGCAGCTTGATGCGCAGGCTGCCGCGCATCTCGCCCTGAATGAACAGCGAGGCACGGGCCGACAGGAAGGCGCGCTCGGACGGAAACAGGGTCGCCAGCGGCTGGCCGGCGAGCTCGCAGTAGTTGCGCTCCATCAGCCGGCACACGGCGCTGTTTACCTCCAGGATGGTCTCATCGCTGGTGATGATCAGGCCCTCGTTCATCAACTCGAACAGGGACAGGTAGAGGCCGGCTTCGGCGCCTTCCGATAAATCGGGCGCGAAGATCTCGTCGGGGTCGCGGGGCACGGGAGCCAGTTCCATCGGCGGGCGGTCTGTGGTGGTCAGGGTGGAGACCATCATATCGACCCGGCGGGGGCTTTCTTGACGCTGAAAGGGGGGAGTTTCCCCGCTTGTTCGCGCTTTGTGCGGTGGCCGGCAGCGGGCGCCGCCGGCCGGAATTCAGCCCTTGCGGCCGACCCCGCCAAGCAGGAAGGCGACCGGGCGTGCAGGGCGTTTGGCCGCGGTGTCCGGCTTGTTGGTGGCCGACGCGGCGGTATCCGGTTGATACGGTTTGCTGTAATCGAAGCCGTCTGCAGCGATGGTGGATTTGCTGCGCGAATTGCGGCCCGACGGGCGCGGGCTGGCATCGCTGCGCGCGCGGCTGCCGCTGCGGGTGTCGTCGCCGCGGTTGCGCTCCCGGTTGCGTCCGCGTTCGCGTTCGCCGTCGCGGCCCCGCGCGCGCGCTCGCTCGTCGCTGTGGCCGCGGGCGCCGGGCACGAAGCCGTCGACGGTGTGCTTCGGAATGCTGAGTTTGATCAGCCGTTCGATGTCCGACAGGCGGCCGCGCTCTTCGGGGCTGACCAGCGAAATCGCCTTGCCGGACTTGCCCGCGCGGCCGGTGCGGCCGATGCGGTGCACGTAATCTTCGGCGGTGCTCGGCAGCACGTAGTTGATGACGTAGGGCAGGTCGTCGATGTCCAGCCCGCGGGCGGCCACGTCGGTGGCGACCAGCACGCGGGTGCTGCCGTTCTTGAAGCCCTCGAGCGCCTCGGTGCGCTGCTGCTGGTTCTTGTCGCCGTGGATGGCGTCGGCCGGAATGTCGCAGTTGTTGAGGTAGTGAGCCAGCCGGCTGCAGCCGAATTTGGTGTCGACGAACACCAGCACCTGGGTGTCGACCGCGCCCTTGAGCAGGTGGGCGAGCAGGTCGCGCTTGCTGTTGGCGTCGACCGGATAGACCTGGTGCTCGATGGTTTCGCTGACCGTGTTGCGTCGGGCCACTTCGATCAGTTGCGGCTGGTTGAGCATCTGGTCGGCGAGCTTCTTGATCTCGTTGGAGAAGGTGGCCGAGAACAGCAGGCTCTGACGCTGGGTGGGGAGCAGCGCGAGGATGCGGCGGATGTCGGGGATGAAGCCCATGTCGAGCATGCGGTCGGCTTCGTCGAGCACCAGCATCTGCACCTGGCCGAAATGGATGCTCTTTTGCTGCACGTGGTCGAGCAGCCGGCCCGGTGTGGCGACCACGATCTCGACCCCCGCGCGCAGGGTTTCCATTTGCGCGCGCATGTCCACCCCGCCGTAGATGCAGGTGGCGCGCAGCGGCAGGTGTTTGGCGTAGGTGAGCACCGACTCGTGGACCTGCATCGCCAGTTCGCGCGTCGGCGCAAGCACCAGCGCGCGGATCGGGTGGCGTGCCGGCGAGGTGCTGGTGTTGGCGTGAGGGGCCAGGCGCTGGAGCAGCGGCAGGGTGAAGCCGGCGGTTTTGCCGGTGCCGGTCTGGGCGCCGCCCATGACGTCGCGCCCCGCGAGGACGACCGGAATGGCCTGGCTTTGAATGGGCGTCGGCTCGGTGTAGCCGGCATCGGAGACGGCGCGGAGCAGTTCGGGCATCAGGCCGAGATCGGCAAAGTTCATGGGCAACAGGTGTCCTGATTGGGGCGCTGGGCCCCCAAAGAGTGTTAAAACAAGCAATTATAGCCTGTTGCGCCCGGCTTTCGGCGATCAGCGTGTGTCGTGGCGACTGATGTAGGCCGTGACTTCTTCGCGGTCGTGGTAGAGCTGTTTGAAACGCAGGGTGAGGGGCACGCCGGCGAGTTTTTCGGTGAGGATGGCGGCGCACTGCTGCAGTGCCTGGTGGCGTTTTTTCATCGGCAGCTTGAGATTGAAGATGGCGTGACGGCAGTGCTTTTTGCCCAGCCACTCGGCAACCAGCGCGGCGATGCGCGCGGGTTGTTCGACCATGTCGCAGACCATCCAGTCGACCGCGCTCCGGGGTTTCCACACGAAACCGTCGGCGCGCACGTGCGTGACCATGCCGCCGGCGAGCAGCTTCGCGTCGATGGCGCCGTTATCGATGGCGGTGACGCGCAGGCCGCGGCTGGCCAGTTGCCAGCTCCAGCCGCCGGGGGCGGCGCCCAGGTCGACCGCCTTGGCGCCGGGGCGCAGCCAGCGCGCGCGCTCCTCGGCGTCGAGCAGGGTGAGCAGCGCTTCGGCGAGCTTGAGCGTGGATCGGCTGGGTGCTTCGCGCGGCATGCGCAGGCGGGGGATGCCGAGTGGCCAGTCGCTGGCGAGGCGTGGATCGCTCAGCCCGATCCACGCTTGCGTCGCGTCGGGGAAGAAGACGTGCAGGCGCGGCAACCGGCGGCTGTCGGCCTTGAGCAGCCCGGCGCGGGTCAGCGCTGCGCCGAGCGGGGCTTCGAAGCGTTTGCAGAAGCCGGAGCGTGCCTTGCCGTCGTTGGTGTCGGGGTATTCGAGCATCACGCCGCCGACCGCGCTGCGCTGCGCGGCGAGCACGTCGGCGATGGGGCTGGCGCGATCACGCTCGGGCAGCGCGGGAAGGTGGGCGACGACCGGCCAGGCCTGACGCGCGAAGCACAGCGTGCGCCAGTCCATGGCTTTTTGCAGCGTGGCCCAGTCGACGCGGTCATCGATCTGAAACATGACGTAACCATGGCGCGGGGCTGGGCTGGCGCGGCCGGCAATGTGCTGGCTGCGTGCGCGCTCCGCCAGTTCCTGCGCGGCTTCTGCCTCGAAACCGGCGCGGCACTGGGCGAGAAAACCGATGGCATGAGGTGCGTGGGGCATGGGTGGGGGCAGACGCGGGCGGAGAGACGACGGATAATACTGGCATCCGATGGGTGGCGTCAGGCAAGTGCCACACCTTGACCGGCAGCATGGAGCGTGTGACACGTGGATTATCGCCGTCTGGGCCGCAGTGAACTCGAAGTCTCCCGCATCTGTCTCGGGACGATGACCTTCGGCCAGCAGAATACCGAGGCCGAGGCGCATGATCAGCTGGACATGGCGCAGGCGGCGGGGGTCAATTTCATTGATGTGGCCGAGATGTATCCGGTGCCGGTCCGGGCGTCGACCTATGGTGAAACGGAACGCATCGTTGGTACCTGGCTGCGCCGGCAGGCGCGCGACCGGGTGATTGTGGCGACCAAGGTGGCGGGGCCGGGGCGCAATCTCGGGTGGATTCGCGGCGGGCCGCTGGCGCTCGATGCGGCCAACATCCGCGCCGCGATCGAGGGCAGCCTGCGGCGGCTGCAGACCGATTACGTCGATCTCTATCAACTCCACTGGCCAGCGCGCAATCAGCCGATGTTCGGGCAGTGGGCGTACGATCCCGCGGCCGAGCGCGAATCCACGCCGGTGCGGGCCCAGCTCGAGGCACTGGCGGCGCTGGTGGCCGAGGGCAAGGTGCGTTACGTGGGGGTCTCCAACGAGCATCCGTGGGGCGTGATGGCGTTTGTGAACGCGGCGCGTGCGTTCGACCTGCCGTTCATCGTCTCGACCCAGAACGCGTTCAATCTGCTCAACCGCGTGTATGAGTACGGGTTGGCCGAGACCTGCCATCGCGAGGAGGTCAGCCTGCTCGCGTATTCGCCGCTGGCGTTCGGGCATCTGAGCGGGAAATACCTCGCGGATCCGCGCGCCGTTGGTCGGATTTCGCTGTTTCCGGATTTCGGTCAGCGGTATGACAAGGTAAATGTTGCGTGTGCGGTTGCCGAGTACGCGCGGGTGGCGGGCGTGTTCGGTCTCACCCCCGCGCAGATGGCGATTGCATTCGTGATGAGCCGCTGGTTCGTCGCCAGCACGATTGTTGGCGCGACCTCGCGGGCCCAGCTTCAAGAAAATCTGGCCGCATCCGATAGCGTTATGACCGATGACTTGGATGCCGCGATTTTAGCGGTACATGCGCGCTACACCAATCCCGCGCCCTGAGCGGAATTTGCATGGTTGATGCCTTAACGTGAAAGAGATTGTTGCCGCTGCGGACCTGAAGGCCGGCATGTTCGTCGCCGAGCTCGACCGTCCGTGGCTTGAATCGCCCTTCCTGATGCAGGGCTTCCTGATCGAGGACGAGCCGACGCTCGCCCAGGTAAAAGCCCTGTGCCGGTTTGTGTACGTCGACTGGCAGCGCAGCACGGGCGAGTTCTATCGCGCCCCGACGCGCGAGGAGATCGCCTCCACGGTGGGCGACAGCCTGGCCGGATCGGTGCGCGTAATTCACCGGACGACTCCGCCACCGAGTCGCGATTTTGTCGATGTGATGCGCTGGCTGCGTACCGGCGGTGCGGTGCCGGCAGCCAGGGCGTCGCATGCCAGCGAGGCGCCGGCCTTCTATGCGCCGGCCGAGCCTGCTGCGGCGGACACGCCAGCGGTGCCGGACGACGGCGCGGACACGGTAGAGACTCACGGGGGACTGCGCGGGCTGTTCGGCCGTTTGTTCGGCGTGCGTGGCGAGGCTGAGGCGCCGAGGGCGCCAGGTCGTACGGTTCCGCTGGCAGACGAGGCAGTCGACGCGCGGCCGGCCGCCGGCGACGGCCCGTCGACCGTTTGGGTCGAGTCGCTGGCGGTGGAAGACGAGCTGGTTAACGCCGCGCCGACCTACGCCGTGGCCCAGGCGACAGTCGAGCAACTCATCGAAGACGTCCAGAACAATCTGCATCCCGACATGGAGCGCGTCCGCAGCGGGGTGGAGGACATGATGCACAGCGTTGTGCGCAACCCCGATGCGCTACTGTGGCTGGCGCGCCTCAAGCGCACCGACCAGTACGCCTACGACCACGCACTCGATGTCAGCGTGTTGTTGATGGTCTTTGCGCAGGCGATGGGCATGGAGGCGGGCGAGATGACGCTGCTCGGGGTGGCGGGCCTGATCCAGGATGTGGGAAAGCTCAAGCTCCCGCCGCGCCTGCTGAAGAAGTCGGGACGCATCACACCGCTTGAGCGGCAGATATTCTGCGCGCATGTGGATTACTCCCTCGCCTTGCTCAAGGAGTCCCCGGAATATGATCCCGAACTGCTCAGTGTGATCTCCCGCCATCACGAGCGCTACGACGGGAGCGGTTATCCCGACGGCTTGAAAGGTGACGAAATCGGTCTGTACGGGCAGATGGCCGGCGTGGTGGATACGTATTGTGCAATGACGCGCGAGCGGCCGTGGGGTGAGGCGCTGAGCCCGCAGGAGGCGCTCGAAGAGGTCAACAAACTGCGCAGCACATGGTTTTCAGAATCGGTGATCGATGCCTTTGTACAGTGTGTCGGTCTTTATCCGGTGGGAACGCTGGTGGAGTTGAACAGTGGCGAGGTTGGCGTGGTAATAGGTCAGAATCGTGTGCGCCGGTTGAAACCGCGCGTGCTGGTGCTGCTCGCGCCAGACAAGTCGCCCAACGCGCATCCCGCGGCGCTCGACCTTCTGTATGAGCCCGCATCGCCGGATGGCTCGCCCTATGCGATCAAACGCGCCTTGCCGCCCGGTGCGCACGGCATCGATCCGCAGGAGTTCTACCTGGTATGAACGCGCGTTCCTCCGCTTCCGGGTTTGTCGCGCCAGTGCTGGACGAGGCCGGTCTGGAACGTCTGCTGACGCAGCAGGGATACCGGGCGGAAGATCGTGCTGCGGTCAGGGCCTTTGGCCGGGTGGTGAGTCGCGCGCAGCTGCAGGCCGATTTCCTGGATGGATTTCTCGCGCGCGGCAACGCGCCGGTGAGCGAGGGACTCGCGGACGCGGAAGCGCAGTTTTGTGATGAGCTGCTGAACATTTGCGCCTGGCGGGGCGAGCCCGAGTGGTTCAACCGGCTGGCCTTCAAATGGAGTCAGTGTCTCGATCTGGGCGTGGATGACGACTTCCCCTGGTCCGCTGCCGGCGCGCTGATTGCGGCGTGTCGCGAACGCCTGGTGGGTGGGCGGGCCGAAATCTTTCAGCTGGAGCTCGACCTGCTTACCGGGTTGGTACGCGTGGTATGGGCGCTCACGGCGCACCTGTCGAATGTCGCGCTGGCGCGTGAACGTGCCCGTGCCGACAGCGCGGCCTATGCCGAGCCCGGCACGGGCCTGCCCAACCGGCAACACTTCGAGCGCCTGCTCGAACGCGCGGTCTCTGTCGCAAGTGCGGAAAAGCCGGTGGGTTTGACGCTCCTGCGTGTGCACGCGGGCCCGGCCGGAGAAGGCTTGATCGTCGAGGAGCAGGAGTCCCTCCGGCGCGCGATCAGCGAGCGCTTGCGCGAGGTCGTCCGCGACCAGGATGTGCTGTGTGCCACGGGTGAAAACGAGTGGGCGCTGGTGCAGTGTCGGGTCAGTTCGTCAGGGCAGGTCTTGCTGGCTGCCAACAAACTGCGCGAGGTGGCGATTGGTGTGCTGGCGCGTGCCGGCAAGGGTGTGAGCATGACGGCGCTGGTTGGTGGTGCGTGCGCGCCGGCCGATGGCCAGAACGCGGCTGCGCTTGAACGCGCCGCGCGTGATGCGCTGCGGGTGGGACGTGGCGCCCGTCAGGCGGTGACCCTGTTTAACCCCGATGTGGCGAAAGCGGCGGAAGCGGAAAATCAGTTCGAGCGCGAATTTCTGCGCGCGCTCCATTTGCAGCATTTCGAGCTGCATCTGCAGCCGCAGGTGGCCAGTTCCGATGGCGCATGCGTCAGCGCCGAAGCGCTGTTGCGCTGGCAGCGCGAGAATGGCCAGTGGGTCGCGCCGCCCACGCTCATCGACCTGGCCGGACGTTTGGGTATGTCGAGCCAGTTGTCGCGCATGCTGATCGCCCGCCTTGGGCGCATTGCCGACGAACTGGCGCGCGCGAAGGTGAACGTGCGTGTGATGCTGAACCTCACCGCCGAAGATGTGCGCGACCCCGAACTGCCCGATCTGGTGCACCAATCGTTGGCCAACTGGCGGGTAGCGCGCGGACGGGTCGGCTTCGAGCTGACCGAAGGTGCCGTGCTGTCGGATGATCCGGTGGTCGATGCGGTGTTGTCGCGGCTGCGCGAGCAGGGCGCAGTGGTGTCGCTGGACGACTTCGGCACCGGCTACTCCTCGCTGGCGCATCTGCGCCGGCTGCCGGTGGACGAGCTCAAGATCGATCGTCGCTTCGTGGCCGGCATGCATGCCGGTCATCGCGACATGGCAATTGTCGAAGCGGTGCTGGCGCTGGCGCAAGCGTTTGGATTGCAGACCGTGGCCGAAGGCGTCGAGAAAAGCGCCGAAGCCGAAACCCTGACGCGCCTGGGCTGCAATCAGCTACAAGGCTTCCTGATTGCCCGGCCGATGCCGGTGGCGCGTTTCATCGCCTGGTGGCAGGCACGGCAGACCGCGCCCTCTGCCGCCGTCGAATAACTGATCAACTGTACCGGCTTGCGGGTTTGGCCTGACTGCTGTGCGTATCGCGACGGCGCGGCGCGGGCGCGCGCTCGTCGGCATGGTCCGGCGCCGGCGCGGTGTCGTGCGCGGGAGCGACGGGCTCCGGCGGGGGGGCAATGGTTTCGATGTTGTTCTCGGTCATATAGTCGTTCATGCTCTTCCAGCCGGAGAACACCGCGGCCTTGATGGCCTTGGGATTGCGCGAGAAACAGACTTCAAGCGAACGCCCGGATTGGCGGCAGGCGCTGCCGATGGCCTCGCCCTCGGCCTGTTTGCGGGCGGCCTCTTTTTCGGGGTCCGGGATTCCCAGCTCTTCGCATCCGCTCAGGGTGGCGAGAAGCAGCGCAGCGAGTAAAGCGGTTCGCATCATGGTCGTCGCGATTGATGAAGGGCACAATGAAAGTCATCGTCACCCCTCAACAAACCTTGAGGGTTGCCGATGGATTTATCGAGGGGCGCGGCAGGTGCCCGAGGCAAGGAGAAGCGTAGTGATGTCCGTGCTCAGCCGGATGTGTGGTGCGGTGATGGCGGCAGTCTGTGCTGCCGGGATGGCGCAGGCTGCCCAAGGGCCGCATGTGGTGACGCTGTCGCATACGTTCGAGCCACCGCGGGCGAGCGCGCTGGCGGCGCTGGTGGCGCGTTTCAATGCGGCCAGCGAAAAGGATCATATTGCGCTGCACGATGCCGCCGGCGATGCCACCCAGGCGCCGACGCTGATGGTGGTTCAGAGCGGCGAAGTGGCGGCGCTGCAGCGTGCGCGGCGAATCCGCCCGTTGCATCAGGTAATGGCGCAGGCCGGCTTTGCGCTGAGCCGCGCGCCCGGCAGCGCGGCGTATGCTGCCGGAACCGTGGACGCACGCGGCCGGCCGCTGGGCCTGCCGATCGGGCTGCATACCCCGCTGCTGTTCGTTAACCGGCAAGCGTTTCGCGAGGTCGGGCTCGACCCCGAGCGGCCGCCGCACACCTGGCACTCGCTGCAGGATGCGCTCGGCAAGCTCGCCGAAGCTGGCTACGCCTGCCCGTACACGGTGGCCCGGCCAAGCTGGGTGATGCTCGACAACGTCAGTGCCCGCCATCATCTGGCGGTCACTGAGCCGGCGGGCCGCGCCGAGCGCCTGTCGGTCAATGGCATGCTCCAGATCCGTCACGTTGCGTTGATGGCCAGCTGGGTGCGGGCGCGCTATCTGCATCTGTTCGGGCGCGGAGTCGAGGCCGAACAGCGCTTTGCGCGCGGAGAGTGCGCCGTGTTGGCCGCGTCCTCGGCGAGCTGGCCACAGTTCGTGCAGGCGGCCGGTTTCGAGGTCGGCGTCGGCGAACTGCCCTACTACGACGACCTGCCCGGTGCACCTGGGCCGACGCTGGCAGACGGCGCCAGCCTGTGGGCCGCGTCGGGCAAGAGCCGCAATGACTACCGCACTGCGGCGCGCTTCGTCCGCTTCCTGCTCGAACCCGAAAACCAGCTGTACTGGCAACGCACCACCGGATTTCTCCCGCTCAATTCACGGGGCGTCTTTGTCCGCGACACGGTGGACATGACCCAGCCGAATCTGCGTGTCGCCAGCCAACAGTTGCAGCTCGGCCCCAAGATGCGCCGTGTGACCGCGTCGACCCTGCCCAATAGCCTGGCGGTACGGACGATTGTTGAAGACGAGCTCGATCGCGTGTGGGCCGACATCCAGCCCGCCAAGCAGGCGCTCGACAACGCTGTCGAGCGCGTCGGCGCGGTGCGTGAGTGATGCGCACTGCGCGCACCGCGTATTGGCGCTGGCCGCGCGTGCTGGCTCACCGCTGCGGCGGACGGCTGGCGCCGGAGAACTCGCTTGCCGGGCTTGAGGCCGCTGCGGCGCTCGGCTGCGGCGGCGTCGAGTTCGACGCCATGCTCGCCGCGTGTGGCACTGCCGTTGTGATCCACGACGAAACCCTGGAGCGCACCACCAACGGACATGGCCGGGTAGCCGATGTGCCGTGGGCGGCGTTGCGCCGCTTGCGCTTGCGCGACAGCGCCGGCGCGGTGACCGAGGCGCCGTTGCCGGCGCTCGCACAGGTGCTCGACACCTGCGCGCGGCTGCGCCTGATGGCCAACGTGGAAATCAAACCGTCGCAGGGCGCCGAAGCCGAAACCGGCCGTGCGGTGGCGGCCCAGGTCGACGACTGGGCGCGGGCCAGTCGTTCAGTGCCCTTGTTGTCGTCTTTCTCCGACACCGCACTGGCCGCGGCGGCCGAAGCGGCGCCCGACCAGGCGCGCGCCTTGTTGCTCGAGCGCTGTGACGAAAGCGCCTTCGCGCGCGCGCGAGGGCTGGGCTGCGTGGCGGTGATCGGCAATGTCGACAGCCTGACCGAAATCTTCATCCGCGCAGCCCATGATGCCGGGCTGGGCGTTGCCTGCTACACCGAGAACAACGCCAGGCGTGGACGCCGGCACCTTGCCCTGGGGCTCGATGCGCTCATCACCGACGACCCGTCGCACTTTGTTTCCGATGCCGCCAATTGACGCGCTCGCTTGACTGCGTCCAGCCCACCCCAATACCATCGCGTTTTTCACGGATTCTGCGGTCTACCCTTGTCTGTTCAGGAACTCTACGCGCCCATTGCCGACGACATTGCGGCCGTGGATGTGGTCATTCGTCAGCGCCTGCATTCCGAAGTGGTGCTTATCCGCCAGGTGGCGGAGTACATCATCAACAGCGGTGGAAAACGCCTGCGCCCGGCGCTGGTGTTGTATGCCGCGCGGGCAATGGGGTATTCCGGCACAGCGCACCACGAACTGGCCGCGGTGGTTGAATTCATCCACACCGCGACCCTGCTGCACGACGATGTGGTCGACGAGTCCGACCTGCGCCGCGGCGCCCAGACCGCCAACGCCATGTTCGGCAACGCCGCCTCGGTGCTGGTCGGCGATTTCCTCTACTCGCGCGCCTTCCAGATGATGGTCAAGGTCGGCGACATGCGCATCATGGAAGTCCTCGCCGATGCCACCAACACCATCGCCGAAGGCGAAGTGCTGCAGCTGCTCAACTGCCACGATGCGGACGTGTCGGTTGACGACTACCTGCGCGTGATTCGCTACAAGACCGCCAAACTGTTCGAAGCTGCCGCCCGCCTCGGTGGCATTCTCGGCGGCGCGTCGCGTGAAGTCGAAGACCGCCTCGGTGCCTTCGGCATGCATCTGGGCACCGCCTTCCAGCTGATCGACGACGTGCTCGACTACTCCGGCGCCGAAGTTTCCACCGGCAAACATCTGGGCGACGACCTTGCCGAAGGCAAGCCGACGCTGCCGCTGATTCACGTCATGCAGCACGGTAGCGCGGCCCAGGCCGACGTTGTGCGCCGGGCCATCGAAACGGGCGGGCGCGACGCCTTCGCGCAGGTCCATCAGACCATTGTCGAAACCGGCGCACTCGAGGCTACGCGCGCGTTTGCGCGGCGCGAGGCCCAGATGGCGATCGACGCTTTGGCGCTAATTCCTGCTTCCAATTTCAAGGATCGTTTGCTAGAATTGTCGGACTTTGCAGTTGCCCGGGATCGCTAGCGATCCAGACTGTACGGTTTCAACTGTCGGGGAATAGCTCAGCCTGGTAGAGCACTGCGTTCGGGACGCAGGGGCCGGAGGTTCGAATCCTCTTTCCCCGACCAAAGAATTCGCTCAAAAACCGCCGCTTCGGCGGTTTTTTGCGTTTAAGCGCCGCGTGCGTTTAAGCGCCGCGCCGGCGATGGATGCGCCGGTGCAGCCGCCTTCGCCTTTCTGTCGGGTTCTTTCTGTCGGGTTCATTCCGCTTCACCAAGAACATGGGTCCATAGCGCGAGGACCGGCGCGCGCAATTCGGCGACCGTTTGCGGGTCGACTTCCAGCGACAGCTCGTTGAGCCTTTGGCGGTGTTGGCGACGGCGGAATTCGCGATAGGCATCGCCGGTTGCCGTGGCCAGGTCGGCGGGAATCAGCCCCAGCTCGGCGGCGATGCGCAGCAGCGCGATGTTGCCGAGGTTGCCGGTGAGGGCGGGGTGTTCGTGGGCGTGGGCGAGGACCAGGAACTGGACGATGAATTCCGCGTCGACCAGCCCGCCGCGGTCGTGCTTGAGATCGAAGCGGCCTGTGCGGCTGGCGTGGGTGCTCATCATCTTGCGGCGCATGGAGATCACTTCGCGGCGTAGCGCGTCGATGTCGCGCGGCTGGCGCAGGACGTCGATGCGAATTGCCTCGAAGGCGTCGCCGATGCGAATGTCGCCGGCCGAGAAGCGCGCCCGGGTGAGCGCCTGGTGTTCCCATACCCAGGCCGAATCGAGCTGATATTTGCGGAAGGCTTCGACGGTGCTGACGAGCAGGCCCGATTCGCCGTTGGGGCGCAGGCGCAGGTCGGTTTCGAACAGCTGACCGGCGGCGGTCTGGCTCGATAGCCAGGTGTTGATGCGTTGGGCGAGGCGGGCGTAGCACTCGGCGGCGTCGGGGTGCGGGTCGTCGTAGAGGAACACGATGTCGAGGTCGGAGGCGTAGCCGAGCTCTTTTCCGCCGAGTTTGCCGTAGCTGATGATGGCGAATGCGGGGGCGTCGTCGCGGTGGCGTCGGCGCAGTTTCTGCCAGCACAGCGGGAGGGTGAGGTCGAGCATGATGTCGGCCAGCGCCGAGAGGTGGTCGGCGAGCTGTTCGAGCGACACCGTGCCGGCCAGATCCTGGGTGAGCAGGCGGAAGCTCTGGGTGTGGTGTTGCTCGCGCATCAGGTCGAGCTGGCGCTCGGTGTCGGGGTCGGCCTCGTCGAGGCGTCGGCGCAGGTCGGCGTGAAAGGCGGGCCAGTCCGGCGCGGTGGCGAGCACGCGGGTGTCGAGCAGCTCGTCGAGCAGGATCGGGTGGCGCGACAGGTATTGCGCCGCCCAGCGTGAGGCGGCGACCAGTTCGCACACCTTGTCGAGCGCCTGGGGATATTGCTGGAGCATGGCCAGGTAGGCACCGCGTCCGCCGATGGCGTCGAGAAAGTCGAGGCTGCGTGCCAGGGTTTCGGCTGGCATCGGCGTGCCGGCGGCGGTTTCGATCACGCGTGGCACCAGCGCGTCGAAGCGGGTCTGGATTTGCGGGAGCAGGTGCTGATAGCGCGCCCCTTTCTTGAGCGTGACCAGGCGGCGCGCGGCATTGGCCGGGTCGTCGTAGCCGAGGGCCTCGAGCGCTGGCGCGATCGACTCGGCCGTGTCGGCCTCGGCCCACAGCGTGTCGAGGGCGTGGCCTTCTTCGGCGGGGTCGCCGAATACCGACTCGAAGTGGGCGCTTACCTGCGTGCGATGGGCGTTGAGCGCTCCGAGTAGCGCCGGGTAGTCGTCAAACCCCATGGATTCGGCGATGCGTTGCTGGTCGGCCGGCTGCGGCGGCAGGTCGTGGGTTTGCGCGTCGTCGAGATACTGGAGGCGGTGCTCGAGGCGGCGCAGAAAGTCGTAGGCTGACTTGAGCGCCGCGACCACCTCGCCATCGAGCGTGCCGTGGCGGGCCAGCGTGTCGAGCACCTTGAGCGTCGGCTTGATCTGCAGATCGTGTTCGCGCCCGCCGCGGATGAGCTGGAAGACCTGGGCGATGAACTCGATCTCGCGAATCCCCCCGGGCCCGAGCTTGACGTTGTTGGCGCGGTCCTTGCGCGCGACCTCGCGGCGAATCTGGGCGTGCAGGTCGCGCATCGCGTTGATCGCGCCGAAATCCAGGTACTTGCGGAAAATGAAGGGGCGGGCGATGGCTTCGAGTTCGCCGAAGCGCTTGCCGCGCATCACCCGTGCCTTGATCCACGCATAGCGCTCCCACTCGCGCCCCTGCGAGATGAAATAGTTTTCGAGCATCTCGAAGCTGCACACCAGCGGCCCCGAATCGCCGTTGGGGCGCAAGCGCATGTCGACGCGAAACACCTGCCCGTGTTCGGTGACCTCGGCCAGCGCGCGGATCATCCGCTTGCCCAGGCGTTCGAAGAATTCGAAGTTGCTGATGACCTTGCCGCCGCCGGTGTTGCCGTCTTCCGGGTAGACGAAGATCAGGTCGATGTCGGAGGATACGTTGAGCTCGCGCCCGCCGAGCTTGCCCATCCCCAGCACCAGCATCTCCTGCACCCAGCTGCCCGGCCCCAGCGGCTCGCCGTGGCGCTCGACCAGCGCCGCGCGCTCCACGTCGTGCGCCACCTGCACCGCCAGATCGGCGAAGGCGCTCATCGTCTCGGTGACTTCGGCCAAATCCGCGTCGCCGCCCAGATCGCGCACCGCAAGATGACACAGCACCCAGGTGCGCAGCCGGCGCAGCGCTTCGCCGAGGGTGTCGCGAGTCAGCGACAGCGGGGCGATGAACGCGCTCATTGCCGCCGTGTCCAAGGTCTCGTCGAGGTGGCGCGCAAGCTGCCCGGCGAGCCACGGCCGGCCGTCGAGCATGTGCTTCAGAAAGCGCGAGTGGGGCAGCGCGGCGGAAATCTTTTGTGGCAATGGCGTGGGTGTGTTCAAGGGCATGGTTGAATCCGGCTTGATAGAATGGCGGCGGGTCCGGCACACGGACACCATCACATTTTTGCGCGTTGGGTCGCGTGGCACCACTGGACGCGTGATGATCTCGATCAAACGTTCCGCCGCACGGCGCAGGGCGCATCACGGACCGCATGCGCGCTGAATCTCAGGATACTCAAATCGCCCCTCCCGTGCTTGTCGCCGCATCCCGTCGCCGCGCGCTGATGCGCCGGCTGGGCGGTCTCGGTCTGCGTGCGCTGATACTGATCTACTTTGTCGCTGGCGCCGGGCTGCTGGTGCTGCGCTACGGGGTGTTGCCCGACGCCGTGCGCTGGCGCGATGACATCGCCCGCCATGCCGCCGCCGCGCTCGGCGTGCCGGTGAGCATCGGCGCGCTGGAGGCCGACTGGTCCGGCCTGCGCCCGCGTCTGCATCTCAAACAGGTGACCCTGTCCGACGCCAGCGGCGCGCCGGCGCTCAGCCTGCGCCAGGTGGACGCCACGCTGGCATGGACCTCGCTGCTGACCCTGAAGCCGTATTTTCACCGTTTGGAAGTGCATGCCCCGGCGCTGCAGCTGGCGCGCGCCGCCGATGGCACGCTGTCGGCCGCCGGCATCGCGCTCACCGGCGACGGCGATGGCGGCACGCTCGACTGGCTGCTGGCGCAGCGCGAGATCGTCATTCGCGGCGCCCGCGTGACGTGGACCGACGCTCAGCGTGCCGCGCCGCCGCTGACCCTCGACGCCGTCAACCTGCGGCTGGTGCGCCGCTTCGGCCGCCACCTGGCCGGTCTCACCGCCCAGGCGCCGGCCGACATCGCCCGCACTGTCGACCTGCGCGCCGAGCTGCGCATCGCGGAGGGCGATCCACCCTCGCAGTGGTCGGGCCGCTTGTACGCGCGGGTGCATCGCGGCGTGCTCGAAGCGCTGGCACCGTGGGTCGACCTGCCGGGCGAGTTGAGCGGGCGCGGCGACGCGGCACTGTGGGCGACCCTGAGTGTCGGCCGGCTGGTGGGCGCCCGCGCCGACCTGGCGTTGCGCGACGCGCATGTGCGTCTCGCACCCGATCTGCCGGCGCTGGCGCTGCGGCGGATCAGCGGGCGAATCGGCGGCTCGCGGCTGGCCCGGCACCTCACCCTGACAAGCCAGGCGCTGAGCCTCGAGACCGCCGATGCGGTGGCCCTGGCACCGATCGACATGCGCCTCGACGTCAAGGGCGAGGGGCCGGCGCAACGCGGCGAGTTCACCATCAACACCCTCGACCTGGCGAGCCTCGCCGCGCTCGCTGCCCACCTGCCGTTCGACGCCGCCCACCGCGCGCGGCTCGCCGCGCTGGCGCCCAGCGGGCATTTTCGCGACGTCGCCATCGGCTGGTCCGGGCCGGGCGAGGCCCCCACGCAGTGGCGCCTGCGCGCCGCTTTCGAGCGCCTCGGACTGATCGCCCACGCCGGCCTGCCGGGGCTGGCCGGGGCCAGCGGCACTATCGAGGGCAGCGAGGCTGGCGGGCGGTATCGGCTCGAGAGCCGCGACCTCGCGCTGACCCTGCCCGGCGTGTTCGAGGCGCCGCTGGCGTTCGACACCTTCAGCGCCCAGGGCGGCTGGCAGCGCCGCGCCGGGCACTGGCAGATCGACCTCGACAGCGCGCAATTCGCCAATCCCGACACCCATGGCGAGGCCTCCGGCTTCTACCGCCCGGACCCCGCCGGGCCCGGCACCATCGATCTGCAGGCGCGTCTCGTCGAGAGCGACGGCACCGCGGTGTGGCGCTACCTGCCGCTGGTGATCAACGCCCACACCCGCGACTGGCTCAAGCGCAGCATCGTGCGTGGCACGGCGCATGACGCGCGGCTGCGCCTGCGCGGCGATCTGGCCGACTTTCCGTTTGCCGACGGCAGCGGCATCTTTCTGATCACCACCCGGGTGAGCAATGCCAGACTCGACTACGCGCCCAGCTGGCCGAAGATCGAGGGCATCGAAGCGGCGCTGCGTTTCGAAGGCGAGGGCATGCAGGTCACCGCCAGCCGGGGCACCATCTCGGGGGTCGAACTGCACGATGTACGCGGTGAAATCCCGGTGCTCGACAGCCCCGATGCCCAGATGACGATTGCCGGCACGGCGCGCGGTGCGACCGCCGATTTCCTGCGCTTCGTGAGCGCCAGCCCGGTGCGCGAGCGCATCAATGGCTTCACCGACGACATGCGCGCGCGCGGCAACGGCGAGCTGACGCTGACGCTGGCGCTGCCGCTCAATCACATCGTCGATTCCACCGTCGACGGGCACTTCCGCTTCGCCGACAACAGCCTGTCGCTGGTGACCGGGCTGCCGCCGATTGAGAACGCGGCAGGGGGTGTCGATTTCAGCGAGGCCGAACTGCGTATTCCCGCGGCCCGCGGCACATTGTTTGGCGCCCCGCTGCAACTCTCGGCGCGCACGCTCGATACCGGCACGGTGCTGTTCGAGGCCAGCGGCAAGGCGCAGGCAAGCGCGCTGCGTGCGGCCTACGCCTCACCGCTGCTGGCGCATGTGTCGGGCGAGACGCCGTGGTCGGCGCGCATCGAAGTGCGCGGCGCACAGACCCGGGTGAACGTCGACGCGCCACTGACCGGGCTGGCCTCCAGCCTGCCCGCACCGTTCAACAAGCGCGCGGCCGACAGCGTGCCGGCCGAGGTCGCGCTGCGCCTCGACGCCGGCGTGCCGGCACGGGTGCAGGCCAGCCTCGGCGGACGGGCCCGCGCCGAGCTCAGCGTGCCGCGGGGGCGCGACGGCATGGCCCGC
>JAGRFQ010000087.1 GCA_020445945.1 Rhodocyclaceae bacterium
CCGTGAATCGCGATCTGGTAGGCCAGTTGCAGGAATTCGCGGTCGAAGGCCTCGGCAAACGGCTGCAACTGCGCGCGCTCGACTTCGTCGCCAATCGACTCGGGCGCGAACTGCAGTACCGCGATGCGCTGCAGCAGGCTGGCCAGCGATTGCAAGGCGGCGTCGAAGGACAGGCTGCGTGCCTCCATCGCCTCGGCAATGGCCAGCATCGCCGCCACATCGCCCGCGCGCAGCGCGTCAAGCAGTGCCAGCAGGTGGTCGTCGCCGACCGTGCCGAGCATGGCCTGCACGCCGGCGTCTTCGACCTTGCCGGCGCCGTGGGCGATGGCCTGATCGAGCAGGGACAGCGCGTCGCGCATCGACCCCGCGGCGGCCTTGGCGAGGTGGCGCAGCGCAGCCGGCTCGGCGGGCACGGCCTCCTGTTCGAGGATGCGGGTGAGGTGCTCGACGATGTGCAACTGCGGCATCTGCTTGAGGTTGAACTGCAGGCAGCGCGACAGCACGGTGACCGGAATCTTCTGCGGGTCGGTGGTGGCGAGGATGAACTTGATGTGCTCAGGCGGCTCTTCGAGCGTCTTCAGCATGGCGTTGAAGGCCGAGTTGGAGAGCATGTGCACTTCGTCGATCACGTACACCTTGAAGCGCCCGCGGGTGGGCGCGTAGACCGCGTTTTCGAGCAACTGACGCATCTCGTCGACACGGGTATTGGTCGCCGCGTCGACCTCCAGCAGATCGACGAAACGCCCGGCGTCGATCTCGGTACACGCCGCGCAGGTGCCACACGGCGCGGGGGTGATGCCGGTCTCGCAGTTGAGCGCCTTGGCGAGGATCCGCGCGAGGGTGGTCTTGCCCACGCCGCGCGTGCCGGTGAACAGGTAAGCGTGGTGCAGACGCTGCGTTTCGAGCGCGTGGGTGAGCGCGCGCACCACGTGCTCCTGCCCGACGAGGGTGTCGAAACGCCTGGGGCGCCATTTGCGCGCAAGGACCTGAGAAGTCATGGCGCGATTCTAGCAGAGCAGCCCGCCATACCGGCGGCACACACGCGCGCCATTAATAGTTCAAACCTACCGAACAAATATCAACAATCAATTTCAACAATCAGTTTGCGGTCGCTAGGCTGGAAACACCTCACCGGAGAACGCGATGACCCGCAAACACAAGCGCTGGCTGCGTGCCCTTACCGAGGCCCTGGCGTGCTACGCGCTGGGCCACTGACCCAAACCCGTTTTCGATACAGGAGTTGACCATGACCGACCAGAGACGCCTCACCACGATCGCCGGCGCGCCGGTGCCCGACAACCAGAACACGATGACCGCCGGCCCGCGCGGTCCGGCCCTGTTGCAGGACGTGTGGCTGCTCGAAAAGCTGGCTCACTTCGACCGCGAGGTGATCCCCGAGCGGCGCATGCACGCCAAGGGCTCGGGCGCCTACGGCACATTCACGGTGACGCACGACATCACGCGCTACACGCGCGCAAAAATCTTCAGCCAGATCGGCAAGCAGACCGAGCTCTTCGCGCGCTTCACCACGGTGGCCGGCGAGCGCGGCGCTGCCGATGCCGAGCGCGACATCCGCGGGTTCGCGGTCAAGTTCTATACCGAGGAAGGCAACTGGGATCTGGTCGGCAACAACACCCCGGTGTTCTTCCTGCGCGATCCGCTCAAGTTCCCGGACCTCAACCACGCGGTCAAGCGCGACCCGCGCACCAACATGCGCAGCGCCACCAACAACTGGGATTTCTGGACCTCGCTGCCCGAGGCGCTGCACCAGGTGACCATCGTGATGAGCGACCGCGGCCTGCCGGCGACCTATCGCCACATGCATGGCTTCGGCAGCCACACCTTCAGCTTCATCAACGCGGACAACGCGCGCTTCTGGGTGAAGTTTCACTTCAAGTCGCAGCAAGGCATCCGCAACCTGACCGACGCCGAGGCGGAGGCCATCGTCGGCAAGGATCGCGAGAGCCACCAGCGCGACCTGCTCGACAGCATCGACCACGGCGACTACCCGAAATGGACGCTGTTCGTGCAGATCATGCCCGAAGCCGACGCCTCTAAAGTGCCCTACAACCCGTTCGACCTGACCAAGGTGTGGCCGCATGGCGACTACCCGCTGATCGAGGTCGGGGTGATGGAGCTCAACCGCAACCCGGAAAACTTCTTTGCCGAGGTCGAACAGTCCGCCTTCAACCCGGCCAACGTGGTGCCCGGCATCGGCTTCTCGCCCGACAAGATGCTGCAGGCGCGGCTGTTTTCCTACGGCGACGCGCAGCGCTACCGGCTCGGCGTGAATCATCACCAGATTCCGGTCAACGCGCCGCGCTGCCCGGTGCATGGCTACCACCGCGACGGCGCGATGCGCATCGACGGCAACTTCGGCAGCACCATCGGCTACGAGCCCAACAGCCGTGGCGAATGGCAGGAGCAGCCGGACTACCGCGAACCGCCGCTGAGCGTCGAGGGCGCGGCCGACCACTGGAACCACCGCGAGGACGAGGACTATTACTCGCAGCCCGGCGCGCTGTTCCGGCTGATGACGGCGGCGCAGCAACAGGCGCTGTTCGACAACACGGCGCGCTCGATCGGCGCCGCGCCGCGCGAGATCCAGTTGCGTCACATCTGCAACTGCAGCCGCGCCGACCCGGCCTACGGCAAGGGGGTGGCCGACGCGCTGGGCATCGATCTCGACACAATGGAAGGCTGAACGCCGGGCTCGGCAAAGTAAAACGCCGATCCGCGAGGATCGGCGTTTTTTGGTGTTCAGGGTGGCGAGCCTGACCCTCGGCACTTGCAGGTAGCAGCTGTGGCTGCTGCCTTCCGGCCCTGACCAGGTTCACCGCGCTGCAATGCGAGGAGACCCGCCACGGGGCGCATTGTATCAGCTTCTCGACGGCGTGGTCGCGGCGGCAAGCTGGCGTTGACGGCACGCCTCGAACAGGCAGATGCCGCTGGCCACCGAGACGTTCAGGCTGGACACCGAGCCGTGCATCGGGATGCGCGCCAGCACGTCGCAGGTCTCGCGCGTGAGGCGGCGCAGGCCGTCGCCTTCGGCCCCCAGCACCCAGGCCACCGGACCGGTCTGGTCGACCGAATACAAGTCGCCTTCCGCCTCGCCGGCGGCACCGATCACCCACACCCCGGCATCCTGCATTTCGCGCAGCGCGCGCGCCAGATTGGTGACGGTCACATAGGGCACGGCATCGGCCGCGCCGCTGGCGACCTTGATCGCCGCGGCATTGAGGCTGGCGGCGCGATCCTTGGGCGCGATCACCGCGTGCGCGCCGGCCGCGTCGGCCACCCGCAGGCAGGCGCCGAGGTTGTGCGGATCGGTCACCCCGTCGAGCACCAGCAGCAGCGCCGGGCCGTCGAGGGTTTCGAGCACGTCGGCCAGCTTGAGCGCCTTGTGGCGCGCATCGACCCGCGCCACCACGCCCTGGTGCGCCGCGCCGCCGGCCATGCCGTCGAGCCGCGCGGCGTCGGTCGGCATCACACGCACGCCGAGTGCTTCGGCCTGAGTCATGAGATCGCGTGCACGGGCGTCGTGGCGGCCGCTGGCAAGGTGGATGTCGAGCACCCCTTCGGGGTCGTTGCGCAGGCGCGAGCGCACCGCATGGAAACCGAAAATGAAGCGGGTGTCGCCCCGCGCCGCGTCTTTAGCCACGTCGTTTACCTTTCTTCTTGCCACCCGCCGCACCGCTCTTCGGCGCACCGGGCTCCGCCACGAGACGGAAGTCGATCTTGTTGGTTTCGAGGTCCACGCGCATCAGCTGCACGGTGATGCGGTCGGACAGGCGGTAGCGCTTGCCGGTACGCTCGCCGAGCAACTCGTGACGCGCCGGATCGAACTGGAAATAGTCCTCCCCCAGCTCGGAGATGTGCACCAGCCCTTCGATGAACACATCGTCGAGGGCCACGAACAGGCCGAAATTGACCACCGACGAGACGCTGCCGGTAAACACCTCGCCCACCCGGTCCTGCATGTAGAAGCACTTGAGCCAGGCCTCGACATCGCGCGACGCCTCATCGGCACGGCGCTCGGTCTGCGAGCAGTGCATGCCGATCTCTTCCCAGTCGCCGGGCGCGTACTTCTTGCCCGCCAGCACGGCCTTGATGGCGCGATGCACCAGCAGGTCGGGATAGCGCCGGATCGGCGAAGTGAAGTGGGTGTAGGCCTCGTAGGCCAGCCCGAAATGGCCGGCATTGTCGGGGCTGTAGACCGCCTGACGCAAGGAGCGCAGCATCACGGTCTGCAGCAGCTGCGCGTCGGGACGGTGCTTTACCTTGTCGAGCAGGCGTGCGTAGTCCCCCGCGCGGGGGTCGTCGCCGCCGCCCAGGTCGAGGCCGAATTCGCCCATGAACTGGCGCAGTTTCTCGAGCTTCTCGGGTGACGGGCCCTCATGCACGCGGTACAGCACCGGGTGTTTGTGCTGCGCGAGGAAGGCGGACGCGCACACATTGGCCGCCAGCATGCACTCTTCGATCACGCGGTGGGCGTCGTTGCGCGACTCCGGCACGATGCGCTCGATCTTGCCTTCGTCGTTGAAGATCATCCGCGTCTCGGTGGTCTCGAAGTCGATCGCACCGCGCTTGGCGCGGGCCTTGAGCAGCACGCGGAACAGGCTGTCGAGATTTTGCAGATCGGCCAGCCGCGCGCCAACCACGTCGAGTGCCGCCGGATCCTGGTCGTACAGCGCGGCGGCCACCTGGTTGTAGGTCAGCCGCGCGTGCGAGAACATCACCGCCGGGTAGAACCGGTATTGCTTGATCTCGCCGCTGGGCGCGATGCGCATGTCGCACACCATGCACAGGCGGTCGACCTGCGGGTTGAGCGAGCACAGCCCGTTGGAGAGCTTCTCGGGCAACATCGGAATCACGCGCCGCGGGAAATACACCGAGTTGCCGCGGTCGAGCGCGTCGGCATCGAGCGGCGAACCCGGCGCAACATAGTGCGACACGTCGGCAATCGCCACGATCAGCCGGTAACCGCGCCCTTCGCGCTGGCAATACACCGCATCGTCGAAGTCCTTGGCGGTTTCACCGTCGATGGTCACCAGCGGCAGATCGCGAATGTCTTCGCGCCCGGCGCTGTCCTTCTTGCGCACCTCGCGCGGCAGACGGCGCGCCTGCGCCTTGGATTCCGGCGAGAACTCGAAGGGCAGCTCGTGCTTGCGCAGCGCGATCTCCACCTCCATGCCGGGGTCGGCGTAGCGCCCGAGCGATTCCACCACGCGGCCGATCGGCTGGGCGTAACGGGTGGGCTGTTCGACCAGCTCGAGCACCACCACATCGCCTGCCCTGGGGCGTTTGCGCCCGCCCGGCGCGAGCAGGATGTCCTGCGCGATGCGCCGGTTTTCGGGGATCACCACCAGCACGCCGTGCTCCTCGTGCACCCGCCCGACGACCCGTGCATTGGCGCGTTCGAGCACCTCGACCACCTGCCCTTCCGGGCGGCCGCGCCGGTCGACGCCGCTGATGCGCACCATCGCGCGGTCGCCGTGCAACACCTCGCGCATCTGGCGCGGGCCGAGGAAAACGTCCGCGCTGCCGTCGTCGGGGATCAGAAAACCGAAACCGTCCGGATGCCCCTCGACCTTGCCGCGGATCAGCGCCACCTTGTCGGGAATGATGTAGGCATCGCGGCGATTGCGCACCAGATCGCCGTCGCGCTCCATGGCGCGCAGGCGTCGCTCGAAGAACGGGGCTTCGTGCTCCTGGATGTCGAGCAGCCGCGCGAGCTGCCCGATGCCCATCGGCCGGCCCTGTTCGGCAAGCATCTGCACCACATACTCGCGACTCGGCAAGGGGGCCTCGTAGCGCTCGCATTCGCGCGCGTAGAACGGGTCGGCGCGGCGCACCGCGCTAGCGTTTTTCTTGCGCCCCGACACTTTTTCGCCGGTTTTCTTGCTGTGTGATCGGTTCATTGACAATCTTCTGTGAGTCGATATAATTCGCGCCTTCCTGCCCAGATGGCGGAATTGGTAGACGCGCTAGCTTCAGGTGCTAGTGTCCTTACGGACGTGGAGGTTCGAGTCCTCTTCTGGGCACCAGATCTTTGAGGAAGCCGGTCAGCAGACCGGCTTTTTGTTTTTTCGTCACCAACGCTTCGAATCCAACCCACCTGCGGGCGGTACAAAAAGAC
>JAGRFQ010000088.1:0-14997 GCA_020445945.1 Rhodocyclaceae bacterium
CCTTGAGCTTGGTCGAGGTCACCGAGCCTTCATAGCGGCCGATGCCGTACATCGCCAGATGGTTGGCACAGACCTTGGCCTGCTCGAACAGCGGCGCCACCAGCCCGTAGGCCGTGCCGCGGTGGTTGGCACATTCGCCCACGGCGTAGACGCGCGGGTCGAAGGTCTGCAGGGTGTCGTTGACCACGATGCCGCGGTCGCAGTGGATGCCGGCGGATTCGGCCAGCGTGGTGTTGGGGCGGATGCCGGCGGCCATCACGACCAGATCGGCGGGGATGGTCTCGCCGTCCTTGAAGGTCACCGAGGCCACGCGGCCCGATTCGCCGGCGCCGAGTTCGGCGGTGAACTTGGGCAGCAGGAACTTCATGCCCTTGGCTTCGAGCGACTTCTGCAGCATGTCGGCGGCGGTCTTGTCGAGCTGGCGCTCCATGATCCACTCGCCGATGTGCACCACGGTCACGTCCATGCCGCGCAGGATCAGGCCGTTGGCCGCTTCCAGACCGAGCAGACCGGCGCCGATCACCACGGCGTGCTTGTGGTTGGCGGCGGCGTCGATCATTGCGTCGGTGTCGGCAATGTCGCGGTAGGCGATCACGCCCGGCAGATCGTTGCCGGGAATCGGCAGCATGAACGGATTCGAGCCGGTGGCCAGCAGCAGGCGGTCGTACTCGCATTCGGTGCCGTCCTCGGAAAACACCTTGCGCGCCTTGCGGTCGATCTTGACCACTTTCTTGTTCAGGTGCAGGTCGATGCCGTTGTCGGCATACCACTGCTTGTCGTTGAGGATGATGTCCTGGATGGTCATCTCGCCAGCCAGCACCGGGGAGAGCAGGATGCGGTTGTAGTTGGGGTGCGGCTCGGCGCCAAACACCGAGATGTCGTACATCTCGGGGGCGATCTTGAGCAACTCTTCGAGCGTGCGGACCCCCGCCATGCCGTTGCCGACCATTACCAGTTTCAGTTTGCGCATGCGTATTCCCTTGCAACGTGTGCCCGACCTCGGGTCGGGCCAAATTGGCCTGTCGCGCCAGGGATCAACTTTGATCCGTGTCGGCACAGTCGTCCTCGACTCGCGCCTGGCTGATGCGGGTTGATGGAGCCGCGCAGTATTGCGAGGCCCCGTTCAGGGAATGATTAGCAAGGGGTGTGCCAGCCGCGGGAACGCGCGGCGGTGCTGCATTGCGGCAAATTCGCCGGCTGCGTGGCGAAAAAGCGCGCACCGCATTGGTGCGATGCGCGCCGATGGTGCGTCGATTTCAGTGCGCGCGCACCGGTCTGAACATCACGTGCAGGGCAAACAACAGCACGCCGGTGAAGGACAGCAGCGACCAGTTGGCGATGGACAGCCCGAACAGGCTCCAGTCGATCGCGGTGCAGTCGCCGGCGCCGCGGAAGATCATCGGCGCCAGTTCAGTCAGCGGAAAGCTCTCCATCAGGTATTCCAGCCCCGGCCCGCACTCGGCGATATCGGGCGGAAAGCGCTGAATCCAGCTCTGCCGCGCCGCCACCCCGCCGCCTGCCAGTGCAAGCAGTGCCAGCACCACGCCGTAGCCGGCGCGCATCCGGCCGGTGCTGGCATGGATTCCGGCGACCACCGCCACCGCCACCGCCAGCGCAAAGGCGTAACGCTGCATGATGCACATCGGACACGGCTCCAGCCCGGTCACATGCTGGAGGTACAGCCCGAAACCGAGCAGGCCGGTACCAATCGCGGCCAGAGCGAAGAAGGGAAGGCGGGGGCGGTCGAGCAGCGTCAGCATGGGAGTGGCGGTTGTTGAACGTGGGCGATTCTAGCAGGTCGGCGGATTCCGACGGATGCACGGTGGACAAGTTCCGCAGCGCCCGACGGGGTGGTCTATGCTTTAAGCGTTGCCCTGATGTCATCGTCGGCGCATGGTGTCGGGGCCGGCGGATCGTGCGCCGAATGCGGGGAGACTCCGATGGCCGTATTTCAGTTGATCTACGTCAGCCTGGCCACCCGCCCGATGACGCCGGGCGATCTGGTCGAGTTGCTGACCCAGTCGCGCGACAAAAATGCGCGGCTTGGCATTACCGGGCTGCTGGTGTATCACAACCGCGAGTTCATGCAGCTGCTCGAAGGCGAGCGCGCACCGGTCAGCGAGGTGTACGACACCATCTGCAAGGACGAGCGCAATCGCCAGAATCACGTGATGCTCGAACTCGAAGTCGCCAAGCGCAGCTTTCCGGACTGGGCGATGGCGTTTCTGGCACCCGAGGTGCTCGAGCTGGACACCGTCCCCGGCTATTCGCGCTTCCTCGAAACCGGGCTGGGCGACCCTGCCTTTGCCAGCGACCCGAGCCTGGCGCGGCGCTTCCTGCTCAAGCTGCGCGACGACTTCCTGCGTGGCGGGAATAGCTGAGCGGCGCCGCGCGGTGTTGCGTGTGCCGCTCAGGCGGGCGTGCGCGCGGCCTGGGCGGCGAGGCGCTTGAGTTCCGGAATGCACGAGCCGCAGTTGGTGCCGCATTCGGTGCGCGCCTGCAGTTGCTCGAGCGTTTCGCCGCCGCGCAACGCCGACAGGATGGTGTCTTCCGAGACGTCGAAACAGTTGCAGATCACCTTGCCGCGGGTCGGTTGGCCGGCCGGCGGCTGGGTCAGCGGGGCGAGCAGCCAGGGGCGCAGCGGGGTGGCCGGCTGGCCGCGCACCATCAACTCGGTGAGCCATTCGGCGGCCTTGGTTTCGCCGGCCAGGCGCACCGCGATCAGGATGTCGTCTTCGACCAGCGCGCGCTTGGCGATGTCGCGCTGGCTGTCGGCGTAGCTCAGCGCGCGGGCCGGGTTGTCGAGCGACAGCGCGTGGTCGACGGCAGCGAGCAGCTCCGGCTCGGCGGTGTCGACGCGCGACTTGAGCACCACCACCGGCGTCTGTCGCCCGGCCAGGGTGAGGCTGGCATAGGGCAGGGCACCGATCTGCTCGCGCAGGTTCGCCATTACTGTGTAGGGGTTCTCGTGCTCGACGTCGATGCGCCGCATGGCGATGATCGGGTGTCCGGCGGTGACCTTCTCGACCTGCACCGCGGCGTGTTTGAGTTCGGGCTGCTTGGAGTGCGGGCAGAAGGCCGAGGGCATCAGTGCGTTGATGCCGTACTTGCCGGCCATCGTGTTGCCGCCCCAGTGCATCGGCAGAAAGCTCTGCCCGGCGCGCACGGTGTCGGTGGCCATCACTTTTACCACGGCTGCGCCCTGGCGCGAGCGCACGCGCACGATGTCACCGTCGACCAGATCCCGCCGGTCGAGGTCGTCCGGATGCATGTGCAGCAGCGGTTCGGCTTCGTGGTTGAACAGGCGCGGCACCAGGCCGGTGCGGCTCATGCCGTGCCACTGGTCGCGCAGGCGGCCGGTGATCAGGTGCAGCGGGTAGCGTGCGCTGGGGCTCTCGGCGGTGACCACGTAGTCGGTGGCGACAAAGCGCGCCTTGCCCGAGGGGGTCGGGTACACGCCGTCTTCGTACAAGCGCACCGCGCCGGCAGTGGCGCCTTCGGGATAGGGCCATTGCTGCGGGCCGGCGGTTTCGAGGGTGGCGTAGCTCAGCCCGGTGATGTCGAGATCGCGCCCGCGGGTGCTCTCGCGGTGCTCGTTCCACACCGCTTCGGGGCTGTCGTAGGCAAACATCTTTGCGGCCAGCTCGCCCTTGCCCAGGCGCGTACCGAGGCGGCGCGCGAAGTCGGCCGCAATCTCCCAGTCGTGACGCGTCTCGCCCGGTGGCGCGACGGCAGGCTGGGTGCGGCTGATGCGCCGCTCGGAGTTGGTGACCGTGCCGTCCTTCTCGCCCCAGGTGGTGGCCGGCAGCAACACGTCGGCGAAGGTGCAGGTTTCGGTGTGGGCAAAGGCCTCCTGCACCACCACCAGCTCGGCGGCTTCCAGCGCGGCGTGGATCAGGGTCTGGTCGGGCATCGACTGGGCCGGGTTGGTACAGGCGATCCACACCGCCTTCACCTCGCCGTCCTTGAGCGCCTGGAACAGTTCGACCGCGCTCTTGCCCGGTGTGGCCGGCACCTCGGGCACGCCCCACAGCGCAGCCACTTCGGCACGATGGGTCGGGTCGGCCATGTCGCGGTGCGCCGACAACAGGTTGGCCAGCCCGCCGACCTCGCGCCCGCCCATGGCGTTGGGCTGGCCGGTCAGCGACAGCGGCCCTGCGCCGGGGCGGCCGATGTGGCCGGTGGCCAGATGCAGGTTGATCAGCGCCGAATTCTTGTGCGTGCCAGAGGCGTACTGGTTGAGCCCCTGACAGTACATTGACAGCGTGGCATCGGCGCGAGCGAACCACTCGGCCGCCTGCTCGATGTCTTTTTTGGGCAGGCCGCAGACGGTGGCGGCCATGGTCGGGGTGTACTCGCGCACCAGCTGCTTGAGCGCGTCGAAGCCCTCGGTGTGCGCGTCGATGTAATCGCGGTCGAGCCAGCCCTCCCACAGCATCACGTGCAGCATCGCGTTGTACAGCGCGATGTCGGTGCCCGGCAGCAGCGGCAGGAACAGGTCGGCCGACTCGGCGGTGTCGGTGCGTCGCGGATCGACCACCACCAGCTTCATGTCCGGATTGGCCTTGCGCGCCTCTTCGACGCGGCGGAACACGATCGGGTGGGCGAAGGCGGTGTTGGAGCCGGCGATGAACAGGCAGTCGGTGGCGTCGATGTCCTCGTAGCTGCACGGCGGCGCATCGGTGCCGAGGCTGAGCTTGTAGCCGGCGACTGCGCTGGACATGCACAGGCGGGAGTTGGTGTCGAGGTTGTTGGTGCCGATCAGGCCTTTGGCGAGCTTGTTGAAGACGTAGTAGTCCTCGGTCAGCAACTGCCCGGCGCCGTAGAACGCGACCGCGTCCGGGCCGTGCTCGGCGATGATCGCGGCGAAGCGCTCGGCGATGTGGTCGAGTGCGCTGTCCCAGTCGGTGCGCTGGCGCGCGGCGCCGCGGTCGCTGCGCAGCTCGGGGTAGAGCGCGCGCACGGCACGCGTTTCGGGCGCCGCGGACAGGTCGAGGGTCGAACCCTTGGTGCACAGGCGGCCGAAATTGGCCGGATGATCGGGGTCGCCACGGACGCCACTGATCACTCCGTTGTCGTGCTCGATGATGACACCGCAGCCAACACCGCAGTAGCAACACGTGGATTTCGTTTCAGACATGAAGTCTCCTTTCGGTAGAGACTTAGCAACCCGCATGCCAAGGGGGATGCCCTGCAATGGCGCGATTTGCGGCGCAACAATGAGAGTTCATGGTGCAGTGCGCAAGTTTTGCGCACTGCGTTGGTGCGTCAATCGCGCCGGGCGTGCCGGGCGAGGGCGTCGACCTGATCGCGGATCGGGGGCGGCACCGGCACGCTGCCATCGAGCATGGCGCGGATCAGCACCGCGTTGTCGTCGACCCCGGGTTGATCGGGCACGTCGGCGTTGGGCGGCGCGCCGCCGCCTTGCGCCTCGACCGTGAACGCCAGCGCGCCGTCGGCATAGAACTTCATCGCCGGACGGCGTCGCGGGTTGGCGTAGGCCTCGCCCTCGGTGCCGCGCATGAGCATCGCGCAGGCGCCGTCCGCACACAGGAATTCGTCCATCCGCTCGATGTACTCGGGGTGGGTCACCGCCACCACGCGCACGCTCGCGCCGCGCGCCGGGTCGATCAGCTTGGCCATGGTGTGGCCGCTGTTGCGCACGCCCAGCCGCGGGCGCAGGCTGAGCAGGCGGTCGAGGCCGGGGAGCAGGGTGGCGAGCTGCACACAGGCCGGCCGGCCGGCGGCCAGCGCGGCGTTGGCGGCGGCGAGATCCGGGTTCTCGCCGATGTCGAGCGCGGCGAGCAGGTCGAAGGGATTGACCCGGGTGTCGAAATCGTGGCGCCCCTGAATCAGCACCGGCACCCCCTGGCGCGCCAGCAGCAGCGCCACCAGCGGCATCAGGTTGGGCTGGCGGCGGGCGCCGTTGTAGCTGGGCAGGATCACGCAGCGCGGCCCCGGCGGGACGTGCAGCTGCGGCAGGCGCGCATCGAGCGCGCGTTTGAAGCCGATCAGCTCGTCGACCGATTCGCTCTTGATGCGCAGCGACAGCACGATCGCGCCCAGTTCAAGCTCGGGCACCTCGCCATCGAGGATGTCGCCGAACAGCGTTTCGGCCTGAGCGGCGCTCAGCGGCTTGGCGCCTTTGGCGCCGCGGCCGATTTCTTTGATTGCGGGGGCGTATTTCATGCCGCGGATTATGGCAGGGTTTTCGTTCCGCGCGGGGCCTCGCCCGCGGGGCGGGCCTGCAGCCAGCGGCCCAGGCGGGCGGCCAGCTCGGTGATGTCGAAGGGTTTGCTCAGGTAGTCGTCCATGCCGGCGGCGAAGCAGCGCGCGTCGTCGCCGCGCACGGCATTGGCGGTGAGGGCGATGACCGGGGTGCGCGCCCAGCCGTGTTTGCGCTCCAGCGCGCGCAGGGCGCGGGTGGCCTGATAGCCGTCCATGTTCGGCATCTGGCAGTCCATCAGCACGGCGTCGTAGCGACGCCGGCGCAGGCAGTCGATGGCCTTCTCGCCGTCGCGGGCCTCGTCGTGGTCGAGGCCGAGCTCGTCGAGGATCATCGTTGCGACTTCGAGATTGGCGGTGTTGTCTTCGACGATCAGCACCTGACCGCGCAGTACCGGCGGTGCGGCCGGGATGTCGGGGGCACGGGTTGCCACGGGTGGCGGGGCCACGCCTGCGACCAGCGGCAGATTGAGGCGGAAGGTGGTGCCCACCTCGAGCGTGCTCTCGCAACTCAGAGTGCCGCCGAGCAGTGCCGCGAGCTGGCGCGAGATGGCCAGCCCCAGGCCCACGCCGCCGACCGTGCGGGTGGTGTCGTCGTTGAGTTGCGCGAAGGCGTCGAAGATGCGCTGGCGATCGGCGGCGGCGATGCCGCTGCCGGTGTCGATGATGGCGAAGGCCAGTGCGGGGTGGGCGGTGTCGCCGCCGCGCGCGACCCTGAGGGTGACACCGCCGTAGTCGGTAAATTTGATCGCGTTGCCGAGCAGGTTGATCAGGATCTGGCGCAAGCGCTGGCCATCGGTGGTGATGTAGTCGGGCACATCGTCTGCGACCCGCGCGAGCAGCGTCAGGTGTTTGTCGTGGGCGCGCGGCTTGAGCAGCCCGATGAGGGCGTTGATGAGCGGACGCAGGGCCACGTTCTCGTGCTGCACGCGCATCTCGCCGGCCTCGACCTTGGCGAAATCGAGGATCTCGTCAATCAGCCCGAGCAGGTGTTTGCCGGAGGCGTCGATGGTGTGCAGGCAGTGTTTCTGGCGATCGGTCAACGGGCTGCGGCCGAGCAGCTGTGTCATGCCGAGCACCGCGTTCATGGGGGTGCGAATCTCGTGGCTCATCGCTGCCAGAAAGCGCGATTTGGCGTCGCTCGCGGCGTCGGCGGCAATGCGTGCGGCGGCCTCTTTCTCAAGCGAACCGGCCAGGTCGAGCTGCAGGCGCAGGTTGCGGATGTGACTCGCGCTGACGCGCATCCCGTTGAGGATCAGGGTCACCATGAACACCGACAGGCAGAGACTGATCACATGCTCGGCGTAGGTGTCGCGCAGCGCAAACGCGACGGCGGCCGGCCCCAGCATGGCCACGAAGAAGCCGGTGAAGGCGGGCAGCACCGGCGACAGCGAGATCAGCGCCGAGGTGGATACCGCCATCAGCACCAGCGCCGAGGCCGCCTGCAGGCCGCTCTCCGGGGTCGGGTAGAGCGCGGTGCACAGCAGCCCCCACTGCGCCCCGGCGAGCGTCGCCTCGACGATCAGCCACGGACGCAGACGCAGCGCCCAGGCCTCGCGGTGACGTGAGCGGCGGAAGCTGCGTACGCGCAGCAGCCGCCAGATGGCCAGTCCAATCTGGGCAACCCACCACCACACCAGCGCCTCGGCCGCCGCGACGCCGGGGTGGAAGAAGTACAACACCATGGTGCTGATCAGCATCGACGCCGGCTGAAGCACCTGGTTGGCGTCCAGATGTGCCATGACCAGGCCCGCGCGCACGCGTGTGTCGAGGTCGGGGGCCAGCACGGAATGGTCGGATGGTGCGTTCATACAGCAGAGGTTATCGGCCGCCGCGCGCAGAGTTTGAGCCGGCTTGTGGGTAGAATCGGGCGGAGGCCCGTGTGGCGCCGGTGGGCGGCACACGGGTTCGAGTTCAATCGCGCAGCGGGAGAGTGGGATGGATCTGGGATTTGTGGGGCTCGGCCTGATGGGTCGGCCGATGGTGCTGAATCTGCTCAAGGCGGGGCATTCGGTCCGGGTCTGGGCGCGGCGCGAGGCCGCGCTGGCGCCGGTGGTGGCGGCCGGGGCGGTGGCCTGCGAGAGTCTGGCCGCGGTGGCCGAGGGGGCGACGGTGGTGTTCTCGTGCGTGGCCGACGCGCCGGACGTGGCGCAGGTGGCCGATGGTGTGGCCGAGGGTGCCGCGGCGGGGCTGGTGTTTGCCGACATGAGCACCATCGCCCCGGCCGCCGCGCGCGACATCGCCGCCCGGCTCGCGGAGCGCGGCGTGCGCATGCTCGACGCGCCGGTGTCGGGCGGCGAGGTCGGCGCGATTGCCGGCACGCTGACGATCATGGTCGGCGGCGATGCGGACGCCTTCGAGATCGCCCGGCCGGCCTTCGCGGCGATGGGCAAGAGCGTCAATCGGGTGGGCGAATCGGGGGCCGGGCAGGTGGCCAAGGCGTGCAACCAGATTCTCACCGGCGTCGGCGTGGCGGCGGTGGCCGAGGCGCTCAACTTCGCGCAAAAGAGCGGCGTCGACCCGGCGCGCGTGCGCGAGGCGCTGCTGGGCGGCTTCGCCTACAGCCGGATTCTGGAGAACCACGGCCAGCGCATGCTCGATCGCAACTTCAAACCCGGCTTCAAGGCCTGGATGCACCAGAAGGACATGCGCATCGTGATGGAAGAGGCGCACCAACTCGGGCTGGCCCTGCCCGCCGCCGCGGTGACCGCGCAGATGTTCAACGCGCTGGTCGGCAGCGGCATGGGCGAGGACGACTCGATCGCCATGCTCAAGCTGCTCGAAGCGATGAGCGGGGGCGCGGAGGCATGAAGCTCGGCTTCATCGGGCTGGGCGACATGGGGCAGGCGATGGCGCGCCACCTGCTGCGCGCCGGCCACGATCTGGCGGTGTGGGCGCGGCGCGAGGCGTCGGCCGAATCGCTGATCGCCGACGGCGCCGGCTGGTGCGGCAGCCCGGCGGCGCTGGCCGACCGCAGCGAGGTGGTGATCACCATGGTCACCGGCAGCGCCGACGTGCATGATCTGGTGCATCGCGGCGACGGTCTGCTGGCCGGCTTCGACCCCGGCAATCTGCACATCGACATGAGCACCATCGCCCCGGCTACCGCGCGGGCGCTGGCCGCCGACTACGCGGCGCGCGGCATCGGCTGGCTCGACGCGCCGGTCTCCGGCGGCCCGACGGGGGCGCTCGAAGCCTCGCTGGCGATCATGGTCGGCGGCGACGAGGCGACGCTGACGCGCGCCTGGCCGCTGTTCGACATCCTCGGCGCGCGGACCGTGCACGTCGGCGCGGCGGGCGCCGGTCAGGTCGCCAAGGCGTGCAACCAGATGATCATGGTGGCCGCCATCGAGGCCGCCGCCGAAGCCCTGCATCTGGCCGCCGCCAACGGCGTCGACGTGGCCGCGGTACGCCGCGCGCTGATGGGCGGCTCGGCCGCCTCGCGGGTGCTGGAGGTGATGGGCGCGCGCATGGAGACGCGCCATTTCGACAAGGGCGTGGACGCCCGCCTGCATCACAAGGACTTCGCGCTGTGTCTGGCCGAGGCGCACGCGCTGGGCGCGCCGCTGCCGGTAGCCGCCGCGGTGGCGCAACAGCTCAATGCGCTGATGGCTTGCGGCGGCGCGCGCAAGGACACCGCCGCGCTGCTCACCGTGCTCGAAAGCATGGCCCCCGCGGCCGGGCGAGGCTGCGCATGACAAGCATTTCCGTGCGTCGCCGCGTCGTCATGCTGCTGGCCGCGCTGGGGCTCGGTGCCTGCGCCGGGCTGCCGCTGTCGATGAAACCGCCCGAGGTGTCGGTGGCCGACCTGCGCTTGATCGACGCCGGCCTGCTGGAGCAGCGTTTCGGGCTGCGTTTGCGGGTCCTCAACCCGAACGACGCGGACATCCCGGTCGATGGCTTGAGCTTCACCATCGCGCTCAACGGCAAGGCCTTTGCCACGGGCGTGAGCAACACCGCGGTAACGATTCCGCGGCTGGGCGAGGCGGTGCTGGAGGTCGAGGCGGTCAGTTCGCTGGCCGGCATGCTGCGCCAGTTGCGCGCGTTCGGCGTCTCGCAGCAGCGCATCGACTACCGCATCCACGGCGAACTGCACACCGGCAGCCTGCGCGGCACGATTCCGTTTGACCGCCGCGGCGAGGTCGATCTGTCGACGCTCGGCCTGCCCGGCGGCAGCGAACGCTTCTGAGCTAGGCGGTTTCGGTGTCGGAGGCGCCGTGCCGGTGGGCTGCCTTGAAGCGGCGCAGCAGGGCGGTGATCTGCTCTGCCGGCAGCGGGTGGCTGCACAGGTAGCCCTGATACGCGGCGCATTCGAGCCCGCGCAGCAGTTCGAGCTGGGCGGTGGTCTCCACCCCTTCGGCGAGCACCTCGATGCGCAGCGTGCGCGCCATCGCGATGATGGTCTGGGCGATGGCGGCGTCGTCGGGTTCGGTCTCGATGTCGGCGATGAAGGAGCGGTCGATCTTGAGGCGGTCGATCGGGAAGCGCTTGAGGTAGGCCAGGCTGGAGTAGCCGGTGCCGAAGTCGTCCACCCCGATCAGGATCCCGAGCTGTTTGCTGGCGTCGAGCAGTTCGGCGGTCAGCTCGGGGTTGCGCATGATCAGCGTTTCGGTCAGTTCGAGTTCCAGCCGGCGCGGCGGCAGGCCGGTTTCGTCGAGGATGGTGGCCACCGTGTCGAGCAGCGTGCGTTCGTCGAACTGGCGCGCCGACAGGTTGACCGCGATCGGCACGTCGAGCAGCTGCGCGGCGCGCCAGGCCTGGTTCTGGGCGCAGGCGGTGCGCAGCACCCATTCGCCCAGCGGCACGATCAGGCCGCTGTCTTCGGCCACCGGGATGAAGGTCGACGGGTTCACCAGACCGTGTTCGGGGTCGTGCCAGCGCAGCAGGGCTTCGAGGCCGATGAAGGCGCCGCCGGTGGTTTCGACCTGCGGCTGGTAGTAGAGCTCGAATTCGCCGCGCTCCAGTGCCCGGCGCAGGCGGTTTTCGAGGTTCAGCCGCGCCGACACGCTGGTCGAGAAGCGCCGCTCGTAGAACTGGAAGTTGTTCCGCCCCTGCTCCTTGGCGTGATACATCGCTGCGTCGGCGTGCTTGATCAGCAGGTCGGCCTTGTCGCCGTCTTCGGGGTAGATCGCGATGCCGATGCTCGGCGTCACGGTGAGGCGGTGGCCCTTGACGTCGAAGGGCGCGTTGAGCGCTTCGACGATGCGCCCCGCCACTTCCGCCGCGTGGGCGCGGCCCTCGAGTTCCGACAACACCACGATGAACTCGTCGCCCCCCATCCGCGCCACCGTGTCCTGCTCGCGCACGCAGTGGCGGAAGCGCCCCGACACCGCCTTGAGCAGCGCGTCGCCGGCCTGATGACCGAGCGAGTCGTTGACGTACTTGAAGCGGTCCAGATCGAGGAACAGCACGCCCAGCGGTTGCTTGCAGGTGGCCGCGGTGTCGAGCGCCTCTTCGAGGCGGGCGTGCAGCAGGCTGCGGTTGGGCAGGTCGGTGAGCGGGTCGAAGTGGGCGAGATGCAAAATGCGCGACTCGGCCGCCTTGCGGTGGGTGATGTCGGCGGCGATCACCAGATAGCCGGTGATGTGCCCGTCGGCGGCGTCGACCAGCGGCGACACCGACACGGCGGCCGGCAGGCGCGCGCCGTCGGCGCGGCACAGCTCCAGCTCCAGCGGCTGGGTGGCGTCGCAGCTGCGCGCGCTGGCGAGCAGCGCCGCGAAACCGAGCGCGCCGCTGTGCTGCTCCATGCGCTGCAGGTCGTCGGGGGCGATGAAGGCGATCGGCGTGCGCTGGCCGATCACCTGCTGGCTGTCGCAGCGGAGCATGGTTTCGGCGGCCCGGTTGAAGACCCGCACCATGCCGGCGTTGTCGGTCAGGATGATGGCGTAGTCGGCGCTGTGCAAAATCGCCTGTTGCAGTGTGGTGCTCTCGCGCAGCGCCGCTTCGGAGTCGACGCGCTGGCCGATTTCGGCCGCCAGCGTGGCGTTGGAGTCGGCCAGCCGGGCGTTGGTCTCGGCCAGCTCGGCGGTGCGTCGCGCCACGTGCCCGCCGATCACCGCGTTGCGGGTCTGCAGGAAGACGACGATCAGGGTCGCCAGCAGGGTGATCGCCCAGCCCGCGTAGCGCTGGCGCTGCACCGCCGGTGAGGGGGCGAGCAGGTAGTGATTCGGCGTCGGCGTGGCCATCACCAGCCAGCGCCGGGCGGCGAAGGGGATGGCCTCGACGTAGGCGGTTTCGAAGCCCTCGCCGAGGGTGTCGCGGTAGATCTTCTGCGCGCTGCGCGGGTCTTCGGTGGTGTCGAGAATGGTGAAGGCCATGTCGCGTGCGTCGGGGTCCATGCCCGCCCACAGCGTTGTCTGGGCAAGCTGGCTGAGATGCATGTAGATGCCGATCAAGCCCTCGCCGGCCAGCGAAAACAGGCGGATGCCTTCGCCTGCCTCGGCCTCCGGACTGAGCAGCGGGGTGGCCACGGCGGCCTGGGTGCGCAGCGTCTTTTGCAGGGCGGCCTGCGCGGCGAGGCCTTCGGCCGCGAGATCGGTGCCATGCGCCGGCCACGCGCCGCGCGCATGGACGTGTTGCGCCGGAAAGCGCACCGCCGGCTGCGCCGCGTTGTCGATGCCGGCGTACACGATGGCGCTGATGAAGGGGTGGACGCGCATCAGCGGCCCGGAGACCTGGGCGAAGGCCTGCGCCGTGCCCGGGCCGGCAACGTCGATGTGCTTGCCGAGCAGTTGCTGCAGGTCGAGCACCGCGGCGAGGCGGGTGCGCAGGGTGTCGATGTGCTGTGCGGCGGCGAGTTGGAATTCGGCATACACGCGGTCGCGCTGGGCGTTGAGCGCGCTGCGATAGACGAACTCGCTGGCGGTGCCCAGCAGTGCGGCCACCACGATGCCGAGGCTGAAGCGTTTGAGCAGTCGCGCCGGTGCGCCGAGCATGGGCACGCAGCTCAGCCCAGCCCGCCGGGCCGGGTGGCCGGAGGGGGGTGCAGGCGGGTCGGATGGGGGCGTGGTGGCATGCGGTCCATGGCTCAGGCGGCCGCGCGTCGGGCGGCCGCGATGGTAAATACCTGCATCAGCAGAAACGCGCCGATCGCGATCGCGTTGCCCAGTGCGCCGTCGGCGCGCAGCGCAAAGTGGTCGGCCAGACCGGCGCCAACGCGCACGACCAGGCTCAGGTGGAGCAGCGTCAGCGGCAGGTAGAAGCCCCAATGGTACGGGACTTTCAGGCGCAGGACAGCCGGCAGGATGATCGGCGCGTGGCCGAATACCATCGAAAAAACGAAGCCGACGACAATGGCATGGAGTGCGGCGTCCCACCCCGGCACCCCGGGCAGTGGTGCCTGCGCGGCCAGCAGCAGCCCGCCGATGGCCAGCCACGCGTAGCCGGCGAGCAGGCACACCGCGATGTAGCGCGTCAGCCCGGTGCCCTTCACGGTGCGCCGCGCCACGTCCTGGCGCAGCAGCCACAGCGCCAGCGCCACCAGCGCCAGCCCGTACAGGCGCCCACCGGCCGGCCATGCCGCGAGCACCGTTGCCGCCAGAAGCAGCGCCAGAATGGCCACGAACAGCCGCGTCATCGCCGGCGACACGCGCACCAGGCGCGACAGCTCCAGCCGTTCGCCGGCGATGGTGAATACCAGAAAGCCGAGCCACCACCACTGCGCCCAGACCACGGATCCGCTGGCGCCCCACACCACCACGCCGGCCAGCCACACTGCCGCGCCGAGGGTCAGCACCTTGGCGTGGAGCACGTTCTGCAGCCGCTGGGCGTGGACCGACGCGGCGACCAGCACGCCGCCGGTGAGCAGAAAAGCGGCGCAGGCGGCGCGCGCATCGACCCCGGCGATCAGCAGCGCGCTGCCGATACCGCCGGCGAGCGGGCCCAGATAGGCCCAGCGCCGGCCGATGGCGACCGCGCGTTCGAGGCCGATCAGGGTGCCGAAGAAGGCGCACATCATCAGCACGCCGTGCGGCGCGCCGGCGGCAAGGGCCGGCGTCGGCCAGCCCAGCCGCCACAGCCCGGCGAGCACCCCGACGATCAGCCCGGCAAAGCCGAGCGCCAGCAGCGGCGCGCGCTGCGCCGGGGCGAGGTCAGTCATCCGCCTGCCAGCCGAAGTGCGCCTTGGCGCTGTCGCTCATCATCGCCGGGGTCCATTCGGGCGACCACACCAGCTCGACCTCGCGCGGCTGCGTCGGGGCGAGGCGTTTGAGCGCGGCCTCGATGTCGTCCATGATCAGCTGCCCCATCGGGCAGGCCGGGCTGGTCATGGTCATGCGCACGGCGATGCCGGCGGCGGTGACCTCGACGGCGTAGATCAGGCCGAGGTCGACGATGTTCATCCCCACTTCGGGGTCGATCACGGTGGTGAGCGCGGCGCGCACGGCGGCGGCGTCGAGGGGCTCAGTCATGGGCGGTGTCCGTGGGGGGCTGGCGCTGGCCGTAGCCGCTGAAGCGGGCCAGTGCGTCGGCCATCTCGGCGGCGTCGAGGCAGGCCGGTTCGCCCAGCGCGCGGGCGCGCCAGTAGTGCTCGCACAGCATTTCGAATTCGATCGCGTGGGCCATCAGCGTGTCGGCCGAGGGCGCGACGACGAGCATGCCGTGATTGGCCATCAGGCACGCGCTGCGCCCGGCCAGCGCGGCCACGGTGGCGTCGGACAGCGCCTGGGTGCCGAAGGTGGCGTAGCCGGCGCAGCGCACCGAGTCGCCGCCGAAGCGCGCGATCATGTAGTGAAACGGCGGGATGTCGCGGCGGTGGCAGGCCAGCGCGGTGGC
>JAGRFQ010000088.1:15040-16191 GCA_020445945.1 Rhodocyclaceae bacterium
GTCGCGGTGCATGCGCCATTCGCTCGACGGCGCGTGTCGGCCGTCGGCGCTGCCGTCGAGGCGCATCGCCACCATGTCGGCGGCGCGACAGGTCTCCGGCGCCATGCCCGAGGGGGTGATGAGAAAGCCCTCCGCGGTGCGCAGGCTGACGTTGCCGGCGGTGCCGACCGACAGCCGCCGGGCGCACATCTCGCGCGCGAGGGCGAGCAGGGTGTCGGCGGTGCTGTTCATGCGCCGCGCCCGCGCAGGGTGGCCAGCGCGCCGGGGGCGGCGATGCCGCGCTCGGTGATGATGCCGGCGATGAGCCGCGCCGGGGTCACGTCGAAGGCGGGGTTGTGCACCGGGGTGGCGGCCGTGGCGAGGGCCACCGTCGCCGGCTGGCCGGCGGCGTCGAGGCCGGTGAGCTGGCGCACTTCGTCGCCGTCGCGGTTCTCGATCAGGATCGCCGCGCCGTCGGGGCTGGCGAAGTCGATGGTCGACAGCGGCGCCGCGATGTAGAACGGCACGCCGTTGTCGCGGGCGGCCAGCGCCTTGAGGTAGGTGCCGATCTTGTTGGCGCTGTCGCCGTTGGCGGCGACCCGGTCGGCACCGGTGATCACCAGATCGACCTCGCCGCGCATCATCAAGAGGCCGGCGGCGTTGTCGGCGATCAGGCTGTGGCGGACGCCGGCCTCGCGCAGTTCCCACGCGGTGAGCAGGCCCTGGTTGCGCGGCCGGGTTTCGCTGACCCACACCTCGACCGCGATGCCGGCGCGCTGGGCGGCGTAGATGGGCGCCAGCGCGGTGCCGTGGGCGAGGGTGGCGAGGCGGCCGGCGTTGCAGTGGGTCATCACCCGCAGCGGGCCGTCGCGGCGGGCGGCGAGGTCGCGGATCAGCGCCAGCCCGTGTTCGCCGATGCGCGCGTTGTCGGCGGCGTCTTCGGCGATGATCGCGTCGGCCTCGCGCTGCGCCGCAGCCAGACGCGCCTCGGGCGGCAGCGGGCGCAGCACGCGCGCCATGCGGTCGAGCGCCCAGTGCAGGTTCACCGCCGTGGGCCGCGTCGCGGCGAGCACCGTCAGCGCCTGCGCCAGCGCCGCGTCGTCAGCCTCGCCTTGCAGCGCGATGGCGACCCCGCAGGCCGCCGTGGCACCGATCAGCGGCGCGCCGCGCAC
>JAGRFQ010000089.1 GCA_020445945.1 Rhodocyclaceae bacterium
GTCGCCGCCACCACCCGCACGTCCACCGCCTGCGGCCGCGGCGCACCGATGGGGCGCACCTCGCCCTCCTGCAGCACGCGCAGCAGCTTGACCTGAAACGCCGGCGAAGTCTCGCCGATTTCGTCGAGCAGGATCGAGCCGTGATCGGCCTGCTTGAACAAGCCGAGGCGGTCCTCATAGGCGCCGGTATACGCCCCGCGCTTGACCCCGAAGAGCTCCGATTCGAGCAGCTGGTCGGGCACCGCGCCGCAGTTCTCGGTCACGAAGGCCTCGCCGCTGCGCGGGCTGGCCAGGTGCAGCGCGCGGGCGAGCAGCTCCTTGCCGGTGCCCGATTCGCCGGTGAGCAGCACCGGCACGTCGAGCCGCGCCACCTTGGCGAGCATTTCGCACACCGCGTTCATCGGCGAGTCGGGCGCGCGCAGCAGCGACTCGGCGGCAAAGCTGCGCGCCACGCTGGCGCGCTTGTCGGCCACCCGCCGGCGCATCACCGGCCCGGCCACCTTCAAATCCACCGACAGGCGCTGGTTCTCGGTCTGCAGGCGCAGCATCTCGGCCGCGCCGCGCAGAATCAGCAGCAGCTGCTCCGGCTGCCAGGGCTTGAGCAGATACTGGTAGATGCCGGCCTCGTTGATGCCGGCGATGATGTCTTCCGAGTCGGTGTAGCCGGAGATGATGATGCGCACCGCGTCGGGCCATTTCTCGCGCACCTCGCTCAGGAATTCGACCCCCGAGACACCCGGCATGCGCTGGTCGCAGAGCACGATGTGCACCCATTCGCGCGCCAGGATCGCGGCCGCCGCAGCCGCCGAATCGGCCGTCAGCACGGTGAAATCCTCATCCAGCGTGCGCCGCAGCGCCTCCAGCGAGCGCACTTCGTCATCCACCACCAGCACGGTGGGCAGGGTCTTGCTCATACGACGGCACTCTCCTCGGCGGCCGGCAGCTGCCAGCCCAGATCGCGGTGGCGCGCCAGATGGCGCGGCGTCCACGAGGGCGGACTCTTGAGCACGAAGTGGTAGCGCGCCACGTGGTAGCTCGGGTCGAAGCCGTAGAAATTGCGCTGCATCTGGCGCAGCTCCTCGGCGCGGTAATCGGCCAGCGGGCGGGCCGCTTCGTCGGCCGCGCGACGGGTCTGCTTGTCGGCGAGGCGCCCGGCCAGCGCCGGGTCGTCGGCGAGCGCCTGCGCGCGCGTGGCCACCTCGGCGGCGAAGGCCTCGGGGCTCGCGCCGAAGCAGGCGTCGATCAAGCCGATGGCGGCGGCCTTGCGCGCGAGCAGCGGCAGGCGGTCGGCCATGATCTGCCGCCCCGCCGCCTCGCCCACCCGGCGCGGCAGCAGGTAGCTCCAGTACTCGGAGCCGAAGAGGTTGCCCATGTTCTTGTAGTGCGGGTTCATCACCACGCCCTCGCGCGCCCACACGCAGTCGGCCGCCAGCGCCAGGAAGCAGCCCCCCGCCCCGGCGTTGCCGCGCATCGCCGCCACGGTGAGCTTGCCGGTGAGGCCGATGAGCGCCAGGCATACATCGTTCATGGCATTGATGTTGGCCCAGGATTCATCGGCCGGCGAGGCCGCCGCCTCGATCACATTGAGGTGGATGCCGTTGGACCAGAAATCGCGCCCGCCTTCGAGCACCAGTACCCGGGTGGGTCGTGCCGTAGCGGTGTGGATGGCCTCGCACAGGCGCTGGCACTGCCCGGTGCTCATCGCGCCATTGGTGAAATCGAAGCGCAGGAAGCCCACGGCGCCGTCAGCGGACTCGCGGTAGCCGATCTCGGCCGCACCGGGGTCGGTGTCGAGCACCAGCAGTTTCGCCGCCTCGTCTTCAAAGGCCTGCGTGGCGGGCAGCTTGAAGGGGTGATCGCTGCCGGCACGTTTCACATGGCCGATCCACACCGCGCCGTCCGTAGTGGCGCGCAGCAGCGCCCCATCACGCCGCCCCACCACCTCACCCGGCCGGGCACCCGCCGGCGCGGTGCCGGGCTGCGCGTCGAACAAGTGGCAGGGCTCGCCGAAGAGCGTATCGGCTACGCCGGGAAAACCATCGGCCGCGCGCACCTTGGCGAGCACGGTGGCCGTGCTGTCGGCCAGCCAGTCGATGCGCCGATCCGCCTGGCGTATCAACTCGCGCCACTGCCCGCGCGGGTTCGGCCAGTCGGCCAGGGCCGTCGGCGCCCAGCGCCCGGCGCGCCAGTCAGCCACATGGCCGAGCGCCTCGCGCACCGCGTCGAGCGCCCCGGCGGTCACCTCGTTGCGATACAGGCTGGCCTTGGGCGCCGCGCGCATCGCGAATTCACGCGTCGCCCAGACCGGCCCGGCGTCCATCTCGGCTTCGGCCTGGAGCACGGTCACGCCCCACGTGGCCTCACCGTTCATGATCGCCCAGTCCAGCGCCGACGGCCCGCGGTCGCCCACGATGCCCGGATGCACGATCAGCGTCAGATGCGCCCGCCAGATCGACTCGGGCACCGCGCGCTTGAGGAAGGGCGCCACGATCACATCGGGCGCAAAACGCGCCACCGCCTCCTCGGCCACCGAGTCGGCGATGTCGAACTCCACCGAGAGCTCATGGCCGTCCTCGCGCAGCTCGGCGTAGAGGCGCTGGGTGAGGCTGTTGAAGCTGTGGGTCAGCAGCAGGATGCGCATCAGCAAATCCTCGGCAACGGCTCGCCCGACAGCCAATCCACCATCCGCTTGCCGCCGAAGCCGGTGCGGATCTGCACGAAGGCGTTGGGGTCGGCGGTGACCTCGCCGATGCGCGCCGCCTCGCGCCCGAGCGGATGCGCGCGCAGCGCGGCCAGCGCCGCGTCGGCGGCCTCGGCCGGCACGATGGCGACCAGCTTGCCCTCGTTGGCCACGTACAGCGGATCGAGCCCGAGCAGCTCGCAGGCGGCGTCCACCTGCTCGCGCACCGGGATGGCCTTTTCCTCCAGCAGCATGCCGACGCCGGACTGCGCGGCGATCTCGTTGAGCGTGGTCGCCAGCCCGCCGCGGGTCGGGTCGCGCAGCACGCGCACGCCGGGCACGGCGGCCAGCAGGTCGGCGATCAGGCCGTGCAGGGCGGCGGTGTCGGATTCGATCTCGGACTCGAAGGCCAGCGACTCGCGCTGCGCCATGATCGCCATGCCGTGGTCGCCCAGCGTGCCCGACACCAGCACCGCATCGCCCGGCCGCGCGTTGGCGCCCGACAGCGACCGCCCGGCCGGCAGCGCGCCCACGCCGGTGGTGGTGATGAACACCCCGTCGCCCTTGCCCTGCTCCACCACCTTGGTGTCGCCGGTCACCACCGGCACCCCGGCCGCGCGGCTGGCGGCGGCCATCGAATCGACGATGCGTTTCAGCTCGGCCAGCGGAAAACCCTCTTCGAGGATGAAGCTCGCCGCCAGATACAGCGGCCGCGCGCCCATCACCGCCACGTCGTTGATCGTGCCGTGCACCGACAGGCAGCCGATGTCGCCGCCGGGGAAGAACAGCGGCGAGACCACATGCGCGTCGGTGGCCATCACCAGGCGCTCGCCGGGCTCCGGGGCCGGCAGCACGGTGCCGTCGTCGCCCTGGGCGAGATAGTCGTTGGCGAAGGCGCGGGCGAAGAGCTCGTCGATGAGCTGCGCCATGGCCTTGCCGCCGGCGCCGTGGCCCATGTCGACGCGGCCGGTCTTGAGGTCCAGCGCCCGGACGTAGCCGGCTTTGACGCTACCGCTCATGCACGTGTCTCGCTGCAAATCATGTCAGGCCGCCACCACCGGAATATCCCGGAACCGCCCGTAGTTGTAGTGCGCCGCGCAGGCGCCCTCGCTCGACACCATGCACGAGCCCATCGGGTTTTCCGGCGTGCACACGGTGCCGAAAATCCTGCAGTCGGTCGGTTTTTTCACGCCGCGCAGGATCGCGCCGCATTCGCAGGCCTTGTTGTCCGGCACGGACTGGAAGGCGAGGTCGAACTTGCGCTCGGCGTCCCAGCCGGCGAAGGCGTCGCGGATACGCAGGGCTGAGTACGGTACTTCGCGCAGGCCGCGCCACTCGAAGCTGCGGCGCAGTTCGAACACCTCGCTGACCAGCGCCTGGGCCTTGAGGTTGCCGTCGGCGGTGACGGCGCGGGTGAATTCGTTCTCGACCTCCGCGCGGCCTTCATTGACCTGCCGGATCAGCATGCGGATCGCCTGCATCACGTCGAGCGGCTCGAAGCCGGCAATCACCACCGGCTTGCGGTATTCCTCGGCAAAGAAGGCGTAGGGCCGGCTGCCGATGATGGTGGACACATGCGCCGGGCCGATGAAACCGTCGAGCGGCACGGTGCCCAGATCGCGCACCTCGGGCGACTCCAGAATGGTCATGATCGCCGAGGGCGTGAGCACATGGTTGCAGATCACGCTGAAGTTGGTGAGGCCCAGCGCCTGCGCCTGGCGGATGACCAGCGCGGTGGGCGGCGTGGTGGTCTCGAAGCCGATGGCGAAGAACACCACCTCGCGCCCGGGGTTTTTCTGCGCCAGCGTGAGCGCGTCGGCGGCCGAATACACCATGCGCACATCGCCGCCGCGGGCCTTGGCCTTCTGCAGCGAGAGCTGGTTCGAGGCCGGCACGCGCAGGCAGTCGCCATAGGTGGTGAGGATCACATCGCGGCGCGCCAGCACCAGACCGATCGCCATGTCGATGCGGCCGATCGGCAGCACGCACACCGGGCAGCCGGGGCCGTGGATCATGCGCACGTTGGGCGGCAGCAGGTCGGTGACGCCGTAGCGCGAGATGGCGTGGGTGTGGCCGCCGCAGAATTCCATGAAGGCGTAGTCGCGGCCGGTGGCGGCCTCGCGCGCGATGGCGTCGGCGAGCTTGGCGGCGACATCGCCGTCGCGGAATTCGTCGACGTATTTCATGCCGCGCCGTTGGCGATGGCGTGCAGGTCGAGGCCCGATTCTTCAAACAGGGCGAGCGTTCTGGCCGCCTCCTCCGGATCGAGCTTCGACAGCGCGTAACCGACGTGCACGATCACGTAGTCGCCGACTTCGGCGTCGTCGACCAGCGCCAGCGAGATCTCCTTGCGCACGCCGCCCAGGTCGACCCGGGCGGCGTCGCCGTCGAGCCGCTCGACGATGCGGGCGGGGATGGCGAGGCACATGTCAGCGCCCTCCGGCAGCGCGCATCTGGCGCTGCATCGCCACCCAGGCCTGCCCCAGCGCCAGGCCGCCGTCGCTGGTCGGCGCCTGCTCGGCGCGCAGCACGGTAAAGCCGCGCAGGCTCAGCCGGCGGGTCAAACCTTCGGTGAGCAGGCGGTTGAGGAAGCAGCCGCCGCCGAGCGCGATGGTCGACACGCGCTGCGCGCGCGCCGCGCCCACCGCCCACGCCTCGAGCGCGGACACCAGCGTGGCGTGAAACACCGCTGCGCCGCGCGCCGCGTCGCGCTCGTCCACCAGCGCGGCCAGCAGCGGGAGCAGGTCGAGCGTGCCGGCAGCGTCGATGTGCCAGCCGCGGTGCTGCGCCAGCGCCGGGCCGTAACGCTGCGCCAGCGCCTCCAGGCGCATCGCCGCCTCGCCTTCGTAGTGCATCACCTCGCACACCCCGAGCAGGCCGGCAACGGCGTCGAACCAGCGCCCCATGCTGGTGGTGGGCGGGCAGTGGCGGCGCCCCTTGAGCACCGCGCCAAGCTGCGCCGCGCCGCGCAGATGGGCGAAGCGCTGGCCGATCATCTCGGCGTGGTCCATGTCGAACAGCGCCGCGGCGGCCATCCGCCAGGGCTCGCGCGCGGCGCGGTCGCCGCCCGGCAGGCACAGCGGTCGCAAGTGGCCGAGGCGCGTGAAATCGGCGCCCTCGACGTGCAACAGTTCGCCGCCCCAGGCCTGCCCGTCCGCCCCCAGCCCGACGCCGTCGAGGGCCAGCCCGATGACCGGCGCATCGACGCCATGCTCGGCCATCACCGCGGCGATGTGGGCGTAGTGATGCTGCACCTGAACCACGGGCAGATCGTGGGCGGCGGCAAACGCGTGGGCCGCGCGGGTGGCGTGAAAGTCCGGGTGCAGGTCGCAGGCGACGACTTCCGGCGTGCACGTGAGCACGGCCATCAGGTGCGCAACGGCCGCATCGAGCGCGGCACAGGTTTCGGCGTTGTCGACGTCGCCGACATGCTGCGACAGGAAGGCTTCGTCACCGCGGGTGAGGCACACCGCATTCTTGAGATGGCCGCCGAACGCCAGCGTCGGCGGCCCCTTCCGGCCAAGCCGGATCGCCGCCGGGGTGTAGCCGCGGCCACGCCGGATGAAGGCCGGCGCGCGGTCGATGACGCGCATCACGCTGTCGTCGGCGCGCACCACGATGTCGCGGTCGTGATGCAGGATCAGGTCGGCGATGCCGTGCAGGCGCTGCGCCGCTTCGGCACCGTCGATGACCAGCGGCTCGCCGCCGGGGTTGGCCGAGGTGACCACCAGCGCCAGCGGCTGCGACCGCATGAGCCAGTCGGTGCCCGCGGGACGCCCGGCCTCGTCGTGAAACAGCAGGTAGTGCAGCGCGGTGTTGGGCAGCATCAGGCCGATCTGCCCCAGATTCGGCGCCACGCCCCACAGCGCGGCGTCGGTGCCCGGCTGCTTGTCGGCCAGCACGATGGGGCGCTGCGCGCTGGCGAGCAGGTCTTCTTCCTGCGCGCTGAGGCGGGCGTAGCGCCCGGCCGAGGCGAGGTTGGCGACCATCACCGCAAAGGGTTTGCCGCCGCGGGCCTTGCGCGCGCGCAGGCGCTCGACGGCGTCGCCCTGGCGCGCATCGCACACCAGGTTGTAGCCGCCCACGCCCTTGATGGCGACGATCTGCCCACTCAGGATGGCAAGCAGCACGTCGGCGATGGGGTCGTGGGTGGCCACGCGCAGCCCGTCGGCCTGGCTCAGGCTGAGCTGCGGACCGCAGGCCGGACAGGCATTGGGTTCGGCGTGGAAACGGCGATGCGCCGGGGCGTCGTATTCGTCCTGACAGGCCTCGCACTGGGTGAAGCCGGCCATGCTGGTGTTGGCGCGGTCGTAGGGCAGCGCGTCGGTCAGGGTGTAGCGCGGGCCGCACTCGGTGCAGTTGATGAAGGCGTGGCGCCAGCGCCGGTCGGCCGGGTCGAACAACTCCGCCAGACAGGCCGCGCACGGGCCGGTGTCGCAGCCGATGGCGGTGGTCACCGCGCCGCCCTCGCTGGGGCGGATGGTGAAGCCGTGATCGTCGCTGTCGAGCGCGCACGCGTCAGTCGCCACGTGCGCCACCTGCGCCAGCTGCGGCGCCTCGCGCACCATCCGCACGAGCAGCGCGGAGATGTTGCCGGGCAGGCCCTGGACTTCCATCTCGACGCCCGCGCCGTCGTTGCGCACCCAGCCGGCGAGTTCGAGCTCCTGGGCGAGCCGAAACACGAAGGGCCGAAAGCCCACGCCCTGCACCACCCCGCGCACGCGCACCGCGCGGCGCTCGAGGAGGGGAACCACGCGATCTGTCGATTCCTGCACGCTCAGGCCTCCCGCGCCATCGGCGCACGCGCGGCGTCGATCCAGCCGAGCCAGTCGTCGAAGCCCTCGCCGGTGGTCGCCGAGACGCGGAACACGGTCAGCCGCGGGTTGATCCGCCGCGCAAAGGCCACCGCCTTGTCGGCGTCGAATGCGAGATGCGGCAACAGGTCGACCTTGTTGAGCAGCATCACGTCGGCAGCGGCGAACATGTCGGGATACTTGAGCGGCTTGTCCTCGCCCTCGGTCACCGACAGGATCACCACCTTGTGCGCCTCGCCCAGGTCGAAGGCCGCCGGGCAGACCAGATTGCCGACGTTCTCCACCATCAGCACGCTGCCCCCGGACAGATCGAGCCGCCCCAGCGCCTGGGCGACCATCGCGGCGTCCAGATGACAGCCCTTGCCGGTGTTGATCTGCAGCGCCGGGGCGCCGGTGGCGCGGATGCGTTCGGCGTCGCACTCGGTCTGCTGGTCGCCCTCGATCACCGCCACCGGCACGCGCCCGCGCAGCGCCTCGATGGTTTTGCACAGCAGCGTGGTCTTGCCCGAGCCGGGGCTGGAGACCAGGTTGAGGGCGAAGATGCCGCGCTCCGCCAGCCAGCGCCGATTGGCCGCCGCGAAGCCGTCGTTCTTGCCGAGGATGTCGCGCTCGATGCGCAGCATCTCGTGCTGCGACAGCCCCGGCGCGTGCGCCCGCGCGGGGCCGCTGCCAAAGTCCATCGTTTCGGCCGCTTCGGGCGCTTCGGCCGGCGGCGCATGATCGGGCGCATGCGCGTGCGCCGCCACCGGCTTCCAGCCGCGGGTCGGCGCATCGCTGCGCCGCGGCGTCGCCGCGCTGCGCCCGATCGTGACCTCACCGACCCCACATCCACACACCGTACACATGTGTTCTCTCCTTACTCGGCGCGCTCGACCGCGCCGTCCACATCCAGCGCCTTGACGCGCATCTGCGTGCCATCGGTGGGCTGGACCTGATAGCTGCCGCATTTGGGGCACGGGTCATAGAGTGCCTTGATTGGCACGCTTTCGCCACAGGACATGCACCAGCCGACCCCCGCCACGCGCTCGACCGTCAGCGCCGCGCCCTCGGCGAGCGTGCCCTGCATCACCACCTCGAAACAAAAGCGCAGCGATTCGAGCTCGACCGCGGCCAGTTCGCCGACTTCGAGCACCACCGCGTTCACCTTGCCGAATCCCTCGGCCTGCGCGGCCTCCTCGACAATCGTGCGAATGCCCTCGGCGAGCGACATTTCATGCATCGGCCTCGTCCTCCTCGGCGGCCACCACCGACACCGCGTACTGCACGCACGGGTCGAGCGCCAGCGCCAGCGCCTTGAGCCGCCAGGTGGCGCTGGCCAGATCGGGCGCGGCCCAGCCGGCGCCTTCCTGTTCGAACACGCCACCGGGGCGAAAATTCCATTCCGTCGGCGCCACGATGGCGTAGTCGGCAATCCGCTCGCCGTCGAGGCGCACCGCGTGCAGCAAGACCCCGCGCGCGGTGTCCACGCAGGCCAGCGCCCCACCGCCGGGCAGCGGCGCCACATCCACCAGCGGCGGCATGTCGGCCGGCAGGGGGTGACGCAAGCGGCTGGCGCAGTCCGACAGCTCGACCACCCGCGCAAACACGCGCGCCGCAATGCGGTGCCGATGCATCAGCAAGCGCGCCACCAGCAGATTGTGCGCGTGACGGGCGAGCGGCCCGGTCTCGCACACCGTGTCGCCGAGCTGCGGCGCGCGGCAGAACGCGGGGCTCGGCCATCCGTCCGGCAGGGTGTCGGCAAAGTGCTGCGCCGGCAAGGGCGAGAGCAGCGCCACCGGCGCATCGAGCGGATCGCTGGCGCCGCTTTCGATCAAGCGCGCAAGCACCGCGCCCACCCCGCCGCCGCGCCGGCATGCCTCGGCAAACTCGCCCAGATTGCGCGGCTCGCGCAGGGTACGGAAGAAGCCGTTGAGCAGCTCGTTGGCGACCAGGTCGAGCAGCGCGCCGCCGATGTCGAATGCGCCCGCGGCGTCGTTCACCTGTGCCAGCCGGCGATGCATGCGCGCAAAACGGTCGCGCGCCGGCGGCAGGTCGAACAGCGCCGGCCAGTCGAGCAGCAGCCGCCACAGATGCAGCTGCGCCGCCTCGACCGCCAGCGCGCGTTCGGTTTCGACGCCCAGCGCAAAGGCCTCGCCGCGCGCTGCCGCGCAGGCGGCCTGCACCGCCACGCCCTGGGCCACCCCGCACAGGCTGAACAGCGCTGGCGCGAGTTGCGCCGCTTCGGCCGGCGTCTTGCCCACCAGCAGGGCGGCAGCCAGCGGGCGCGCGTTGTCGGCCCGCAGCGCGCCGACGCGCCCGTCCCGCAG
>JAGRFQ010000090.1:0-14454 GCA_020445945.1 Rhodocyclaceae bacterium
CGCTGCCGCCCGAGCCGCCGCTGCCGCCCGAGCCGCCATTGCCAGCGTTGCCGCCGTCACCACCCGATCCGCCCGCGCCAGCACCACCGGCGCCCGCGCCGCCGGTGCCATTGCCACCGTTGCCGGCCGAGCCGCCGGCCGCACCGTTGGCGTTGCCGAGGTTGCTGACGGTGTTGCCGATACCCCAGATGCTGTTGTTGCTCACGGTGCCTTCGAGCTTGCTCATCGCCACCGCCTTGCTGGTGTTGAAGGCGTTGTCGAAGGTGCTCATCGCGGTGCCGTTGTTGTTGGCCGCGGCGTTGCCGTAGTCGGTCGCCGTCGCCATGCCATTGTTGTCACGGGCGTCGCCGGCGCTCTTGTCGTTGTTCAGGTCGGTGTTGGTCGTGTTCTGCGAGTCGACCGTCACCGTTGAGCCTTCGTTGGCATTCGGTCCGGCGCCCTGCGTAGAAGTCGCGGTCGCGGTCTGTTCGACCGTGTCGTTGCCTGAACCGCGTCCCGCATGGTCACCATTGACCACCGGATTTGCCTGGACCGCGCCGGTCATACCGAACGCGAGAGCCAGAGCAGCTGAAATCAGCGTCAGTCTCATCGCTAGTCTCCCTTTCACATGAGTGGCACCGGCACCATGCCGGCTTCCGTAAGCCATCTATGCAGGTTCCGGGCCAAGCCTGAGAAACTGCGATAAGCGGCTGTTTTGAATGAGGTTTTTTAATTCCGCCCGTATTCCGCCCGATGCTGCGCCGCGACATGAGATGGCGGACTGTTCCAGTCGTGCAACACTCAAATCGGGCAGACACCCCGGGAACAGAAATTCACAAATACAAAAACAACAATCAGATCAACGTCTTGCAAAACAGTCGCGAGCGTACGGTCGGCGGTGTTCTTCAGCCGGACACTCCACCCCGGCGGCGCGCCGCAGTCACTAAGCGGTTCCGCCATGCGACCATTCCAGACACACTCCAAGCTACTGTATTTGAAGGGCTTTATGTGTAGAACGCATTTAACCCTAGTTCAAAAGAACTAGCGCGGCGAACTGCAAAGAATCCCTCACGGGCTAGACTGAAACCGTGCCCGCCCGGAAGCGCCACGATGCCGACCCGCCCCGCCCCCGATCCACCGGACGCAACGCTGTTCATCTCCTACTCGCGCCGCGACGCGGCGGCGGTGCGTCAGATCTGCACCGCGCTGAGCGCACAGGGGCGCTCGCTGTGGGTGGACTGGGAGGGCATTGCGCCCAGCGCCGAGTGGCTGGCCGAGATCGAGCGCGGGATTCGCGGCGCCGACGCCTTCGTGTTCTTCCTCAGCCCCGACGCGCTCAGCTCGACGGTGTGCGCACAGGAGCTCGCGCTTGCCGAGCGCCTCAACAAACGCCTCGTGCCGGTGGTACTTCGCGACGCTGACGCGGCAAGCGTGCCCCCCGCGCTGGCGCGACTGAACTGGATTTTTCTGCGCCCGGAGGATGACCCCGAGGCCGGCCTCGGGGCCCTCGCCCGCGCGCTCGACACCGACCTCGACTGGGTGCACGCGCACACCGCGCTGCTGCTCCCCGCGCTGGCCTGGCGCGATGCCGGTGGCGAGCGCAGCCGCCTGCTCAAGGGGCGCGCCCTGCAGCAGGCCGAGGCCTGGCTTGCCGGCAGCGCGGGCAAGGCGCCGCCGCCGGCACAGGCGCACATCGAATTCATCCAGGCCAGCCGTCGTGCCGCCACCCGCCGGCTGCGCCTGGCCCTTGGCGGTGCCGTAGTCGGGATGCTGACGCTGGCGGTGCTGGTGGTGTGGGCGCTGATTGCCGAAACCCGCGCCGAGCGCGCCCGCGACGAGGCGGTGGCGCGACGCATCGGCGCCGAGGCCACGCTGGTGGCAAGCGAGCGCGCATCGCGCATCGAAACCAGCGCCCTGCTCGCGGTCGAAGCGGCGCGGCGCCGCCCCGCGCTCGAAAACGATCTGCCGCTGCGCCGCGCGCTCCGCCTGCTGCCGGCGCCGGCCGGCGGGTGGACGCATCCGTTCAAGTCGATCACGGATGCGGTCTTTGTGGACCCCGGCACGACGCTGGCCTACGCCGAAGGCTCGCATGTCTTTGTACGCGCCATCGGCGACGCCACGCTGCAACAGGATCTGGACCATCAAGACCGCGTCGATGCCTTGGTCGCCTGTGCCGCCGGCGGGCGTTTTGCGAGCCGCACCCGCAACGGCGCTGCGGCGGTGTGGCAGGTCGGCCGCGACACCCCGCTGCACACCATTCCCGCAGCCCGCGCGCTTGCCTGCAGCGCGGACGGCGCAACCCTCGCCGTGGGCAACGCGGCGGGCGAGGTTAGGCTGCTTCGTATCGCGGAGGGGGGCGCGCTGCAGCAGTTGCCGAAGACGCTGGGCGGCGCGGTGCAGCAGCTGCGCTTCAGCGCCGACGGGCAGTTTCTGGCCGCCAGCGCGGGGCCGCGCCTGCGCGTCTGGCGGCTCGCCGACGCGACCCCGGTCAGCGCACTCAAGCTGCGCCGGTCGATCGTCGACATCGACTTTGCGCCCGACAACACGCGCCTGATGGCGGCCAGCGACTCGGCGGCGTATCTGTGGCGCTTCCCCGACAACACGCCGCTCAAGCGGCTGGGCGAGCTCACCAACGTGCACCGCGCGCGCTTCGGCCCGGCCGGCCGCCAGATCGCGCTGGCGGTGGGCGACGGCCGGGTCAGCGTGTTCGATTCGGCCAATTTCGAGCGTTTTGCGGAAATGCGCCACCAGGGGCCGGTGCATCATCTGCGCTTCAGCGCCGACGGCCGGATGCTGCTCAGCGCCAGCAACGACGGCACCGCGCGGCTGTGGCGGCTGGCCGACGGCAGCGAGCAGTTGCGCATGGCGCACGACGATTTCGTCACCGCGGCAGATTTCAGCCCCGACGGCGCGCGCCTGCTCAGCGCCGGGCGCGACGGCCGGGTGCGGGTGTGGCAGGCGCAGCTGCCCGATCGCGCGCTGGTCGACACGCCCTCGCACGCGCCCGCGATACGGGCGAATTCCGGCGGCATTCGGGTGTCGTCCGACGCGCGCTATCAGCTCGAGGCCATCGACACGCCGCGCTGGCGCCTGAGTGCGCAGGACGGCTCAATGACGCCGCTGACGATCGCGCTCGCACAGGGGGTGGTCGGCTTTGCCGTCAGCCCTGACCGGCACACATTGGCGCTTGCCGGTTTCGATGCCACGGTCACGCTGCATCGCCTGCCGGATGGCGAAACATTGCGGCGGATGAACACCGTCGAGCCGGCCGACACGCTCGGCTTTTCGCCCGACGGCAGCCTGCTGCTGACCGGTGCGCGCGACGGGCTGCTGCGCGTGTGGTCGGTAGCCGACGCACGCCAGCGCTGGCAACAGCCGCACGCGCGCTTCATCTTCGCCCACGCCTTCAGCCGTGACGGCACGCGGCTCGCCACCGGCGCGTCGGATTTCACCGCGCGGGTGTGGCGGGTCGCCGACGGCACACCGTTGCACAGCTTGGCGCACCGCCACGACGTGCGCGCGCTGGCCTTCGACCCGACCGGCCGCCTGCTGGCCAGCGCAAGTGCCGACAAGATGGCCCGGCTGTGGCAGCTCGACGGGGAGACGGTGCGCCACTACTTCGAGCACCGCTTCCCGGTGCTGGCGCTGGCCTTCAGCCCCGACGGCGCACGCCTCGCCACCGGCGCCTCGGACAACATCGCACGCCTGTGGGACGCCGCCACGGGCGACGAGCGCGCCCGCATCGAAACCCCGTCGGCGGTGCTCGCCGTCGGCTTCACCGCCGACGCCCGGCTGCGCGTCCACAGCGGCAGCGAATGGGCGACGCACGCAATCGACAGCCGCGCGCTGATCGACACCGCCTGCACGCGCCTGACCCGCAACCTGAGCCAGATCGACTGGCTGCGCCACATCGGCGGCACGCCGGCGCCGACCTGCCCGGCGCTGCCGCCCCCCGCGCTGTAGCACCGCCCCTGCGCACCACCTACGCCATGTTGCGTATTCCGCCCCGCCGGCGCGCTGCCTAAGCTCTGGACCGTGCACTGCAACACGCCCGGCCACCGGTCGGACGGTCATAAAAACGCTTACGGGGAGTTTTAGTTCATGTCTACGCGCCGTTCCTTCATCAAGGCTGTCACCCTCACCGCTTCGCTGGCGGCGATGGGTTCCGTTTCCACTTTTGCGCAGGCTGCCGACACCATCAAGGTGGGCATTCTGCATTCGCTCTCGGGCACGATGGCGATCTCCGAGACGGCGCTGAAGAACGTGGCGCTGATGACCATCGAGGAAATCAACGCCGCCGGCGGCGTGCTCGGCAAGCAGCTTGAGCCGGTGGTGGTCGATCCGGCGTCGAACTGGCCGCTGTTCGCCGAGAAGGCGCGTCAGCTGCTGAGCCAGGACAAGGTCGCGGTGACCTTCGGCTGCTGGACTTCGGTGTCGCGCAAGTCGGTCAATCCGGTGTTCAAGGAGCTCAACGGGCTGCTCTTCTACCCGGTGCAGTACGAGGGCGAGGAACTGGAGAAGAACGTGTTCTACACCGGCGCGGCGCCCAACCAGCAGGCCATTCCGGCGGTGGAATACCTGATGAGCAAGGACGGCGGCGAGGCCAAGCGCTGGGTGCTGCTGGGCACCGATTACGTGTATCCGCGCACCACCAACAAGATCCTGCGCGCCTTCCTGCATTCGAAGGGCGTGAAGGATGAAGACATCATGGAGGAGTACACCCCGTTCGGGCACTCCGACTACCAGACCATCATCGCCAACATCAAGAAGTTCGCCTCCGCGGGCAAGAAGACCGCCGTGGTGTCGACCATCAACGGTGACTCCAACGTGCCCTTCTACAAGGAGCTTGGCAACGCCGGGCTGAAAGCGACCGACGTACCGGTGGTGGCCTTCTCGGTGGGTGAGGAAGAGCTGCGCGGCGTGGATGCCAAACCGCTGGTCGGCCACCTCGCGGCGTGGAACTACTTCATGAGCGTGAAGAACCCGACCAACACCGCCTTCATCAAAAAGTACCAGGCGTGGGCCAAGGCCAATGGCGTGCCGAACGCCGACACTGTGGTCACCAACGATCCGATGGAAGCCACCTACGTTGGCATCCACATGTGGAAGCAGGCGGTCGAGAAGGCCGGCACGGTAGATGTCGATGCGGTCATCCCGGCGCTCGGCGGCCAGACGGTGAAGGCGCCCAGCGGCTTCACGCTGACCATGGACCCGACCAACCACCACCTGCACAAGCCGGTGCTGATTGGCGAAGTGCGCGCCGACGGCCAGTTCTCCACCGTGTGGAAGACCAAGGAGCCGATCCGCGCCCAGCCGTGGAGCCCGTTCATTCCGGGCAACGAGAAAAAGCAGGACATGTAAGCCCTGCGGTTTCACGCGTCACGTTTGCGGGGTCGGCTGCGGCCGGCCCCGTTTTCGCGGCGGGTTCCTGACCCGAGCCCATGCGCTGCGTAGGCTCCGGTCAGCAACTCAAGCGATCCAACATCATGCCTCCTTCACTGTTTCACCGGCTGCGTCTGCTGTGCCTCGTGCTGTGCTGCACGATCGGCGCCGCACACGCCGCGCCGTCGCCCGAGACCTTGGCCAAGATGGCCGAAGACGATTCCGACAGTCGCATCGAGGCGATTGCCGAACTCGGCGCCGAGGGCAGCGCGCAGAGCGTGGCGGTGCTCGACGCGCTGGCCGACGAGGCGCTGGCGCTGACCGGCGCCGGCCGGCTGGTGATCCTGACCGACACCGGCGCGCTCGACGCGGCCACCGGCGCAGCGATCGACCCCTACCCGGACGACGCCGATGCGCTGATGATCAACAACCGCATCCGCCGTGCGCTGCAAAGCGCCAAGGCCGCCACCAACATCCGCGCCACCGACCGGAGCACCCGGCTGGCCGCCGCGCTGCAACTGCGCGATGGCGCCGATGAGGCCTTGATGCCGTTGCTTGAGCCGGCGCTGGCGGCCGAGCAGGACAAGGAAATCCGCGCCATCCTGGCGCTCGCCGTGGCACGCGTGAATCTGGCCAGCGAGCTGCCCGCCAAACGTACCCGCGCCGCCGAACTGCTCGGCGATTCGGCCGACGCGTCAGTCAAATTCATGCTCACCGCGCTGCTCGAAAAGGATGGCAACGGGCAGTTTGCCGAGCCCGACGCCGGTGTGCGCGCCGCCGCCAAGGCGTCGATCAACGCCATCGAACGCCGGCTCGCCATCGCCGATCTGGCCAGCACCGCCTTCACCGGCCTGTCGCTCGGCTCCATCCTGCTGCTCGCCGCACTCGGGCTGGCGATTACCTACGGCGTGATGGGCGTGATCAACATGGCGCACGGCGAGCTGCTGATGGTCGGCGCCTACGCCACCTATGTGGTGCAGGGCCTGTTCCGCACGCACCTGCCCGAATACATCGACAGCTACGTGATCGCCGCCGTGCCGGTGGCCTTCTTTACCGCCGCCGCCGTCGGCATGCTGATGGAGCGCACCGTCATCCGCTGGCTCTACGGCCGCCCGCTCGAAACCCTGCTCGCCACCTGGGGCCTGTCGCTGGTGCTGATCCAGACGGCGCGCGTGATCTTCGGCCCGCAGAACGTGGAGGTGGCCAACCCGGCGTGGATGAGCGGCGGCGTCAGCACCTATGCCGACATCGTGCTGCCGTGGAACCGGCTGGTGATCATCGGCTTCGCCATCTTCGTGCTGCTGCTGGTGTGGCTGATGATGCAGAAGACCCGCCTGGGCATGTTTGTGCGCGCGGTCACGCAGAACCGCGCCATGGCCGGCTGCGTCGGCGTGCCCACCGCGCGCATCGACACCCTCGCCTTCGGCATTGGCGCCGGCATTGCCGGCCTGGGTGGCTGCGCGCTGTCGCAGGTGGCCAACGTCGGCCCGGCCATGGGTCAGGGCTACATCGTCGACTCCTTCATGGTGGTGGTGCTCGGCGGCGTTGGCCAGCTCGCCGGCGCGGTCACCGCGGCGATGGGCCTCGGGCTGATGACCAAGATCCTCGAAGGCTGGGCCGGTGCAGTGGTGGCCAAGATCCTGGTGCTGGTGTTCATCATCATCTTCATCCAGAAACGCCCGCAGGGCCTGTTCGCCCTCAAGGGGCGGTTTGTGGAGGATTGAAGCCATGGCCAGCACCGCATGGCGGGTTGAAACCCGCCCTACAACAAACCACCGCACCGCAGGGCGGGTTTCAACCCGCCAAACCCCTGGCAAAGGGATCACCCGATGAGAACACCACTGTCCGTCCGCATGTTCCAGAGCCTGCCGCGCACCGCCTGGCTGGCGCTGGCGATCTTTGCCGCCATTGCCTGGATCGCCATCCCGGCTGCGCATCTGCTGCTGCCCGAATCGAGCCCCTTCCATGTCTCGGCCTACACCGTGACCCTGCTCGGCAAGATCCTCTGCTACGCCGTGGTGGCGGTGGCGATGGACCTGATCTGGGGTTACGCCGGCATTCTGTCGCTCGGCCACGGGGTGTTCTTCGCGCTCGGCGGCTACGCCTTCGGCATGTATCTGATGCGCCAGATCGGCACCGACGGCAGCTACGGCGTCGCGCTGCCGGACTTCATGGTCTTTCTCGACTGGAAGGCGTTGCCATGGTTCTGGGTCGGCTCCGACTCCTTCCTGTGGGCGCTGATCATGGTCGTCGCCGTGCCCGGTCTGCTGGCCTTCGTGTTTGGCTGGTTCGCCTTCCGCTCGCGCATCAAGGGCGTTTATTTCTCGATCATCACCCAGGCGCTGACCTACGCCACCATGCTGCTGTTCTTCCGCAACGAAACCGGCTTTGGCGGCAACAACGGCTTTACCGACTTCAAGCGCATCCTCGGTTACGACATCACCTCGCCGCAGATGCGCTTGGTCCTGTTCGGCCTGTCGGCAGCGCTGCTGATCGCGGTGCTGATCCTCGGCCGCTACCTCGTCACCTCCAAGTTCGGCCGTGTGCTGGCGGCGATTCGTGACGCCGAGTCGCGGGTACGCTTCATTGGCTACCAGCCGACGCAGTACAAGCTGGCCATCTGGACGCTGTCGGCCGTGCTGTGCGCCCTGGCCGGCGCGCTCTATGTGCCGCAGGTGGGCATCATCAACCCGAGCGAGATGAGCCCGGCCAACTCCATCGAGATCGCCGTGTGGGTGGCCGTGGGCGGGCGCGGCACGCTGATCGGTGGCGTCATCGGCGCCTTCATCGTCAATCTGGCCAAGAGCTTCTTCACCGTCAGCTTTCCCGACTACTGGCTGTTCTTCCTCGGCTTCCTGTTCATCGGCGTGACCCTGTTCCTGCCCGACGGTGTGGTCGGCCTGTGGCGCAAGCTGCGCGGCAAGCGCGCCATCGAAGACACCGACACCCCCACCGAAACCCCTGCCGACGCCAAAGGAGCCTCCGCATGAGCACCGCCCTGAGCCAGAAACTCGACGCCGTCTCCGGCAACGCCAGCGGTGGTCACCGGGTCAATCCCGGCGAGCTCGACCTGTCGCACAAGGTCATTCTGTACCTCGACGGGATCTCGGTGAGTTTCGACGGATTCAAGGCACTCAACGACTTGTCGCTGACCATCGACGCCGGCGAGCTGCGCGCCATCATCGGCCCCAACGGTGCCGGCAAGACCACCATGATGGACGTCATCACCGGCAAGACGCGCCCCGACAGCGGCACCGCCTTCTTCGGTCAGAGCCTGGATCTGACGCGCATGAACGAGCCCGAAATCGCCCACGCCGGCATTGGTCGAAAGTTTCAGAAGCCGACCATTTTCGAGCAGCTCACGGTGTTCGAAAACCTCGAACTGGCGATGAAGACCGACAAGCGGGTGTGGAAAAGCCTGTTCGCCCAGCTCGCCAGCGACGAGCGCGACCGCGTGGCCGACACGCTGCAGCGCATCCGTCTGGTCGACGAAGCCGACCGCCTCGCCGGGCTGCTCTCGCACGGCCAGAAGCAGTGGCTGGAGATCGGCATGTTGCTGATGCAGGAGCCGCGCCTGCTGCTGCTCGACGAACCCGTCGCCGGCATGACCGATGAAGAAACCGAACGCACCGCAGAGCTCTTCGTCAGCCTCGCCGGCAAGCATTCGCTGGTGGTGGTCGAACACGACATGGCCTTCGTCGAAGCGCTCGGCGGCAAGGTGACGGTGCTCCACGAAGGCGCGGTGCTGGCCGAGGGTGATCTGGCCACGGTGCAAAACGACGCACGTGTGATTGAAGTGTATCTGGGGCGTTAAATGCTGAAAGTCGACACACTCAATCAATATTACGGCGGCAGCCATATTCTGCGTGACGTGAGCTTTGACGTCCCGATGGGCAAGGTCACCACCCTGCTCGGGCGCAACGGCGTCGGCAAAACCACGCTGCTCAAGACCCTGATGGGGCTGGTGCCAGCAAAAACCGGCACCATCACCTTCGGTGAAGGCAGCGCCGCCACCGACATTGCGCGCGCCCCGTCCTATGCACGGGTCAAGGCCGGCATCGGTTACGTGCCGCAAGGGCGCGAGATTTTTCCGCGCCTGACGGTGGAAGAAAATCTGCAAATGGGCCTCGCCACCTGCCCGGCGAGCGCAAAAATTCCCGACCGCATCTTTGAAATGTTTCCGGTGCTGCTCAAAATGATGCGCCGGCGCGGCGGCGATCTATCGGGCGGGCAGCAACAGCAACTGGCAATTGGCCGCGCGCTGGCGATGGGGCCGAAACTGCTGATTCTCGACGAGCCCACCGAGGGCATCCAGCCCTCGATCATCAAGGACATCGAGCGCGCCATCCGCCTGCTCGCCGGCACCGGCGAAATGGCGATTTTGCTGGTCGAGCAATATTACGATTTCGCCGAATCGCTGGCCGACCATTATCTGCTCATGGAACGCGGCGAAATCATCATGCGCGGCCGCGGTGAAGACATGCCCGCGCACGGCGTGAAGGACGCCCTCTCGGTGTAAGCCCGCCGGCACGGGCGCTGCGCTACACTGGCTGATCTCATCGCCAACCGGCATGCGCCTGATTCCGGCGCCGCGACACCATGACCCAATCGCACCCCGACACCCCTGCCGTACGCTTTTTGCGCCAGCACCGGATTGCATTTTCCGCGTTTCAATATACCTACGCCGAGCATGGCGGCACGCATGTGGCGGCGACTGCATTGAATCTGCCCGAGCACGCCATCATCAAAACCCTGGTGATGGAAGACGAAAACGCCAAGCCGCTGATTATTCTGATGCACGGCGACCGCGAAGTGGCCACCAAAAAACTCGCCAGCGCCATCGGCGCCAGACAGGTGCGCCCCTGCACCGCCGCCGTGGCGCAAAAACACACCGGCTACCAGGTGGGCGGCACCTCGCCGTTTGGCACCCGCAAAACCCTGCCGGTTTATCTGGAACGCAGCATTCTTGATGAATCGCTGATTTACATTAATGGCGGACGACGCGGCTTTCTGGTCGGCATTCACGCACACGATTTGATGCAAGCGCTCCAACCGGTCACCGTATCGGTCGCCAAAGGCGTGGGTGACTCTTCATGATCCTGTTTGCGTGGTTTTAAATAGTGGTGGCAGAATATGCGCCATATCGGGCCTGCCGGTCCGGTTGAATCACAAGGCACACCACACCAAGGCAGACAATAATGGATAAAAAACTCAGCGCAATGAGCACCGGCGAACTCAATCGCCTGCGCAATAAAATCGATTCGGAACTCAAACGCCGTGACAGCGCCGCGCGCCGCGATGTGCTGAAACAATTCAAGAAAATTGCCAGCGAACACGGCATGAGCCTGAACGATGTCCTCGGCACCGCCAAGGACAAAGCCGCGACCGATGCCAAGCCCGCGCGCAAGGCCTCACCCGCCAAGGGCCGGCGCGTGCCGATGAAGTACCGCCACCCGTCCGACCCGGCGCTGGGCTGGACCGGCCGCGGGCGCCAACCGCGCTGGGCCGCCGAGTGGATTGCATCGGGCAAGTCGATCGACGAACTGCTGATCAAATAAGCCAGCCCCACCATGAAAAAACCGGCTCTGTGGCCGGTTTTTCAATCAGTCGGCGTCAAAAACATCCCGCCCGTCGCGGCCGCGCTGAATAAATACACCGACCCGGCGAACCCCTTTCATCACGCCGATCTTTGCAATTCGCAATTTAACCCATGGCGCGTTGAATTCTTCAAACAACATCGCCACCACGAATTCGCCCATGGTTTCGATCAGGTTGAAATGGCGCTCGGCCAGCTCAATCCGGATGCGCTCGATGACTTTCGCGTAATCGATGGTGTCGTCGATCGCGTCGCGCTCGGCCGCTGCGTCGGGCACGCCGAATGTCAGGTTCAATTCGACCGGCTGGGGCGCAACCCGCTCGCGCGGATAAATACCGACCCGGGCGCTGACCCGCAATTCCTCGATGAAGATGAAATCCATGCCTACTCTCGACTAGAATTGCGAGCATTCTAGCCCAAACAGGGGCGGACCAGCCGGCCCGCCACGCCACCATGACCCCCACCACGCTCGCGCTTGTCGCGCTCGCCTATCTGATCGGCGCCATTCCGTTTGCGGTCGTCGTCAGCAAATTGTTCGGGCTGAGCGACCCGCGCCACTACGGCTCCGGCAACCCCGGCGCAACCAACGTGCTGCGCTCCGGCAACAAGTCCGCCGCCGCACTGACCCTGCTCGGCGACGCGGCCAAGGGCTGGGTGGCGGTGTGGGTGATGCAGCACTGGGGGCCGGGCACGGCGTCCAGCGTCGCGCTGGCCGGCGCGGCCGCCTTCATCGGCCACGTGTTTCCGGTCACGCTCGGCTTCAAGGGCGGCAAGGGCGTCGCCACCGCGCTGGGCGTGCTGGCCGGCTTCAGCGGCTGGCTGGCGCTGGCGTGCATGGGCGTGTGGCTGGCGCTGGCGCTGATCTTGCGGTATTCGTCCGCCGCCGCACTGGGCGCGGCCGTCGCGGCCCCGCTGGCTGCGCAGGCGCTGATTGGCGAAGCGGCGATCAGCGGCGCCAGCGTGTTCATGACAGGGATCCTGATCTGGCGTCACGCGGGCAATATCAAGCGCCTGCTGGCTGGCACCGAGCCGAAGATCGGCAGCAAGAAAAAGCCGCCTGCAGCGTCCTGACTCACGCCTCCGGCGCGCGCAAGGTATCGAGCGGCCAGCGCGGCTTGACCGCCACCCGCGCAGCGCGACTCCCGCGGGCGCCCGCCTGCAGGCGCAAGGCCCCGGCAAACGCGATCATCGCCCCGTTGTCGGTACACAAGGCCGGCTCGGGGTAATACACTCGCTGGCCGCGGCGCGCGGTGACGGTATCGAGGCGCGCGCGCAGAACCCGGTTGGCCCCCACCCCGCCGGCGACCACGAGCCGCTGCAGACCGGTCTGCTTGAGCGCCGCCAGCGATTTCGTCGCCAGCACGTCGACCACCGCCGCCTGAAACTCGGCGGCCAGATCGGCCGGCGCCGGCGGAGCGTCGCGCAATAGGGTCATCACCGCCGTTTTCAGGCCGCTGAAGCTGAAGTTGAGATCGCCCGAGTGGCGCATCGGCCGCGGCAGCTTGACCCGTCCAGCCACGCCCTGATCGGCCAGTGCGGCCAGCGCCGGGCCCCCGGGATACGGCAGCCCCATCAGCTTGGCGGTCTTGTCGAAGGCCTCGCCGGCGGCGTCGTCCACCGACTCGCCGAGCAAGGCGTAACGCCCGACCCCGTCGACCCGCATCAGCTGGGTGTGCCCCCCCGAGACCAGCAACGCGACAAACGGGAAGGCCGGCGCATCCGCCCCCAGCAAGGGCGACAGCAGGTGCCCTTCGAGATGGTGAATCGGCAGGGCGGGCACATCGAGCGCCGCGGCCAGCGCCTCACCGGTACCGGCCGCCACGAGCAGGGCCCCGGCCAGTCCGGGCCCGGCAGTGTAGGCGACGGCCGCGATCTGCGCCAGCGCGAGGCCGGCATCGGCCAGCGCGTCGCGAATCAGCACGGGCAGACGCCGCACGTGGTCGCGCGAGGCGAGCTCGGGCACCACCCCGCCATAGGCGGCATGCAGATCGATCTGCGAATGCACCCGATGCGCCAGCAGCCCCCGCGACGTGTCGTAGAGCGCCACGCCGGTCTCGTCACACGAGCTCTCAAGCCCCAGTACGATCATGATCCCCCCGCAAAGTAGGAGGCCATTCTAGCGGGAAGCGGGGATTCGCCGCTGCGGTCGGCACGAGGGGCTTGTTGTTGTCGCCAAAAACTCATAGAATGCGCGGTTCTCAGTACATCATCACCCGAGGAAAGCAGGCAATGCCGGGAATTCGCGTCAAAGAAAACGAGCCGTTCGAAGTCGCCATCCGCCGCTTCAAGCGCACCATTGAAAAAGCCGGGACCCTCACCGAGCTGCGTTCGCGCGAGTTCTACGAGAAGCCCACGGCTGAGCGCAAGCGCAAGCTGGCCGCTGCCGTGAAGCGCCACCACAAGCGCATTCGCAGCCAGATGCTGCCGCCCAAGATGTACTAAGCCTTAACCGGCGAGCAACACCACCACGACCGGTGCGGCGCGATGCGCTGTGCCGGTCGTGGTTTTTGCGTTTCAGGTCAGGAGAAGCTCATGTCGCTCAAAGCCCGCATACAGGAAGACATGAAAGCCGCGATGCGCGCGCGCGACAGCGAACGGCTGTCGGCGATCCGGTTCTTGCTCGCGGCGATCAAGCAAAAGGAAGTCGACACCCGCGCCGAGCTCGACGACGAGGCCACCACCGCGGTGATCGAAAAACAGCTCAAACAGCGCCGCGATTCGGCGCAGCAATACGCCGACGCGGGGCGCACCGATCTTGAATCGCGCGAGCGCTTCGAAATCGGCGTGCTCGAAGCCTACATGCCGGCGGCGCTGTCCGACGCGGAAGTCGATGCCGCCGTCGCGCAGGCGATCGCCGACACCGGCGCGCGTTCGCCGGCCGACATGGGCAAGGTCATGGCCGCGCTCAAGGCGGCGCTGGCCGGGCGCGCCGACATGGGGCAGGTGTCCGCGCGCGTCAAACGCGCACTGGCGGGCTGACCCGGCGGCACGCCAGATACCGTGATCCCGCAGTCTTTCATTCAGGATCTGCTCGCCCGCGTCGACATCGTCGACGTGATCGAGCGCCATGTTCCGCTCAAGAAAAAGGGCGCGAACTACTTTGCCTGCTGCCCGTTTCATGGCGAAAAGAGCGCCTCGTTCTCGGTCAGCCCGAGCAAGCAGTTCTACCACTGCTTCGGCTGCGGCGCGCACGGCAGCGCGATCGGCTTCCTGATGGAGTACAGCGGCCTGGGCTACGTCGAGGCGATCAAGGAGCTGGCGCGCCATGTCGGCGTCGAGGTGCCCAAAGATGCGCGCGACAAACGCGCCGCGCAGGCCTACGCGCAGGCGCAGCCGCTCACCGAGGTGATGGTGCTCGCGGCGCGCTTCTATCGCGAACAGCTCAAATCCAGCGAAGCGGCCATTGCCTACCTCAAGCAGCGCGGCCTCACCGGGCAGGTGGCGGCGCGCTTTGGCATCGGCTACGCGCCCGACGCCTGGCAGCCGCTCGACAAGGC
>JAGRFQ010000090.1:14594-17048 GCA_020445945.1 Rhodocyclaceae bacterium
CGGGTACTCGATCAAGGCGAACCGAAATACCTCAACTCGCCCGAGACCCCACTGTTCGAGAAGGGCCGCGAATTGTACGGCCTGTTTCAGGCGCGCCAGTCGATCCGCGCGGAGAACACCGCAATCGTCGTCGAGGGCTACATGGACGTGGTCGCCCTTGCCCAGCACGGCGTCCAGAACGCGGTCGCCACGCTCGGCACCGCCACCACCCCGACCCACATCCAGAAACTGTTCCGGCTGGTCGACCGGGTGGTGTTCTGTTTCGACGGCGACCCGGCCGGACGCAAGGCCGCGTGGCGCGCGCTGGAGGCGGCGCTGGAGCCGCTCAACGACGCCAAACAGATCGGCTTCCTGTTCTTGCCCGACGGCCACGACCCCGACTCCTTCGTGCGCGAGCACGGCGCCGACGCCTTCCGCCAGCGCAGCGCCGGTGCCACGCCGCTCACCGAATTCCTGCTCGACGAACTGAACCACGAGATTGACCTGCGCAGCGCCGAGGGCCGCGCCCGCTTCGCCCACGATGCCCAGCCGCTGGTGCTGCGCATCGGCGCGCCGATGCTGCGCCTGCAAGTGCTCAAGGCGGTCGCCAAGCGCTGCCAGATCGACGAAACCGAGCTGATGCAGGCGTGGGGGCTCAAAGCGCCGCCACCAAGTTTTCAGCGCAAGGGGGCGCCGCCGACACGCAGCCCGCGACGTGCGCCCGCGCCGCTCGAAACCACGCTGCTGCGCATCATCCTCCAGCATCCGCCATGGGCCGCGCGCCTGCCCGCCGACCTGATCCCCGACGCCAGCAGCGAAGGGCGCGCCCTGATCTCGATCATCGATGCGGTCGGCGTCGGCGACCTGGGCGGCAACAGCCCACTGGGGGCCTTGCTGGAGCACTTTCGCGACACACCCCACAGCGACACGCTGAACCGGCTGTGCGCCGCGCAAAACGATGACGCAATCGCCGACGACGTGGTCGAAACCCTGTTCCACGACACCGTCAGCAAGCTGCATGCAAAGGCGCTCGAAGACGAGTTCGGCGCCCTCGCCGCCCGCGCCAGCACGCTCACGACAGAAGAGCGCAGGCGCTACGCCCAGCTCCTGCAGCAAAAACATGGGAACCCGGCAACGCGCCCCAAAGTCTCAGATTCGTAATATAATTTTCTGTTTTTTCGACTTCTCCGACGATCTCGAGGAGCACCATGGCCCAGGAAACATCCAAGAAGCCACGCAAGACCCCAGCGAAGGGCCGCACCGCGAAGCCCCGCGCCAAGAAAAGCAAGATCAGCGATGTGCTCGCCACCAGCCAGCCGCAAACGCCGCTGGATGCCGAGGTGCGTCGCTCGCAGCTCAAAACGCTGATTACCCTGGGTAAGGAGCGCGGCTATCTGACCTACGCAGAGGTCAACGACCACCTGCCGGACGATCTGGTCGATGCCGAACAGATCGAGTCGATCATTGCCACCTTCAACAACATGGGCATCAAGGTCTACGACGAGGCCCCGTCGGCCGAAGACCTGCTCATGAGCGACAACGTTGCCTCCAACGCAGACGAAGACGCCGAGGAAGAAGCCGAGCAGGCGCTGTCGTCCGTGGACGCCGAATTCGGTCGCACGACGGACCCGGTACGCATGTACATGCGCGAGATGGGCACCGTCGAGTTGCTCACCCGCGAGGGCGAAATCGAAATCGCCAAGCGCATCGAAGACGGCCTCAAGCACATGGTGCAAGCCATCTCGGCCTGCCCGATCACCATCGCCGACATGCTCGACATGGCCGACAAGGTGCTGCGCGAAGAAATGCGCATAGACGAGATCATCGACGGGCTGATCAACCCGGAAGACGGCGAGGACCAGATCCCGCCAGCCGTCAAGACCGCCGCCAACACCAAGGCCAAGAACGACGACGATGACGATGATGACGACGCCGAAGACGACGACGGCGGCGCCGCGGCGCTCAAGCTGCTGCGTGAAGAAGGCCTCAAGCACTTCGCGATCCTGAGCGGGCTGTACGACAAGCAGATGGACGTGCTCGAAGCCAAGGGCTCGCGCGACCCGGCCTACATCGACCTCCAGCAACAGATCTCCGACCGCCTGCTGCACCTGCGCTTCAACGCACGGATGATCGAAAAACTGTGCGATTCCGTGCGTCACATGGTCGAGCAGGTGCGCAGCCACGAGCGCAACATCCTGCGCCTGTGCGTGGATCGCGCCGGCATGCCGCGCACCCACTTCATCAAGTCCTTCCCCGGCAAGGAAACCAACCTCGACTGGCTCAAGGACGAAATCGCCGCGGGCAAGAACTACGCCGAAGGCCTGATGCGCATCCACCCGCCGGTGCTCGAAGCGCAGCAAAAGCTGATCGAGCTCGAAGCCCGCCTGGGCATCTCGCTCAAGGAACTCAAGGACATCAACAAGCGCATGTCCACCGGCGAAGCCAAGGCCCGCCGCGCCAAGCGCGAGATGACCG
>JAGRFQ010000019.1:0-587 GCA_020445945.1 Rhodocyclaceae bacterium
TTCAGCACCAATTTTGGCCCCGAACTGGTGTCCATCGCCGGGGTCTATCGCACCTTCGAAAAAGGCATCCCCGAGTCCGTGGCCGGCAAAACCGCCCAGGCCTGGCTCAAGGGTGAAGGCGACAACCAGATTTTAACGATTGCGCCGCTGCAGACGCTGTAAGCGCGGCACTCACAGGAAGGAAGTATCGTGACTCGAACCATCGTAGTAACGTCCGGCAAGGGCGGCGTCGGCAAGACGACCACCAGCGCAGCCTTCGCATCGGGCCTGGCCCTGCGCGGATTCAAAACCGCCGTCATCGACTTTGACGTCGGCCTGCGCAACCTCGACCTGATCATGGGCTGCGAACGCCGCGTGGTGTATGACCTGATCAACGTCGTCAACGGCGAAGCCAAGCTGAGCCAGGCGCTGATCAAGGACAAGCACTGCGAGAACCTGTTCATCCTGCCGGCCTCGCAAACCCGCGACAAGGATGCGCTCACCGAAGAAGGCGTCAAGACCGTGCTCAAGGATCTCGAGCACATGGGCTTTGACTACGTGGTCTGCGACTCCCCCGCCGGCATCGAGCGCGGCGCCGTGATGGCGCT
>JAGRFQ010000019.1:638-1175 GCA_020445945.1 Rhodocyclaceae bacterium
GACCGCATCCTCGGCATCCTGCAGTCCAAATCGCAGCGCGCCAAGGACGGCATGGACGCAGTCAAGGAGCACCTGCTGATCACCCGCTATTCGGCCAAGCGCGTCGAAGATGGCGAGATGCTGTCCTACAAGGACGTCCAGGAACTGCTCCGCGTCGAACTCATCGGCGTCATCCCCGAATCCGAAGCCGTCCTCCACGCCTCCAACCAGGGCTCGCCGGCCGTGCACCTCAAGGGCACCGACGTATCCGAGGCCTATCTGGACGTGGTGGCGCGCTTCCTGGGCGAAGACCGCCCCATGCGCTACACGACCTATGAAAAGCCGGGCCTGATGAAGCGCCTGTTCGGAGGGAAGTAATATGTCCCTGCTCAGCATGCTGTTCGGCAGCAAACCCAAGACGGCAAATCTGGCCAAAGAACGCCTGCAACTGATCATTGCCCGTGAGCATGGCCCGCGCGACGGTTCGCCCGACTTCCTGCCCGACCTCCAGCGAGAACTGATCGCGGTGATCTCCAAGTACGTCAAAGTGAATCCCGA
>JAGRFQ010000019.1:1261-1388 GCA_020445945.1 Rhodocyclaceae bacterium
AGATGCCCGGATGGTGAAATCGGTAGACACAAGAGACTTAAAATCTCTCGGCCTTTGGCTGTGCGGGTTCGATTCCCGCTCCGGGCACCATTTAAAATCAGCGACCTGCATATACAACCCGCATTCA
>JAGRFQ010000019.1:1398-20023 GCA_020445945.1 Rhodocyclaceae bacterium
GAGACGCGCCGTCGCACAAGCCTTTTCAGGCGCGTTGCACACAAGCTGCGCTGCACCGGCACCGGTTCGATCCCGTTGCCGACCAACGCTCAGAGCGCGAATCGATAGCGGGCTTTGCACTTACTGCGGCACCCGTTTGTCTTCGATGTTCAGATCGAAATCCGACGCATCGTGACGCTCATGCAGTTGCTCTGACGGCTCGCCCCAGGTGCGATTCACGATGCGCCCTCGCTGGACTGCCGCACGCGCCAGGATGTCGTCTGCCCAGCGGCGCAGGTGCTTGTAGCTGTCGACCTGCAAAAACTCGCCCGCACCGTAGGCTTGCCCCAGCACCAGGTTGCCATACCAGGGCCAGGTAGCCATGTCGGCGATGGTGTACTCGTCCCCGCCCAGATACCGATGCTCGGCCAGCTCGCGGTCGAGGACGTCCATCTGGCGCTTGACCTCCATGGTAAAGCGGTTGATCGGGTACTCGAACTTCTCGGGCGCGTAGGCATAGAAGTGCCCAAACCCTCCGCCCAGATAGGGGGCCGAGCCCTGCAGCCAGAAAAGCCAATTCAACACTTCGGTGCGCGCGGCCGCATCCTTGGGCAGGAAATGTCCGAATTTTTCGGCAAGGTAGAGCAGGATCGCGCCACTTTCAAAGACACGACGACCCGTTTCAGTATCAAGAAGCGCCGGGATTTTCGAGTTCGGATTGACTTCGACAAAACCCGTCGAAAACTGGTCACCCTGGCTGATCCGGATCAGATGGGCGTCGTACTCCGCGCCGCGCACGCCCCGCGCCAGCAGCTCTTCGAGCAAGATGGTGACCTTCTGACCATTGGGCGTACCCATTGAATACAACTGCAAGGGATGCTTCCCGCGCGGCAATGTGGCCTCGTGCGTCGGGCCGGAAACAGGGCGGTTGATCTTGGCCCATTCGCCACCATTTTCGGCATCCCAGGTCCAGACTTTGGGAGGTTCGTATTGATTCGTGCCAGACATGATTCCGAATTCCTTATCAATGGTTGGGTGCGTGTTCAATCCTGCATCCGGGCCGACCGTTCCAGGATGCGGGCGTAGCTCTCGACCCCTTGTGCGCCGCTGAGCAGATAGCGACGCTTGAAAAACGTCGCCGGCTCATCCACGCGTTTTCAGCACCGCGTTGTCGGACGGGTGCCGCCGATCCGTCAACACAGAAGAGCGCGCGACTGGCCATGCTGGCGTTTGATCATGAACCCGCTCGATCATACCCATATGACGTGAAACCTAGCGCAACAAGCGCTGTGCCTGGGCGGCGATCGTTCTGAGCGAGGCCGCGTCAAACATGCCACGGCCCAGCACCCGTATGGCAACAACCATCGCCATCAACCCCTTCGCGGTGGCCTCCGGGTCAAGTGCTGCGGGGAACTGCTGCCGCGCCTGCCCAGCTTCAATGCTGCGTTGAAGAAATGCCTGCGTCTCCTGCAATCCCGCTCGCACGATACCGTTCACTTGTTCTCCATGGGTCGTGAGTTCGGACGCGGTATTCACCAGAAAGCACCCCTTCTTCTCAGGGTCCGCAATGGTCTCGGCCACCAGAGCATCAAACAGCGCAGCAATGGCCCGCTGCGGATCATCCATCGCCTCCAACGCCGACAACATGGCGTGGCGCCTGTCTTTGTCATACTTTTGCAGTGCCTTGACGAACAACTGTTCCTTGCCGCCAAAAGCGTTATAGAGGCTACCCCGGGTAATACCCGTGCGCGCAATGAGATCGGCCATGGAAGCAGGCTCAAAGCCCTTCTCCCAGAAAACCTTCATCGCCTTGCCCACCGCCTCGTCCTCATCGAATGATTTTTCCCAAGGCATGCTGCGCCACCTCGATCCATGTTGAGCAAGGTCTCATGTTAACAGGTCTAGATCGAAAGGTTTAGACTTGGCGTCGAGCGGAACCGGACGAAGCGATCCCCATGAGGCGCCCGTCGACCACACGCTGCAAATCGACGAAAGCCAACGACCGCGGCGGCCCGATTCCTGCGCCGCGCGGGTACCGAGGCAACATATAATGTTTGCCCCAACGCCGTGGCCTGGATGCACCATGCGACTCAACCTTAAAGTTCCTTTTGCGGAAAAAGACCAAGCGAAAAAGCTTGGCGCGCGCTGGGATGCCGCCCGAAAAATCTGGTACGTCGACGCCAAGGAAGACATGAGCGCGTTTTCAAGGTGGTCACCAACGCCCCACGACGCTTCAACCGACACGGCACAAACGCCGAAGCGCGTCGCTGCGAGCGCTCGCAGCGCATCCAGCGGCGTTCAGGTGGGCAGCAACTACGTTGAACATCCCCGCGTGTGTGATTGCGCACCATGGGACGTGTGCGACAGATGCCGGGCCACCGCCCTGTCCCTGTAGCTCAAGGAACGCGTTCATGCAGACTGTAGCGGTCATCGACTTTGAAACGACTGGCCTGTCACCCGGACAAGGCGACCGCGCAACAGAGATTGCGGCGGTGATTCTCAAGGACGGCGCGATTGTCGGGCGCTACCAGAGCCTGATGAACAGTGGCGCCCGAATTCCGCCCTTCATCGAATCGCTGACCGGCATCTCCAACGACATGATCCGCACGGCGCCACCTGCCGCGGTGGTCATGCAAGAAGTGTCTGACTTCGTTGGTGACTACCCCTTGGTTGCCCACAACGCGTCATTCGACAGCAAATTCTGGGATGCCGAACTTGGGCGCATCGACCGTAAGCGACAGCAGGCATTCGTCTGCTCGCTGCTGCTGTCGCGGCGGATTTTTCCTTTCGCGCCGAGCCACAAGCTGAGTGCCTTGATTGAATATGCGAATCTTCCGGTCGCGGGACGGTATCACCGGGCCTTGGCCGACGCTGAAATGGCAGCCAGTCTTTTCCAGCGTTTGACCCATGAGCTACGCGAGCAACACCAGCTCAACAACATATCGGTCGATCTCCTCTGCCGGATTCAGCACGCACCGAAGTCTCAACTGACGAAACACATCGCACACGCGCGTGCAGGTTAACTCCGCACAGGTAAACGCCCCGCGCCGACCCAGCCGGTCACTGCAGCGCATCCGACGGCCCATCGGGCGAATCACGCCTGGCCGCATTGAATGGCGACAGTTTTCTCATCGTGGCGACTGTGTGGGTGAGATAATTGCAGCGCTCGCCGATCGCCAGCACCTCGAACAGCCTCTCCGTGGATGTCCTGCTGGCCGTTTTCGGATTTGCTGCTGCCGTGATCATCACGGGCCTGGCACATGGTTTTCTGGAGACACCGCTGAAGCAATGACCCGCAAGAGACACTCCGCCCTCGATTCGAGTGACCACCGCACCCCGTCGGACCGGACTGACGCGTGATCGTCCTCAACCTGCGCTGCGGCAACGGCCACGCCTTTGAGGGCTGGTTCGCATCCTCCGATGCGTTTGAGACTCAGCAGGCGGAGCGAAAAATCGACTGTCCGGTGTGCGCCAGCAGCGACATCAATCGCCTGCCCAGCGCGCCCTACGTGCGCACTGGCACCGCGGCCCCCACGCCCGGTGCCACGCCATCACGCAGCGACGATACCGCGGCACTCGCCGTCGCCAGTTTGCGTCAGCTCGCACAAAAAGCCGAGGATGTCGGCAAGGCCTTTCCGGCCGAAGTGCGCCGCATTCACCAGGGCGACGCCCCGGACAGAAGCATTCGCGGGCAGGCATCCATTGAAGAAGTCGCCGCGCTTCTCGACGAGGGCATTGGCGTGCTACCGATCCCTGCCGCCAAAGAAGACCTTCACTAGGGCGTGTTCAGCAGGGAATCGCCACCAGCGGAATCAACATCTCAGCCGCAGAGACACCGGCATGCACGCCAAGCATCGGGAAGCGCCGTTCGTTCGGCAGCCAGTCGTAGAGTGTCCAGTTGTCGCGCCCGATCAGGGCGAAATCGCCAACGCGTTCTGCCAGCTTTCGCGAGGGCTTTGCCGTCGGCCCGAACACTCCTGAATCGATGAGGCGGCGGCCTGGCACGACATGAAAGCGGTCGCCCAGCTGGGCAAGCGCCTCAAGTTCAAACTGCGCACGATATGCCTTCTTCACGCGACAGTAAGCCACCCGCCGTTCGCCCCACAACGGACCGTCCAAGCAGGACTGCAGGTCGCCTTCAGCGGCAATGTCGCATTGACGCTCGAGTGGAGAGTCGATGAACCCGTGGTCGGCAGTCACCAGCAGCAGCGCCCCACTGTCGGCAAGCTGCGCGCTCACCCGTGCAATCATGGCATCCAGCGCCTCAAAGTGCGCATCGCACTCAAGCGAGGCAATCCCGAACTGATGCGCCAGGGCGTCATAGTCAGCGTGGTAGGCGTAGACAAAGCCGTCCAGGCTGCCCAGATCAACGACGGACTGAACAAGCTGAGACTCCAGTCCAGGCAAATCCAGGTAAGCGTATCGCCGCGCCACACCGCGCGAGTGACGCAAATTGAACGGTGAGCCAAGAATGGACTCCGGCGCTACCATCACGCTACGCGTATCGAGGCGCTGAAACAGGCTGGGGTAGGGAAACAAGCGCGGCATGCGCCACCAGCCGGTCATGGGCTCCCGATCTCGACGCACCATCGGCAAAGGCGCGAACACACCACCAAAACGGTCGTCGCGGATAGTCCACCCGGTGAGCCCGTGCTCGGCGGGCGCGATACCGGTCAAGCTGGTGGTGATTGCACTCGCGGTGGTGGGTGGGAAAACACTGGTCAGCGTGCGCGCCTGATGTCGTGCGAGAAAACTGCCCGCGCCGCGGGTGGCGAGGTCGTGCGCGCCGAGCCCGTCGATCACCAGCAAGACCACAACACGCGCATCGTTCAGCGGCAAGGCGGCAGGATCGCGCAAACCCGGTATATCGACCCGACGGTCGCCAAAACGCTGCCGCAAGGAAACCATCAGGTTCAGCAGACTGCCCCCCTGGTAGTCGGGAGCAACGGTATCCGGCAAATCGAGAAATCGGGGGAATGTCATTTCGGCCATCCGGCGAGCACACGGCCATGATAGCGTCGCCGGGAGCGCGGCGGAAAAACAGAAGGGGAAGCCGGACGGCTTCCCCTTCGTGTTTTTGGAGCGGGAAACGAGGCTCGAACTCGCGACCTCAACCTTGGCAAGGTTGCGCTCTACCAACTGAGCTATTCCCGCAAAACAGACCGCAATTATAGACAGCTATTTCGCCCTGTCAAGCTGCCGTTCAGGCTTTGTCTTGCGCCTGAAGCTTCGGCATGGCTTTGCGCAAATAGTAGACCATCGACCACAACGTGAGCACCGCCGAAATGTAGATCAGCAGCGTTCCGAGGCGTACCGCATCGATCTCGAAAAGCGGTGCGTCATAGAGCAGCAAGGGGATCGCCGTCATCTGTGCGGCGGTCTTGAGTTTGCCAACAAACGCGACCGCGACGCTGGCTGCCGCACCGACGCGGGCCATCCATTCACGCAGCGCTGAGATGGTGATTTCGCGACCGATGATGATCAGCGCGACGACCGCATCGGCGCGCCCCAGCTGCACCAGCATGATCAACGCTGCGGCCACCATCAGCTTGTCGGCCACCGGGTCGAGAAAGGCACCAAAGGCAGAGGTCTGGCCGAGCCAGCGGGCAAGAAAGCCATCGAGCCAGTCAGTGACGGCAGCGACGATGAAGACGATGGTTGCGAGCAGATTCTGGTCGGCAACCGGCAGCACGCTGGCGGGTAGATAATAGACGCCGACGAACACCGGAATGAGGATAATCCGGGCCCAGGTCAGCGTGTTGGGAATGTTGAGGGGCATGACGAATCGGTTGTTGAGGCCGTGCAGCCGTGAGGTTTACGCCGACAGGCCGGTTGTCCCGTGAGTGTAACTGGTGCGCGCCGGCCGTGTCACTCAAACCGCCACTATCCACGCGCCAATTCGGCATGAATCAGCTCTGCCAGCGCGCGACTGATTCCCTCCACGCGACACAGATCCTCCACCGTCGCCGCGCGCACGCCATCGACGCCGCCGAAAGTCGCCAGCAAGTTGCGCCGGCGTGTCGGTCCGACCCCGGCAATGCGTTCGAGCGCCGAGCCGATCCGCGCCTTGGCACGCTTGGCGCGATGGCCTGTAATGGCGAAGCGGTGGGCTTCGTCGCGAATCTCCTGCACCAGATGCAGCGCCGCCGAGCCCGGGTCGAGATGCAATGCCGGACGCGTGTCGCTGAAGATCAGCGATTCGAGCCCCGGCTTGCGCCCTTCGCCTTTGGCCACCCCGACCGCACACAGATCTTCCAGCCCCAGCTCGGCGAACACCGCGGTGGCCATCGCGAGCTGACCGCGCCCGCCGTCGATCAGCACCAGGTCGGGTCGCACGCCCTCGCCCGCAGCCACCTTTTCGTAGCGCCGCGTCAACACCTGACGCATCGCGGCATAGTCGTCGCCGCCGGTGATGTCGGTGATGTTGTAGCGCCGGTATTCGCTGCGTTTCATGGCGCCGTGTTCGCACACCACGCACGAGGCCACGGTGGCTTCGCCCATGGTGTGGCTGATGTCGAAGCACTCGATGCGCGCCGGCAGTTCGGGCAGCGCCAGCGCGCTCTGCAGGGCGTTGAGACGCGACTGGCTGCGCTCGGTGGACGTCATGCGTGCGGCAATGGCAAGTCGCGCGTTGTGCTCGGCCATGTCGAGCCAGCCCTTCTCGATCTCGCGCCGCGGGCCAGCCACCACAGCACGCTTGCCAAGCTCGGCGAGGACTTCGCGCACCCCTTCGGGCGCAATCGCGGTCATGACGCGCGCCGGCAGCGGCAGGCTCGCGTAATGCTGCTCGACGAAGGCCAGCAATGCATCTTCGACCGGGCAGTCTTTACCGGCCGCGGCCAGCTGGGGCCGGTCGCCCAGATGCCGACCGCCACGCACCATGGCCAGATTGACGCACACCTGCCCTTCCACCGCGACCGCGGCCAGCACGTCGACGTCCTCCTCGCGCCCGCTGTCCACATACTGGCGATGGAGCACTGTCTGCAAGGCACGCAGCTGGTCGCGCAGCGCGGCAGCTTCCTCGAACGCCAGCCGGTCGGAGGCCGTCTGCATCTTGTCGCTCAAGCGCTTCACCACCTCGGAGGTCCGCCCTTCGAGAAACAGCGTCGCCAGACGCACGTCGGCAGCGTAGTCGTCGGCTGGAATCAGGTCGACGCACGGTGCCGTGCAGCGATTGATCTGATGCAGCAGGCACGGCCGCGAGCGGTGATTGAAGACGGCGTCTTCGCAGGTGCGCAGCTTGAACACCTTCTGCAGCAGCTGAATGCTCTCGCGCACCGCGACGCTGCCGGGAAAAGGGCCGAAGTAGCGCGCGCCGCGGGTGAAGCCGCCGCGATGGAAGGCCAGCCGCGGATACGGGTGCGCGGTGAGGGTGATGTAGGGATAGGATTTGTCGTCGCGAAACAGGATGTTGTAGCGCGGCGCAAGCGATTTGATGAGGTTGTTCTCGAGGATCAGCGCTTCGGCCTCGGAGCGCGTGGCGGTGATCTCGACGCGCTCGATCTGGGCCACCATCATCGCAATGCGCGGGCTCGACACGGTGCGCCGGAAGTAGGATGAGACCCGTTTCTTGAGATTCTTGGCCTTGCCGACGTAGAGCACCACGTCGCCCGCGCCGATCATGCGATACACGCCGGGGTCGGACGGAACGCCGCGCAGGAACGCCGCTGCGTCGAAGCCCGACATGCTCACCTCAGGCCTGGCGCGTGCTGTCGGCCAGCGCGGCCAGCGTCTTGCACCCAGCGGCGTAAGCCTTTCGCGCCGCAACGTCGGTCGCGTCGGGCGCCACCGCGCGCAGACCGGCGAGCCGTGCCGAGAGGGTTGCGGGGATGGCGGGCTGCCAGCGCGCCAGCAGCGCTTCGGCGAGGTCGGGCCGGTTGCACACCAGCACCATGTCGCACCCTGCGGCCACGGCGGCCTGCGCGCGCGCAACGATGTCGCCCGCCGCGGTGGCCGCCTCCATGGTCAGATCGTCGCTGAACACCACGCCACCAAAACCGAGCCGAGCGCGCAGCACGTCGCCGAGCCAGAAGGGCGAGAATCCGGCCGGCTCGGGCGCGACCTTGTCGTAGATCACATGCGCCGGCATGACGCCGCCGAGGCGCGGCACCAGCGCCCGAAAGGGTGCGATGTCCTCAGCCCAGATGGCGTCGAAATCGCGTGAATCGCGTGGCATGTCGACATGCGAATCCGCCTCGACGAAACCGTGCCCCGGAAAATGCTTGCCGACGCACTGCATGCCGCCATCGGCCAGGCCGTCGATCAGCGCCCCGGCCAGCGCCACGGTGACCGCCGGATCTCGGTGAAAGGCGCGATCGCCAATCGCCCGGCTCACGCCGTAGTCCAGATCGAGCACCGGGGTGTAGCTCAGATCCACACCATGCGCCACCAGCTCGGTCGCCAGCACCAGCCCGGTCTGGCGCGCCAGCGCGCGCGCCGTTTCGGGGTCGCGGTCCCACATCGCGCCAAGCGTGCGCATGGCGGGCAAGGCACAGAATCCGTGGCGGAAACGCTGCACCCGTCCGCCTTCCTGATCGACCGTGATGAGCAGCGCCGGGGTGCGCACGGCGCGGATCTCGGCGGTCAGCGCGGCGAGCTGGGCGCAGCTTTCGAAGTTGCGCGCGAACAGGATCACACCGCCAACCAGCGGGTGCGCCAGGCGCGTGCGCTCGGCATCGGTCAGGCTCAAGCCGGCAACGTCGAGCATGACCGGCCCCAGCGGGCTGTGGCGTGTCGGCATCAGCGCGGGCCCTCGATTACGGCGAAGGCGACCACATAGTCGAGCTCGTCGCTGAGGCTCAGGTGCGCCTCGAGTGCGTCCTCGGCCATGATCCGCGCCAGCTCGCCATGGTAGGTGAAATACGGTTTGCCCCGCGCGTCGCGCGCAACCGCGAGCGAATGCAGCGTCGCCGGCGCCGCCACGCCGGTGCCGAAGGCCTTGCCAAAGGCTTCCTTGGCGGCGAAACGTTTGGCCAGCAGGCGCTCGGGCTGTGCCGTGCTGGCGAAGGCGGCGCGCTCGTCCGGCGCGAGAATCCGCTCGGCGAACCGGCTGCCGTGGCGCGCCAGCGCCTTGCGCATGCGCGCCACGCTGACGATGTCGGTGCCAACGCCGCGAATCATCCGCCCGCCTCAGCCGACACCGTGCGCGGCTTCGCGCATCAGGCGTTTCATCTCGGACACCGCACCGCGCAGACCCGTGAATACGGCGCGCGAGACGATGGCGTGACCAATGTGCAGCTCGCGCACCTCGGGCAGCCGGGCAATCGCTTGCACGTTGTAGTAGTTCAGGGCGTGGCCGGCGTTGAAGCGCATGCCGGCGGCGCGAATCAACGCGCCACCGCGGCGGATGCGTTCGATTTCGGCCAGCACCGCGGGCGCTTCGGGGTCGCGCCCGGCGGCGTGAAAGGCATGCGCGTAGGGGCCGGTGTGCACCTCGCACACCCGCGCGCCGATACGCGCCGCGGCTTCGATCTGCGCCGGATCGGCGTCGATGAACACGCTGACCACGATGCCGGCATCGGCGAGCCGCCCCACCGCGTCGCGCAAGCCGGCCTCGTCGGCGACGATGTCGAGCCCGCCCTCGGTGGTGACTTCCTGCCGCCCTTCGGGCACGAACATCGCCATTTCGGGCTTGAGCCCGGCAGCGATAGCGACCATCTCGGGCGTTGCCGCCATTTCAAGATTGAGCTTGACCTGGGTGAGATCGCGCAGCTTTCGGACGTCATCGTCGTTGATGTGACGCCGATCCTCGCGCAGGTGCACGGTAATGCCGTCGGCACCCCCAAGCTGCGCCTCGACCGCCGCCCACACCGGATCCGGCTCCCAGGTGCGCCGCGCCTGGCGCAGCGTGGCGACATGATCGATATTCACTCCAAGCTCAATCACAGTGTCTGCAACTCCTTGAACATGCGTCGCGAATGCAGCGACTGGCCACCGAGGTGGTGCTGGATCAGGTGGCGCAACAGCGCCTTGCTTTCATGCAGCGTGCGCGGGTCGTCGAAGCGCCCGGCGCTCATGTCGAGCAGGGTCTGGCCACTCAGCGCGCCCGGCAACGCGTCGTCCTCGGCCGCCGCACGCACCGGACCGCGTTCGATTATATAGCGGTAGGCGCCCTCGGCCCGGACCGGCTGGTCGGTATCGGCCTCGCGCTCGAGCAGCACGCCGTAGCCGAGCTGTTCAAGCAGGCCGAGTTCAAAGCGCCGCAGCAGCGGCTCGGGGCGCGCGGCGTCGGGCAGCGCGCGCAGCAGCGCCGCGTAGTCGTCGAACAACGCGGCGTGCGGGTCTTCGCGCGCCAGAAACTTGATCAGCAATTCATTGAGGTAGTAACCGCACAGCAAGGCGCGGCCCGACAGCAGCGGCTGCCCGCCCGTCCATTCGGCGCGCACCAGGGTTTTGACCTCGCCACCGCCGGACCAGTCGATGAGGAGCGGCTGATACGCCATCAACACGCCGCGCACGGGCGACATCGGTCGACGCGCGCCTTTGGCCAGCAAGGGGAGTCGGCCGTGGTCGCGCGAGAACACTTCGACGATGAGACTGGTTTCCCGGTAGGGGTGCGTGTGCAGCACGAAACCGGGCTGTTGGTCGATGCGTTGCTTCTGGCCCACGACGCGTGCCAGTGCTCAGTCGTAACCGAGGCTTCTGAGCGCGCGTTCGTCGTCGGACCAGCCCGACTTCACCTTGACCCAGACTTCGAGATAGACGCGGGCACCGAACAGCTCTTCCATCGCCTTGCGCGCTTCGGTCGAAATCCGCTTGAGGCGCTCGCCCCCCTTGCCGATCACGATGCCCTTGTGGCCGGCCTTGTCGACGATCACCGCGGCGTTGATGCGGCGCATGCTGCCTTCGACTTCGAAACGCTCGATCTCGACCGCGATGCCGTAGGGCAATTCGTCGCCGAGCAGACGGAACAGCTTTTCGCGCAGGAATTCGGCGGCCAGAAAGCGCTCGCTGCGATCGGTGATGTCATCGGGCGAATACATCGGCGCACCGATCGGCAGGTAGGGGCGCGCGACATTGAGCAGGGTGTCGACATTCTGGCCGCGCTCGGCGGACAGCGGCACGATTTCGGCATAGCCATAAGCTTGCGCACAAAGTTGGATAAATGGCAGCAAGGCGCCCTTGTCCTTGAGCGTATCGACCTTGTTGATGACCAGAATCGTCTTGCCGTCGCGCGGCAGCAGGTCGCGCACCTGCTCGTCTTCGGGCGTGAAGCGACCGGCCTCGACCACGAAGAAAACGAGATCGACATCGGCCAGCGCCTGCGTCACGGTGCGGTTCATGTTGCGGTTGAGGGCGCTGAGGTGACGGGTCTGAAAGCCCGGCGTGTCGACGAACACGAACTGTGAGCGGGCGTCGGTCAGGATGCCCGAGACGCGATGGCGCGTGGTTTGCGCCTTGCTTGAAACGATGCTGACCTTGACGCCGACGAGACGGTTCATCAGCGTCGATTTGCCGACGTTTGAGCGCCCGACAATGGTGATCAGACCGGTACGAAAATCGTCCGCGGGCGGGCTTTGCTCAGCGTGCATTGTGTTCCAGCCGGTCCATTGCCTCGGCCGCCGAAGCCTGTTCGGCGGCGCGCCGGCTGGTGCCGGTGCCCCGGGTTTTTGTGGCCTTGTCCACCACGCATTCAACCTCGAACTCCTGGGCATGCGCTTCACCGCGGGTATCGACCAGCGTGTATCTGGGCAGGGCCCGGCGCCGCGCCTGGAGCCATTCCTGCAGACGCGTCTTCGGGTCTTTCAGGCTCTTGTCGGGGTTCAGCGCCTCCAGCCGGGTGGCGAACAAGCCATCGACCATCGTCTTGGCCGCAGCGAAGCCACCATCGAGATACACCGCCGCGATCAATGCCTCGAGCGCATCGAAAAGAATCGACGGGCGCTCTGCACCGCCGCTCTTGAGTTCGCCCTCTCCGAGAGCGAGGCAGTCGCCAAGACACAGTTCGAGCGCGATCTCGTGCAAGCTGCCCTGACATACCAGATTGGCCCGCAAACGCGACAAATCGCCCTCGCGCAGCACCGGAAAGCGCTCGAACAAGGCCACCGCGACGACATGGTTGACCACGCTGTCGCCAAGGAATTCGAGGCGTTCGTTGTTGGGTTGACCGTAGCTGCGATGCGTCAGCGCCTGGCGCAGCAGGCGGACATCGTCAAAGCGGTAGCGCAGCCGGGACTGAAGCGATTCGAAGCTCACCCGCGCGTCTCAACCACCACGCTTGGCCTGGGTGTCGAATTCGAGCAGCAGGCTGGCATTGCCAAAAATGGGAATGATGCGCGAGTAGGCCACCGAGATCTCGACAACGTTGCCGCGCTTGTAGATCGCCAGATCCTTGCCGGTGACATGCTCCACCTGATCGATGTAGGCACGCTTGTCGAAATCCTTGCGCAGGTCACTGACCGTGGTATCCGGGCCCGGCCCGCTGTCGACGATGACGTTGATGATCTTCTTGACCGCGAAATACTCGGTCACCGCCGGCACCGTGCGCATGCCCATGAGAAACAGAAAGCCGAGAATCGCGCCGATGATCAGGACCCCGATCAGCGACACACCTGCCTGTTTTCTTTTCATCCACCCAATCCTCAATCGAAGGCTCCGATACGGCCAAGGTCGCTGAAATTGAACCAGATCATGAACGCCTTGCCGACGATGTTTTCCTCAGGCACGAAGCCCCACACCCGGCTGTCGCTGCTGTCGTCACGGTTGTCGCCCATGACGAAATAATGCCCTTCCGGGACGGTGCAACGCACACCGCTACTAGTATAAGTGCACTTTTCTCGCTGCGGGAAACGCTTGATCTGGGGCACAAACGGGGGTTTGTCGCCATCGTTCAGGAAGAAATGCGTGACCGGGCCCAGGCGCTCGGAGTATTGCTCGCTGGCGTAGAGGCGGTCACGGTGGAGGTATTCCCCCGCTGCCGCCGTGGCAACCTGCTGGCCGTTGATGGTCAGGCGCTTGCCGAAATATTCGACCGTGTCGCCGGGCAGCCCGACGACCCGCTTGATGTAGTCGAGCGACGGATTCTCCGGATAGCGAAACACCATCACGTCGCCGCGCTGCGGGTCATTCATGTCCACGATTTTTTTATTGATCACGGGCAGGCGAATGCCGTAGGTGAACTTGTTCACCAGGATATAGTCGCCGACCAGCAGGGTCGGAATCATCGAGCCGGAAGGGATCTTGAAGGGCTCGACGAGAAATGAGCGCAGAAAGAAAACGGCCAGAATCACCGGGAAAAAGCTGGCGCCATACTCGACCCACCAGGGATCGGCCGCACCGTGCGTGCGCCGTTTGCGCGCGTAGAGCTTGTCTGCCGCCCACAACACACCCGTGGCTACCAGCAGGACGAAAAGAATCAATGCAAAATTCACTGTGACTCCGGATATGCCGTCGGCCGGCTATTTACTGTCGTCGGTTCTCAAAACGGCGAGGAAGGCTTCCTGCGGAATCTCGACCGCACCGACCTGTTTCATCCGCCGCTTGCCTGCCTTTTGTTTCTCGAGGAGTTTGCGCTTACGCGAAATGTCGCCACCATAACACTTGGCCAGCACATTCTTGCGCAGTGCCTTGATGGTTTCGCGGGCCACGATGTTCGATCCGATCGCGGCCTGGACGGCGACATCGAACATTTGGCGCGGGATGATGCCGCGCAGCTTGTTGGCCAGCTCGCGGCCGCGAAACTGCGAGGTTGCACGATGGACAATGATCGACAGCGCGTCGACCTTTTCGCCGTTGACCAGCAAATCGAGCTTCACCAGATCGGCCGCCTGATATTCGCGGAACTCGTAATCGAGCGAGGCATAGCCGCGCGAGGCCGACTTGAGCCGATCGAAGAAGTCCATCACCACTTCGTTCATCGGGATGTCGTAGATCAGCTGCACCTGCCGGCCGTGGTAGCGCATATCCACCTGAGTGCCGCGCTTCTGGGTGCACAGCGTGATCACCACGCCGACATACTCCTGCGGCACGTAGATGGTGGCGCGGATGATCGGCTCGCGGATCTCGTCCACCTTCGACAGGTCCGGCAGCTTGGCCGGGTTTTCGATCCTGATCGTCGAGCCATCCTTGAGCAGCACCTCATAGACCACGGTCGGGGCGGTGGTGATGAGGTCGATGTCGAACTCGCGCTCGAGGCGCTCCTGCACCACATCCATGTGAAGCAGGCCGAGAAAACCGCAGCGAAAACCGAAGCCCAGCGCCTCCGACACCTCGGGCTCGTAACGCAACGCAGCATCGTTGAGCTGCAGCTTTTCGAGCGATTCGCGCAGCTGGTCGTACTCGTTCGACTCAACCGGGTACAGGCCCGCAAACACCTGTGACTTGATTTCCTTGAAACCGGGCAGTGCCTTGTCGGCCGGGCGCGACGCGAGCGTCACCGTATCACCCACCTTGGCATCCGCCAGCACCTTGATACCGCTGATGATGAAACCCACATTTCCGGCGGTCAAACTCGGCAGCACCATCGATTTGGGCGTGAATACACCCACCTGATCGACGGGATATTCCGCCCCCGTCGCCATCAGCCGCATCCGGTCCTTGGCCTTGATGCTGCCATCGATGACACGCACCAGGATGACCACGCCGACATAGGTGTCAAACCACGAGTCGATGATCAAGGCCTTGAGCGGACCGTCCGGATCCCCGACAGGCGCAGGCACGCGCTGCACCACGGCTTCGAGCACCTCGTCGATCCCCAGCCCGGTTTTGGCCGAGCACTGAATCGCCGCGCTCGCATCGACACCGATCACGTCCTCGATCTCGGCCCGCGCCTGCTCCGGGTTGGCCGCGGGCAAGTCGATCTTGTTGAGCACCGGCACGACCTCGACGTCCTGCTCCAATGCGGTATAGCAATTGGCCACGGTCTGCGCCTCGACCCCCTGCGACGCATCCACCACCAGCAGCGCTCCCTCGCACGCGGCCAGCGAGCGCGACACCTCGTAGCTGAAGTCCACGTGCCCCGGGGTATCGATCAGGTTGAGCTGATAGGTGTGGCCGTCCTTGGCCCGATACTGCAGCGATGCGGTTTGCGCCTTGATGGTGATTCCACGCTCGCGCTCAAGATCCATCGAATCGAGGACCTGGGTTTCCATCTCGCGATCGGCGAGCCCGCCACAGCGGTGGATCAGGCGATCGGCGAGCGTGGACTTACCATGATCGATGTGGGCAATGATTGAGAAGTTTCGTATGCGCTGCATATCACACAACAAAAAAGGTGCCTTTCGGCACCTCGGTTATCCGGCGAGGTCAATCGGCCGATTTTAGCGGAAATTGCCCCAAATAGGCATGAACCGCAGCGGCGTCCAGATGATAGTGGCACAAGGCCTCATCATTCTCTCCCAACACCACCGGCACCAGTTCGCCCCAGGGCGCCTCCAGCGTCGGATCTGCGTCGACGTCGATGACCTCGATCGCCGCATCGTACTGCCGCGCAATTGGGGTCAGGGCCTCAAGCAGCTCGTCGCACAGATGGCACCACTGGCGGCTCAGGACGCGCAACCGAGTCATTGTGCCGACTCGATGGCCACAAAACTCAACGCCGGCCCACGCTGAACGAGCAGGATCAACGCCTCGCCGCCAGCCAGCCCCGCAATCGCCGCGTCCAGATCAAGCAAGCTGCGCATCGGCACTTGCCGACCAGCGCGTACGCTCGCCAACACGACATCACCGGCGGCAACCCTGGCGCGTTCGGCGGGGCCGGTTGCAGCCAGCACCTCAAGCCCCCACGTCACCCCCAGCGCCTTTCGTCGCGCACCGCTGGGCTCGCGCAGTTCGAGCCCGAGCCTGGGCGGCACCGGGCCGACGGGCGCCACATGGCGCACCGGCTGCCGCACCGGCGCCCATTGGCCGACCGTAACGGTCAGTTCCTGAAGCACCCCGGCCCGCAGCACCTGCATCTGCTGCACACGCCCCGGAGCGACCGCACCAACGATGCGCGGCAGATCGTCGGCGCCATGCACCACCATGTCTCCAAAGCGCAGCACCACGTCGCCAGTGCGTACACCGGCGGCCTGCGCCGGGCTGTCCGGCTCGACCATGCCGACCAGCGCTCCGCGGGGGGTGTCGAGGCCAAACGCTGCTGCCAGCGGCGGCGTAAGCGCCTGGATCGCCACCCCGATGCGCCCGCGGCGCACCTCACCGAAAGCACGCAGCTGCCCTTGAATCTGCATCGCAATGTCAATCGGGATCGCAAACGAAACGCCCATGAAACCGCCGTTGCGACTGTAAATCTGAGAATTCACGCCAATCACTTCGCCAGCCAGATTGAACAGCGGTCCTCCCGAATTCCCGGGGTTGATCGCAACATCGGTCTGAATGAACGGCACATAACTTTCCTGCGGAAACATGCGCCCGCGCGCACTGACGATGCCGGCCGTCACGCTGTTCTCGAAACCGAAGGGCGAGCCGATCGCCACCACCCACGCCCCCACCTCCAGGGCATCGGCGCGCCCGAGGCGCACCACCGGCAAGCCCGACGCCTCGATCTTGATCAGCGCGATGTCCGACCGAGGGTCCGCACCCAGCACATGCGCCACGAAGGTGCGCTTGTCAACCAACCGCACCTCAACACGCGTCGCACGATCGACCACGTGGGCATTGGTAAGAATGTAGCCATCGGCGTCGATGATGAAGCCCGATCCCACCGAGTGGTCGTCATCTGGCACCGGCGCCTCGGGATGGTCCGGCAGCAGCCGGCGCAGAAACTCGGGCAGAGAATCTTCGTTGTGATCGCGCTCACCCAGACGCGCAACTGGCGAGCCGTGGCGGATTGCACGGATGTTGACCACCGCGGCGCCCTGCGACTTGGCCAAGGCCGTGAAATCCGGCAAATCTGCCGCTCGCGCGCCAAGGCTGGCGCTCAGAACGACCACAGCAAAGAAGGCTTTGAACAAAGCGGTCACGGAAACAAGGGGCCCAGGCGCGCGCACTCAGGGTTGCGCGCGAGAGGCCGGGCAGTCCCCCGCATCGGTGCGAATCGACACCGACAGCTGCTGTTTCCAGCCGCGCATACGCGCCATCCGGCGCGTCACCGCATACGACAGCACCAAGCCCGCAACCAAGCCGATCCATGCCACGGCATTTCCCCCCAGCCAGGTCGCCAGCGCCGCACCGCACACGGCGCCGATCGTCGGGACGCCATAACTGGCAATCGCTGCACCGAGCGCCGCGCCGTCGCGGATGCTCAACACGACGGCATCGCCCACCGCAAATCCTTGCGTATTCTCGATGCGGAACGCTTCAGCCGGCCGCCCGAAAGCGTGGGCAATGCGGGCACCGCCGCAGCCGCCCGGCTCGTTGCAGCGCCCGCAACCCGTAACGGGGTCACTGATCTTGACCCACACCGCCGTAGCGTCGGCACGCACGACAACCGCCCGCGCTTCGATCATTGGGCCACCGTCGTCATCCCGTCGGCGACACGCCGCAACGCCTCTCGCGGCGCTTCGCCGAGCACCATCAGGCGATGCCCCGCGGCAACGCGTTTGTAGACCCCGATCGACCCCGCCGACAGGAAACCGCTTGGCACCGAGGCTGCCTCGCCACCCGCCTCCGGCTCGATGAACACCGAAATATGCGTAAGGCCATCGGAATACACCAAGTGCAGCACATCGTGATCACGCTCACCGACGGCACGCTTGACCGATGAGATCAGGCGATAGCCCGGCAACATGTCGCCCAGCACCCACCCGATCTCGGTGGCGCGCGTCTCGTTGCCGCGCGCGTTGACAACATGCCAGTCTTCTGCCGCTGCGTAGCGCATCTCGAACAAGGCCGGGTCAGGGCGCGCCCCTACGCTCACCTCGCTGAAAACAAACTGTTCGACCACCGCCCCGTCGGTATCCACCATGCGCGCCTTGAGCAACAAGCCGGTTTCGAGATCAGCCCACAGATGGTGGCCATAGCGCAGGCTGTCGAGCGGTTCGAGCATCACGATCTGACTCTGCCGCCCGGCGACACGGCTGATTTCGCCCTTGATGATCCGGTAGTGCTCGCCCAGCGCGCCTACTGCCATCGGCAAGCGATCGGGAAATGCGCGCCGGCGCCCCTGGCGATCGATGATGACAGTCTTGATGTCGGGCAAGACACAGCGCACCTCGCCGTCTTTTCGAATTACCTCGCGCGGGCTTCCGTCGAGGGTTTCAAGACGCTCGATCTCGCCGCTCTCGCCCACCGCATGCGCAACACGCATGGTCTCGAAGCGTTGTCCGCTGAGATAGGTAAAGGTGCCCGAATAATTCAGCTGCTTTGCCGCGCTCACCATGCGATTGAGCCAGAACACCGCGTCGTGATCGTCAGCTACCGCGCCCAGACTTGTTGCGATCAGACACAGCGCAACAATGGCGCGCCTCATTGCTGCGGACCCCGCGCGACTTCTGCGACCGTGCGCACATACGGCGCCACCCCGGGCATCGCGCCCTGTTGCGCGGTACTTTGATGGGCGAAGACGTAGGCCCGCAGCGCCTCGGCCCCGGCATCGGTGGAACGTGCGACCGCACGCGCCGCGATGGTACTGGCCTGGGGTGGCGCAGCCACCCGCAATGGCGGCGCCGCAGCGTCGTCGTGATTCCCTTGCAGGGCAATCCAACCAACGACAGCCACGCCCATGATCGAGGCAGCCAGCGGAAGAACACGCTGCCACATGCCCTGCCTG
>JAGRFQ010000019.1:20082-22671 GCA_020445945.1 Rhodocyclaceae bacterium
ACCGCGGCGGTCATGTCGGTTTCAAGGGATGGCTCATCGCGCAGCGCGTCACCAATCAAACAATAGGTACTCCATCGATCACGCGTCTCGGGCGACTGTTTGACAGATTCAAGCACTGCATCAAACGCCTGGTCATCGACCTGACCGTCCAACAACGCCGAAATACGTTCGTTCATGCCTACCACCGTTTGTCAGGGGCCGTGTCAAGCAACGGCCGGAGTTTTTCCGCAATCGCTTCGCGCGCGCGAAAAATCCGCGAGCGCACCGTACCGATCGGACATTCCATGATGCTGGCGATTTCCTCGTAGCTCAGTCCCTCGATTTCGCGCAGCACAATCGCCGTGCGCAACTCCTCGGGCAGCGACTCCATCGCAACGTCCACGGTCTGTCCAATCTGCCGGGTCATCATCAGCCGCTCTGGCGTGTTGATGTCCCGCAACTGCTCTCCGTCATCAAAGGTCTCGGCCTCTTCCGAGTTGAAACCTGTTGTCGTCGGCGCTCTGCGGCGCTGTGCGACCAAGTAATTCTTTGCCGTGTTCACACCAATTCGATACAACCACGTGTAGAACGCGCTTTCACCACGAAATGCAGGCAGCGCCCGATAGGCCTTGATAAAGGTCTCTTGGGCAACATCCTCCACTTCGGCCGGATCGCGAATCAGGCGCGACAGAAGACGCAGCAGCTTGCGCTGATACTTGGAGACCAACAGACCAAAGGCCTGCTTGTCCCCACGCTGTACGCGCTCGACGAGTTTTTGATCCAGCTCTCGATCAGTCATTTGACGTTAGTCGTTGGCTATGATGCAGCGGTAAAACCGCAAAAGTATAACCAAGGCCACAGCCGACGCCAAAAAACCGTCGTTCATTGCAGCAGACCGTGGGCGCCCTCGATAGTTCAGACCGTGGCAGGGTTTTTCGAAATAACCCACCGCCCGCGTAAGTGATATAGTTTGCGCCTCCCATTGCCAGTGCCTTTCTACACGGTGGAAGCATTCAACGTCGTCATCATCGGTAGCGGACTGGCAGGCCAGTCGCTCGCCCTCAGGCTCGCCGACCAGCACCAGGTGGCGCTGATTACCAAACGCACACTCACCGATTGTGCGAGCGCTTGGGCTCAGGGCGGTATCGCTGCCGTCCTTGACCCATCCGACAGCATCGATGCCCATATTGCCGACACGCACGAAGCCGGTGCAGGCCTGTGTGATCCGAAAGCAACCGCGCACGTCGTCAATCACGGCCCCAAAGCGATTCAATGGCTCATCGATCGCGGGGTTCCGTTTACGCGCGACCCCGTCTCTCCGGTTGGCTACCATCTTACGCGTGAAGGCGGGCACAGCCACCGACGCATCATCCATGCCGCCGATGCCACCGGCGCTGCCGTGCAAGCCACGCTGATGGAACAAGTCATCGCGCATCCGAACATCACCGTTCTGGAAAACCATATCGCCATTGACCTGATCGTCAGCGACAAGATTGGCCACCCCGGCAAAGGCTGCGTCGGGGTTTACGTACTCGACAAGGCGAAGGATCAAGTCAAGACCATTGGCGCAGCCCACACCATTTTGGCAACCGGCGGCGCCGGCAAGGTCTACGTTTATACGACCAACCCCGACACCGCCACGGGTGACGGCATTGCCATGGCATGGCGCGCTGGCTGCCAGGTGCGCAACATGGAATTCATCCAGTTTCACCCCACCTGCCTGTATCACCCACAAGCCAAGTCCTTCCTCATCTCCGAAGCAGTGCGTGGCGAAGGCGGTGTGCTGCGCCTGCCCGACGGTCACCGCTTCATGCCCGACCACGATCCGCGCGCTGAACTGGCCCCGCGCGACATCGTCGCCCGCGCCATCGACTTCGAAATGAAAAAGGGCGGTCTGGATTGCGTGTTTCTGGATATCAGCCACAAAGATGCCAATTTTCTCCAGGCACACTTCCCGACCATTCTGGCGCGCTGCCTTGAACTCGGCATCGACATCACCGAACACCCCATCCCGGTCGTTCCTGCAGCGCACTACACGTGTGGCGGCATCGCCACTGACCTGCACGGCCGTACGGGTCTCACTGGACTGTATGCCGTAGGCGAAAGCACCTGCACCGGGCTGCATGGCGCCAACCGACTCGCCAGCAATTCGCTGCTCGAATGCGTCGTGTTCAGCGAAGCGATTGCAGAGCACATCGCACAAACCAAATCAGTGTTGCCGGCGGCCCTGCCGGCATGGGACGAGAGCCGCGTAACCGACGCGGACGAAGAAGTCGTGATTGCCCACAACTGGGAAGAATTACGGCGCTTCATGTGGGACTATGTCGGCATCGTACGCACCAACAAACGACTCCAGCGCGCACAACACCGCATCCGTCTCCTGGCGCGAGAAATCGAAGAGTTCTACGCCAACTTCCGAGTCAGCAACGACTTGATTGAACTGCGCAACCTTGTCGTCACTGCCGATCTCATCGTCCGTAGCGCACTGCGCCGCAAAGAAAGTCGCGGCCTGCATTACAGCCGCGATTATCCCCAGAGCAGTGCCCGCGCACGAAATACAACATTGACCCCACGCAGCAGGTAAAGACTTCTCGGCTGGCACACACGTCG
>JAGRFQ010000003.1 GCA_020445945.1 Rhodocyclaceae bacterium
GCGATAAACGGGGTTCGAATCCCCGTGGGGACGCTAGTTTTCTGGCGTCGAGGGTTACAAATTCGGGCTGAAATCCGGAGTTGGATTTGGTGCGGAGTGGTAGTTCAGTTGGTTAGAATACCGGCCTGTCACGCCGGGGGTCGCGGGTTCGAGTCCCGTCCACTCCGCCACAACGATCAAAGGCGAGCTCAGTGTTCGCCTTTTTTGATTTCAAAAGCGATCAGAACCGTCTTCGCTCATCTCAAACTCTGACTTCTCCGGGTACCGCCATGTTTGAGGCAGTTCGTCAAAACAAACGTATCGCGCAGGTCATTCTGGCGCTGATTTCGCTGACTTTCGTCTTTTGGGGGGTTGACTCCTACCTAAATGATCGCGGTGGTGCGACTGAGGTTGCCACCGTCGGCGATACGACGATTTCCGGTTACGAGTTTGAGCAGGCCCTTCGCGAACAACAGGACCGGGTGCGTGCGGCCAATCCGGAGTCGGTCGATGCCGGCTTGCTGCAAAATCCCCTGTTCCGCCGTGCGGTGCTCGACAATCTCGTGAATCAGCGCCTGCTGGCGATCTATGCGTTCGAAAACCGCCTGTCGGTGTCCGATGCGCAGTTGCGCGACACGATCGGTGGTCTTGAGCCCTTCCAGGAGGCGGGGCAATTCTCGATGGCACGCTATCAGTCGGTGCTGCGCAGCCAGGGCATGAACGAACTCCAGTTCCAGGAGCGTGTGCGTGGCGACCTGACCACTCAACAGGTTCTTGGCGCGGTAGGTGAGGCGGCGCTGGTGCCGGCCTCGGTGGCAACGCAATTGCTTGCGGCGCAGCTCGAATCCCGCAGCGTGCACATGGCGCAGTTCAAGCCCGAGGATTTTGTCGACGCAGTCGAGGTCGACGCCGCTGCCGTGAAGGCCTATTTTGACGCGAACGCGGCGCAATTCACCTTGCCGGCGCGCATCAAGGCCAGCTATGTCGTGCTCAATGCGGAAAGTCTGCGCAACCGCGTGTCGGTGAGCGAAGCGGAGATTCAAGCCGAGTACGAACAGAACAAGGCAAGCTACGGCACGGCCGAAGAGCGCAAAGCCAGCCATATCCTGCTTCAGCTCGCAGCCGACGCCTCCGACGAGGCAGTGGCTGCGACACGCAAAAAGGCCGAAGACTTGCTGGCCGGCATCATCGCCGACCCGGCGACCTTCGGCGAGGTCGCCCGACGCGCCTCCGACGATCCGGGCTCGGCAGATCGCGGGGGCGATCTTGGCTTTTTTGCGCGCGGTGCGATGGTGAAGGCATTTGAAGATGCTGCATTCGCGGCGCAACCCGGCGTGCTGCCGGATGTTGTCCGCTCCGAGTTCGGCTTTCACATCATCCGTCTCGATGAAATCCGCCCCAGCACGGTGCCGACCCTGGCCGACATGCATGACAGGCTCAAGACTGAACTGCTCGACAAGGCTGCCGCCCGGCGCTTTCTGGAAGTGGCGGAGCAGTTTGCAAATATTGCCTACGAACAACCGGATTCGCTGGCCCCGGTGGCAAAGGAATTCGGCTTGACGGTGCAGACGACCGACGATTGGATCGACGCGAGCGCGACGGGCCTGCCGGGTGTCGACAGTGAGGCGCTCATCAAGTCGCTGTTCTCCGAGGATGTGCTGGTCAACAAGCACAACACGGACGCCATCGACGTGGGCAACAACACCATGGTTGCTGCACGCGTGCTTGAGCATGAGCCGGCGCGCCAGCGCGATTTTGACGAGGTGAAGACCGAGGTCGAACGCGTACTTCGCCGCCAGCAGGCCGCAGCGGCGGCAAGCGCGCATGGCGCGGCGCAGCTGGATGCGCTGGTGTCCGGCAAATCCCCGCAGGTGAACTGGGGCGAGCCGATCACGCTGCAGCGGGGTGTCGCAAGCCTGCCGCCGCAGGCGATGACACAGGTGTTTTCGATGCCGGATACGGCCTTGCCGGCCTATGCCGGATTGGCGCTTGATGGCCAAGGCTACGTGCTGATTCGCCTGGATGCGGTCACCAAGGCCGAAGTCAAGCCGGACGATGCGCGCGTCAAGAGCATCGCACAGCAGTACGCGCAGTTGCTCGGATCGCAGGATCTGCGCGCTTTTCTGGATGCGCTGCGCGAGAAATACACGGTCAAGCTCAACCCCTCCGCCCTAGCGCCTGCAGACTCGTAAGCTCCCGCATGGCACACAGGGTGTTAATAATCTGATGGCCCAAGTCCATACATTTCAATAAGTTGGGATGATTGTCGGGTGACTTTACCCTTTCAATAGGGTGCCGTTCATCGAAAAGTCGAAAAGTATCTCCGACGCTCCACGCCGAGCCGAAATAGGGCGTTCGCCGGTACGAAGGTGGACGCCTGAGCGGGTTGGCGGGCGGAATTGGCGTCGGTGTGGCGCACCTGACCCTTTTCCGCTTCCATAAACACCTCCATCAATCGCCTCATTCTGAGGCACAAGATGTCTACGAAACCCGGGGCGATTCAGTGCTGTCGAGCAGCACATGTTTTTGGCAGGACTCGGTTCCACCCCCAGTCTCGGCGTCAAGTAATTGTGAAGTAGTTCACTTTCGCTAGTGTGTCTGCGCATATGCCGTTGGCAGTGGCATGCCCGATCGTTATGCTCACAGGTGGCATATTCTTTCAAGATATTTCCGGGCGTGGGCGCCTATGGGACGCGGAGGGGGGACGATGGCACGAAAATCTTCTGATGGGTTCGGCATATTGATTGTGCTGGGTGTCATCGCTGTCGTCCTCAAGTCCATTCCGACTGAAGCTTGGGTGTTCATCGGTGGCGTTGTCGTGGCTGCTCTAATTTTCTGGGGAATCCAAGGCTACCGCAAGGCCTCTCCTGCCAACTCAATGCCTATGAACGAAGATTACCAAACCGTGGAAAGCGCGGTGGATCAGGGAGTACGCCAACAACCACGAACCATGCTGAAGTCGAGCGACGATGAAGCCTTTGTCACCATCACAATTGGGACCTCGGATGGTGATTACAGTTACCGCATAGACGATTCACCAGCCCAGATTGGGCAAGACGCGAGGTGGGCTCCCAAGGACGAAGCGATTGAGGTGGCCGGGACCCGCATTTCCTGCGGTATGCTGTACTTCGGCTCAGGCCCCAAAAGAGGTACCGCCAGCGCCGAACCGGGGCTCATCGACCCGAAGCTTTCCGTTGCAAAAGGCCCGGTAGATACCAGTGAGCGCTTGACGAACTACTGGCCAAGCTACTCGGAAATCACCCCCAAGGCGCGCCGCGCGTACCTTGACTGGCTTGCTTCTGGCAAATGCGACCCGGAAACAAACATCGGTTACATCTTCCTCTACTTTTACGGGCTGGAGCGGCGTGCCCTGGTCGATGGTGAGGCCGACTCGGTAGCGAAGGCAGAGATTCCGGCGATTAGGGCGGAAGTTATTCGGCTCGTAGCAATCTACGGGGAAAACAACTCTTTCAGACGCTACGCAAGTCAATTCCTGAATTTCCTGGACGGAACGGAGGCGCCACAACCCGCCTACACATCAGCCCCTCCCAAGGTGCGCTTTAATTCGTGTGAGGTTCCCCTCGCTATCAAAGTTGGCCTTGGGCAAATGGCAGTAGATGGCGTTTCGGTGCCGGGCACGTGGGCCCTGGCCTGGGCGCAGTCTGACCCAAACATATACAAGCGCACTCCGGTCACTCGTTGCCCTGACCAGTTCGAAGCGCTGTTCTTGGCAAGGTATGCAGAGCGATTCGGTGACGGGTTCAAAATTCGCCGAAACAAGACAAGGTTGCGCTGCGAATACCAGCCTGCATCGAGTGGCTTCGCTGGCAGGGTGTTTAAGCGCGACGCCGGTGGTGTGCCAGATGTGACCGTGCTTAAGACTCCGACAGAAGATATCCAGAAGCTCGTTGACGAATGCACCAATGAACTGGACTCCTACAGTCGTGTCCTCGGCAGAAACCCAGCTTTGAAAGGGTCGCTTGAAGCTTCACTTCAATTGCCTGTTCAACTCTGGCCCGTCGAGCTACGCAATGAACTGGGCGACCTCAAGTCCCGCGTTGGCTCAGGAATGTTGGTGATTTCGTTTGGCGAGCTCTCTGGGCGGTTGCGCAGTGCCGGGGCTTTGGCCCGCACCAAGGTTGTTGCCTTGGCCAACGCCCTTGAGGAATTACATCTGGGAATTGAGCCTGATGTCCTCGCTGGGGCAAAAACGCCCAAAGCGGAGGACAAAGTCGCGCTTTTCGCGACGACTCCGGAGGATGGTGACGCCCGGTCAGCTCCCGCCTTCCACGCCGCAGCAGTGACTCTGGACCTCGCTTGCGCCGCGGCTGCTGCGGATGGTGAGATTTCAGCACACGAACTCTTGATGCTTACTCGTCAGATTGATTCCTGGGAGCACCTAAGTCCGGCACACAGGAAGCGGCTCAAGGCACACCTGCGCTTATCCTCCTCTGTGCCCCCAACTGTTGCCTCGTTAAAGAGGAAATTCGAACCGGTAGGGATAGAGGCCAGAGGCAAGATTGGACGGTTCCTCGCGCACCTTGCCCACGCTGATGGCGTCGTGAGCCCCGAAGAGGTCAAGTTCCTTGAGCGAACCTACAAAGCGCTGGGGCTTGAACCGGGGCAGGTATTTGCTGACCTCCATGTTATTCCGGTCGGCACTCCACCAGTGCCTACCAAGTCCGCGCCGGCAGTCACCGCTGCCGTGCCTGAGACCGTCGCCGGGGTCCAACTTGACACGGCACGAATTGCCCAACTGCAGAAAGAAACAGCCGAGGTTTCGGCATTGCTTGCCGACGTATTCGTCGAAGATGCCGAACCGACCTCCCTGGCCGAACCGGCTATGGAAGAAACTGAGGAGCCGGCTACCGGAGGCCTGCTCGGCTTGGATGCAGGGCACTCCGCCTTTCTACGCGCACTCATCTCTCGGCGCCAGTGGAGCCGCGAAGAGCTTGAGGACATCGCATCTGACATGGAGCTCATGCTTGATGGCGCGTTGGAACACATCAACGAGGCGTCACTAGACGCTTTTGACGAACAACTGACAGAGGGTGACAACCCCATCGAAATCAATCACGAAATTCTGGAGAACATTCCCGCATGAGCAAAATTCGCCCTAAAGACAGAGACGCCATCATCCAGTCGCTCCGAGCCGGAGTTGTTCCTCGCGCGGGACAGCACCTTGTCCAGGTCGGACGCATCAACGAACTGTCGGCTCTCATTAAAGACATCGAGCGAATCGCGGATGAGGGGTCTGCATTTCGTCTGGTGATTGGTGAATACGGTTCGGGCAAGACGTTCTTTCTGAATCTTGTTCGCGCCATCGCGATGGAAAAGAAGCTTGTGACCATGCATGCGGACCTGAACCCCGACCGGCGACTGCATGCGACCGGCGGACAAGCCCGGTCGCTGTATGCGGAGCTGGCAAAGAATCTTTCGACCCGGACAAAGCCGGACGGTGGGGCTCTGCAGGGTGTCGTTGAGAAATTCATCGGCCAGGCCAAAACTGAGGGGCGCGCCAGCGGACGTGAGGCTCCGGACATCATTCGCGAGCGGCTTGAAGGGCTGACCGAGATGGTCAATGGCTACGACTTCGCCGAGGTCGTCGCGCAATACTGCAAGGGTTTTGACGATGGAAATGAGCAACTCAAGGCGGATGCCATCCGTTGGCTTCGCGGCGAATTCACGACTAAGACCGATGCACGTGCAGCCTTGGGTGTGCGAACCATCATTGACGATGCGCACCTCTACGACCAGCTGAAGCTGCTTGCCCGCTTCGTACGGCTCGCGGGTTATGCCGGTTTGATGGTTTGCCTCGATGAGCTCGTGAACCTGTACAAGCTATCGAACACGCAAGCACGCAACGCCAATTTCGAGCAAATCCTTCGAATCCTGAACGACTCGCTTCAAGGTTCGGCCGAAGGGCTGGGGTTTACGCTCGGCGGCACACCTGAGTTCCTCATGGACACCCGTCGAGGTCTCTACAGCTACGCGGCGCTTCAGTCCCGCCTTGCAGAGAATACCTTCGCCAAAGATGGCATGGTCGATTACTCAGGCCCCGTCTTGCGCCTGAGCAGTCTCACCCCAGAAGACTTCTTTGTACTGCTTCACAAGCTACGGCATGTCTATGCCTCTGGTGATGAGGGTCAGTACCTGATGCCGGATGAAGGGTTGAAGGCCTTCATGGACCACTGCAATCAACGCCTGGGCGAAGCCTATTTCCGGACGCCGCGGACGACGATTACGGCCTTCATCAACCTGCTGGCGGTTCTTGAGCAGAACCAGGGTTCCAGTTGGAAGGAGCTTCTTGGCGTTGTCGATATTCCACTCGACCGGGGAGGCGAAATCGAAGCTTCGGTCGATGAGGATGACGAGCTTGCCAGCTTCCGAATGTAACTCCTCGTCCTTCGACCGACTTGATGGCCGGATTCGACGCTGGATTTGGGCCGAGGGCTGGACGGCACTCGGGGACGCGCAAGAGCACGCCGTCCCCGCCCTGATTGATGGGGACCGCGACGTCATCATTGCGGCGGCAACGGCATCCGGAAAAACCGAGGCGGCGTTCTTCCCGATTCTGACCAACCTGCTGCAGGATGAGTCGGACCTTGGCGCCGTGCTCTATATCAGCCCGCTCAAGGCGCTCATCAACGACCAATGGGGTCGCCTGGAGGGGCTTTGTGAGCAGCTTGAGATACCCGTTGTCGCTTGGCACGGCGATATCTCCAGTAGCCGCAAGCAGCGCTTTCTGAAACATCCGAAAGGCGTCCTTCTCATCACGCCGGAGTCACTCGAAGCGATGTTCGTGACACGAGGTAGCGCAGTCTCGAGCACTCTGGCCCGAGTACGCTACATCGTCGTGGATGAACTGCACGCCTTCATAGGGTCTGAGCGTGGAAAGCAGCTGCAGTCCCTCATGCACAGAGCTGAGAAGGTGCTAGGCCGCACGGTCCCTCGTGTCGGCCTATCCGCAACGCTAGGCGATATGTCGATGGCCGCGGAATTCCTGCGTCCCGGCAGAAAGGACCAGGTCGAGCTGATTGTCTCGAAAGGCGGCAGCCAAGAGTTGAAGGTCCTTATCAAGGGCTACATCGATACGCCGCCCAAGGCAGAGCAGGACGAGTCGCTTGAACCCCCGGAGCTGGAGGACCTGGTCAAGGGCGGCGCCCTGGAAGTGTCCGAGCACTTGTTCAAGGCCCTGCGTGGTTCCAACAATCTTGTCTTTCCAAACAGTCGGCGGAATGTCGAGCTCTACGCGGATTTGCTCAGACGCAGATGTGAGCGTGAAGGGCTGCCCAATGAATTCTGGGCCCACCATGGCAGCTTGGCGAAGGAGCTTCGCGAGGAAGCGGAGCAAGCACTCAAACAGGGCGATGCCCCCGCAACCGTGATATGCACGACGACGCTTGAATTGGGCATCGATATCGGCGCCGTGAAGAGCATCGCCCAGATAGGTCCGCCGCCTTCGGTCGGGAGTTTGCGGCAACGGCTTGGCCGTTCGGGCAGGCGGAAGGGAGAGCCAGCGATATTGCGCTGCTACTGCATCGAGGACGAGTTAGACACCAACGCCTCACTATCGGATCTCCTGCGGGAGGGCCTTGTCCAGTCCATCGCGATGGTCCGATTGCTCCTATCCGGCTGGTTCGAAGCCCCAAGAGCGGAGGGCATCCATGCTTCGACGATGGTACAGCAGATACTCTCCATCATTGCGGAGCGAGGTGGAGCGACGGCGGCTAGCCTTTGGAGCATGTTGGTCAATGGTGGCCCCTTCGAGGGGCTTCCCAGAGAGGACTTTGTCGACCTCCTCCGGACCCTTGGTGAAAAGCAGCTGCTGATGCAGGACGCCACCGGGCTCATCCTTCACGGTGAGACTGGCGAGCGGATGGTGAATCACTACGAGTTTTACGCTTCCTTCGTAACGGAGGAAGAGTATCGAATCGTCTGTGATGGGAAGACGCTCGGCACTCTGCCCATCTCGCAGCCGCTCAGCTTGGACCAGCAAATCATCTTTGGCGGTAGGCGCTGGAGAGTCCTCGAAGTGGACTCTGTTCACAAGTCCGTTGTCGTGCGCAAAGACGTTGGTGGTGCGCCACCGAAGTTCGATGGAGCCGGCGCTTGGGTTCATGACCGAGTGCGCCAAGAGATGCGCCAGATATTGCGAGAAACAGGGCCAGTTCCCTTCGCAGACGGCACCGCGGCACAGCTTCTCGCGGAGGCCCGCTCCTGCTACGCACGAGCAAATCTTGACCAGACCCGTCTAATCGAGAGCGGACCCGACTCCATACTGATGACTTGGCACGGTGATTGGACAAACGACGCTTTGGTGCTCTTGCTTCGGTACGTCGGGCTGCGAGCAGTCAACGAGGGTCTTTCCGTTCGTGTACTCAAGGCGGACCACGAGGAGGTGGTTCAAGGTCTGGAACGGGTTGTAGATATCGAGCACAACGACCCAACCGAACTGCTAGGAGGGGTTGAGAACCTCCAGCAGGAAAAGTGGGACTGGTCGTTGCCCGAGCGTCTACTTAGGGAATCCTATGCCTCGTTGCGGCTGGACTTTGAAACAGCGCTCCAAGTATCCAAAACCCTGAGTTCCCAAGTCGCTTGTTAACAAGCGACGTCCCCCGGTTTTGAGTAGCGCCAAGCTTTAGCTTCCCACAAAGGGCCGCGCACTCGTTCAAAAGCCACTTCAGTGCGGGTGGCGTTCGCGGTTGTGCGCCGGGGTGGGTGGTAGGTAAGGGCATATTGGTAGTTCATTCGATGACGATACCAACGCATAGAAAACGCCGGAGCCCTTCAGATAGGGCATTCCGGCGTTTTTTGGGGTGCTCATCCGCACTAAGACAAATTTTGGGCCATCAGCTTGTTAATACTCTACGTGCTGCCGCAGGGGTCAGACCTGTTCTGAATTGCCCAGTGCGGTGGTGTTGAAGCCGGCATCGACGTACATGACCTCACCGGTGATGCCGCTGGCCAGGTCGGAGCACATGAAGGCGGCGGCGTTGCCGACTTCGTCGATGGTGACGTTGCGGCGCAGCGGTGCGTTACGCTCGTTGAACGACAGCAGTTTGCCGAAGCTGCCGATGCCGGAGGCCGCCAGGGTCTTGATCGGGCCTGCCGAAATGGCATTCACGCGCGTGCCCTCGGGGCCGAGGCAAACGGCCAGGTAGCGCACGGAGGCTTCGAGGCTGGCTTTGGCCATGCCCATGATGTTGTAGTTGGGCATGGTGCGCACCGCGCCGAGGTAGGACATGGTCAGCAGCGAGCCGTTGCGTCCTTCCATCAGCGGGCGCGCGGCCTTGGCCAGCGCCGGAAAGCTGTAGGCGCTGATTTCCTGCGAGATGCGGAAGGCGTCGCGCGAAAGGCCATTGAGAAAGTCGCCCTCCAGCGCTTCGGTCGGTGCAAAGGCAATCGAATGGACGACGCTGTCGATGCCGCCCCAGGCCTCGCCAAGCTGCGAGAACAGGTCGTCGATCTGGGCGTCTTCCTGGACGTCACAGGGTAGGACCAGCGAGCTGCCGAAGTCGGCGGCCATTTTTGAAACGCGGTCGCGGAAGCGGTCACTTTGATACGTGAATGCCAGTTCGGCACCTTCACGGTGCATGGCCCGGGCGATGCCGTAGGCGATCGAGCGATTGCTGAGCAATCCGGTGATCAGAATCTTTTTGCCGGAAAGAAGCGCCATGTTTTCCAGTCTCCAATGAGCAGATCGGCGGATTATAGCCGATCCGTCTGGCCGCGCGGGACCGGGCCGCGCGCAATGCGGATTGTGGCGCGCTTCGGATAAACTCCCGCACATGCCTTGTCTGCGTCGTTCGCTCCGTTTCGTGCTGCCGCTGCTCGCCGTCGTGGCGCTGGGCGGTTGCGGGCGCGCCTGGAACGATCCGTATCCGGTCGACGAAGGCACGGCCAATGTGCTTTATTCGGCTTTTACCAATCGCCCCAAGCACCTCGATCCGGTCCAGTCGTACGCCGAGGACGAGGCCACCTTTCTCTACCAGATTTACGAGCCGCCGCTCCAATACCACTACCTCAAGCGGCCCTTCGAGTTGATCCCCGGTGCGGCGGCGAGTCTGCCGGTGATTACGCGCTACGACCACGGGGGCAGGGTGCTGCCCGAGTCGGCGCCGAACGATCAGGTCAGCTACAGCATCTACGAGGTGCAGATTCGACAGGGCGTGTTGTTTCAGCCACATGCGGCGTTCGCCACCAAGGCAGATGGTTCGCCAGCCTATGTACCGATGCCGCCGGGCGTGCTTGAAAATGCAGCTACGATGGCCGACTTTCCGCTCACCGGCACGCGCGAGCTCACTGCCGACGATTTCATCTACCAGCTCAAACGCCTCGCCCATCCGCACCTGCACTCGCCGATTCTGGAGCTGATGGGGGGCTACATTCCGGGGCTCAAGCGGCTGCACGAGACGCTCGTCGATGCCGCCAGAAAGCTGCCCGAGGGCGCCTGGCTGGACCTCGACCCGTTCGCCCTCGACGGTGTCGAACGGGTGGATCGCTACACCTACCGGATTCGCATCGAGGGCGCGTATCCGCAGCTGTTGTACTGGATGACGATGCAGTTCTTTGCGCCGGTGGCGCGTGAGGTCGACCGGTTCTTCTCGCAGCCGGGCATGGCGGAGAAGAACCTCACGCTCGACTGGTGGCCGGTCGGCACGGGGCCGTACATGCTGGTCGAGAACGATCCCAATGCGCGCATGGTGCTGGCACGCAATCCCAACTACCGGGGTGAAACCTATCCTTGCGAGGGGGCGCCCGAGGACGCCGCGGAGGGCTTGCTCGCCGATTGCGGGGCGCGCATTCCGTTCATCGACCGCGCGGTGTTTACGCGCGAAAAAGAAAGCATTCCGTACTGGACCAAGTTTCTGCAGGGATACTACGACGCCTCCGGCGTGTCGTCAGACAACTTCGACCAGGCCGTGCAGATGAGCAGCAGCGGCGAAGTGGGGCTGAGCGACGAGATGCGCGACAAGGGCATCGAGCTGGTGACCTCGGTCGCACCCACCGTCATGTACATGGGGTTCAACATGCGCGATCCGGTGGTCGGCGGCGATTCGGAGCGGGCGCGCAAGCTGCGCCTGGCGCTGTCGATCGCCATCGATCAGGAGGAGTTCATCTCGGTGTTTCTCAACGGGCGCGGCACGTCGGCGATGCATCCGGTCCCGCCGGGGATTTTCGGCAACGAAGCCGGCGAGGCCGGCATCAACCCCGAGGTCTACACCTGGCAGGACGGGCAGGCGGTGCGCAAGCCGGTGGCGGTGGCGCGGCAACTGCTGGCCGAGGCGGGCTACCCCGGCGGGCGCGACGCGCAAAGCGGCGAGCCACTGGTGATGCACCTCGACACCACTTCGTCCGGCCTGGGCGAAAAGGCCTATGTCGACTGGCTGACCAAGCAGCTGCGCAAGATCGACCTGCAACTGGTGGTCCGCGCCACCGACTGGAACCGGCTGCAGGACAAGCTGCGCAAGGGCAACGCACAACTGTTCTACATGGGCTGGAACGCCGATTATCCGGACCCGGAGAATTTCTACTTCCTGCTCTACGGGCCGCAGGGCCGAGTCAAGAGCCAGGGCGAGAACGCGGCGAACTATGAAAACGCCGAGTTCGACCGCCTGTTCGAGCAGATGAAAGCGATGCGCAACGGCCCCGAGCGGCTCGCCATCATCCGCCGCATGAACCGCATCGTGCAGCACGACGCGCCGTGGATCTGGGGGCTGCACCAGAAAGCCTACGTGCTCCAGCACGGCTGGCTGAAGAATCGCAAGCCGGGCAAGATCATCCGCAACACGCTCAAGTATCAGCGCGTCGACGCCGCCGCGCGCGCACGCCTGCGCACCGAGTGGAACCAGCCGGTGGTGTGGCCGCTGGCGCTGATCGGCGGCGTGCTGCTGCTGACCGTGTGGCCGGCGGTGCGTCGCTATCGGCAGCACGAACGCCAGACCATCCGCGTGGCCGCGGCCGGGGAGGGCTGAGCTGGTGTTTGCCTATCTCGTCCGTCGTCTGGCCTACGCACTGCCGATCCTGATCGGCGTCAATCTGATTACCTTTGCGCTGTTTTTCGTGGTCAACACGCCCGACGACATGGCGCGCATGCAGCTCGGCGTCAAGCGCGTCACCCCCGAAGCGATCGAGCGCTGGAAGGCCGAGCGCGGCTACGACAAACCGCTGTTCGTGAACAGCGCTGCCGCGGGCGCGCAGCAGCTCACCGACACGATCTTCTTCGACAAATCGATCCGCATGTTCGCCTTCGACTTCGGCCGCGCGGACGACGGGCGCGACATCGCGCGCGAGATCGCCACGCGGATGGGGCCGTCGCTGGCCATCGCGCTGCCGACCTTCATCCTCGGCTTGTTCGTGACCGTCAGCTTCGGGCTGATGCTGGTGTTCTTCCGCGCCACCGCGATCGATTTCTGGGGCGTGGTGCTGTGCGTGGCGATGATGTCCATCTCCAGCCTGTTCTACATCATCGGCGGGCAATGGCTGGTCTCCAAGGTGTGGCACCTGGTGCCCATCTCGGGCTACGGCGGCGGGCTGGACGCGCCGCGCTTCCTGATCCTGCCGGTGCTGCTCGGCATCATCGGCGGCATCGGCAGCAGCACGCGCTGGTATCGCACCATCTTTCTAGAAGAGATCTCGCGCGACTACGTGCGCACCGCCCGCGCCAAGGGCGTCTCGGAGCTTGTCGTGCTGTTTCGCCACGTGCTCAAGAACGCCATGATCCCGATCCTCACCGGCGTGGTGGTGGTCATCCCGCTGCTGTTCATGGGCAGCCTGATCATCGAATCCTTCTTCGGCATTCCCGGCCTCGGCAGCTACACCATCGATGCGATCCAGTCCCAGGATTTCGCGGTCGTGCGGGCGATGGTGTTCATCGGCTCGGTGCTCTACATCGTCGGGCTGATCCTCACCGACCTGTCCTACACGCTGGTCGACCCGCGGGTGAGGTTCGAATGATCGAGCACGGCTTCCAGAGCGTCGTGCTGTGGACCGACGCATTGTTCTTCCTGCTGATCGCCGCGTCCGTGGTCGGGCTGATCCACGCCTGGCGCAGCCCGCCGCTGCGCGCTTCGTGGCAGCGCGTCACCCGCCGGCCGACCGGCATGGCGGCCATCGTCGTGCTGCTCGCCTTCCTCGCCATCGGGGTGCTCGACAGCCTGCACATTCGCGCCGCGCTGGCGCCGGTGCCCGGCAAGGTCGAGGTGGTGTACGCCACCGAGGTCAACAGCGTGCTCGACCTGCTGCTGGCGCGCCAGCGCAGCGATGTCGAACGCACCTATTCCGCACCGCTGGCGACCCACAGCTTCGTCAAGGAAAACGTCGAGCGCGCCGACGGCGGGCAGGGGCGCGACTACGCGCGGCTCAAGTACGGCGGCGCGCATCTGGACGATCCGGCGCAACAGCGCGGCGACGACCTGCGCGAGCGCATCCTGCACGGCGCCTGGCTTGGCGGCGCGGTGGCGCTGGCGATGGCGGCGGTGCTGGGTGTTGCGGTCGGCGGCCCGGTCAAGCTGCTGCTCGGGCGGACCCGGCTGGCCTGGCGGGCGGCGTGGATTACCTTCAGCGTGCTCGCGGTGGTCGGCGGCATCGTGTTTTCGCTGGCGCAGGGCTACCACGTGTTCGGCACCGACAAGGTCGGCCAGGACGTGCTCTACCTCACGCTCAAGAGCGTGCGCACCGCGCTCATGATCGGCACCCTCACCACCCTGGTCACGCTGCCGCTGGCGATCGGACTGGGCATTCTGGCCGGCTACTTCGGCGGCTGGGTGGACGACGTGATCCAGTATCTGTACACGGTGCTCAACTCGATTCCCGGCGTGCTGCTGATCGCCGCCGCGGTGCTGATGATGCAGGTCTTCATCGAGCTGCACCCCGAGTGGTTTTCGACCGCCGCGGAGCGCTCCGACGCGCGCCTGCTGGCGCTGTGCGTCATCCTCGGCATGACCAGCTGGACCGGCCTGTGCCGACTGCTGCGCGGCGAAACACTCAAGCTGCGCGAGCTCGAATACGTGCAGGCCGCGCGTGCCTTCGGTGTGCCGCCGCTGCGCATCCTGCTGCGCCACGTGCTGCCCAACCTGATGCACATCGTGCTGATCGCGCTGGTGATGGATTTCTCCGGGCTGGTGCTGGCCGAAGCGGTGCTGTCCTACGTCGGCATCGGCGTCGATTCGAACATGGCCAGCTTCGGCACCATGATCAATGCCGCGCGCATGGAGCTCGCCCGCGACCCGATGGTGTGGTGGTCGCTGGCCGCCGCCTTTGTATTCATGTTCGTTCTCGTGCTCGCCGCCAACCTGCTCGCCGACGTGGTGCGCGACGCCTTCGACCCGCGCGCCAGTTGAGCGCAACGCCGGAAAAAACAGAGGCGACCCGCGGGCCGCCTCTGCCGGTTTTGGCGTTGCCGCCTGGCCTCAGGCCACCGGCACCGGCGTGCCGGAATTGACGCACAGCGAGTGGTTGAGCGCGATCACCGATTTCTTGTAGTCCTCGCGCTCGACGATGAACTGCATGTTCACCTGACGCAGCGTCTGCGACACGCAGTTCACATTCACCTCGGCATCCGCCAGCGCCTGCGCCGCGCGCGCCAGCACCCCGGGAATGCTGATGTTCGAGCCGATGGCGCACACCACCGCGCTGGGTTTGACGGTAATCACGTGATAGCTGGCCTCCAGCTCGTCGATCAGCGTCCGCGTGACCGAGCGGTCCCACAGCAGGTGGGCGATCGAGTTGGCGTTGGTGGCCTTGAGGATGTACGAGGCCTTGTGGCGGCGGAAGATCTCCATGATCCCCAGGTCGAAGCCCACCGTGCCGACCATGCTCGGGTCGTGAATCTCCACCAGCGTGACCTTGTCGCTGCCGGTGACGATCTCCACCCGCGCGCGCTCGCCGACGTAATCGGTGGTAATCAGCGTGCCAGGGTGCTCCGGTTCGAAGGTGTTTTTCAGGCGGATCGGGATGCCCGCGCGCTCCATCGGCTTGGAGGCCTTCGGGTGGATCGCCTCCATGCCCACGTCGGCGAGCTGGTCGGCCACGTCGTAGTTGGTGGCGCCGACGATGACCGCATTCTCCAGACCGACGATGTTGGGGTCGGCCGAGGAGAGGTGAAACTCCTTGTGGATCACCGCCTCGGCGGGGCGCACTTCCACCGCGATCTTGCTGAAGGTGACCTCGGAGTAGCCGCGGTCGAACTCGCGCATGATGCCCTCGACGCCCTTGGTGTAGCCCGTCGCCACCACCACGTTGCTGGCCAGATCGAGATCCTTGAAGCTGTTGTGGATGCGCTCGTCGATGGTCCATGCCTCGTCGTCGTGGAAACCGGCCAGATCGAGCAGGATGGCATTGACGCCGCCGGCCTTGAGCATTTCGACCGCGTTGAAGGCGCTGTGCGATTCGCCGATCGAGGCCAGTACCTCGCGCGCGGCCAGCAGCACGTCGGCGCGGTTGAGGTAGCCGCTGGCCAGCACATGGTGCATCGCCTCCAGATACTTCTTGGCTTCGCCGATGCGCGTATCCACAAACGCGTCGGCCACGTCCAGCGGCAGCCCCAGTTCGGCATAGCCGGCGTTCAGCGCCTTCAGGCTCACCGCCAGCGCGTTGAGCGCGCTGTGGTAATCCTTGCCCTCGGCAAACAGCGCGTAGATCCCCGGCTCGCCCGTCTTCTTGTGCTCGAGCAGCTGGTTGGTCACGCCCGAGTAGGCCGACACCACGTAGATGCGGCCGTTGATGCGCGCCTTGTCGTACAACATGATGTGCCGCAGCACATCGCCAAACGCCGACATCGACGTGCCACCGATTTTTTCAACCGAGATCATGGGGGTCCCCGAGCTTTGCATGACGTAAATCCCTTTCGAAGCGGGATTGAGCGAAACCCCGTAGTCTAATCCATTGCGCCGCCGTTTTCGCGCCCGGGTGAAGGGCTCAGCTGTCTGAAGTTGGCGGATCGCCGGTGAAGAAACGCGCGCGCAGCGTGTGCAGCCCCAGTGTGTCGATCAGCTGGCCGAGGCGTTCAGCCGGGCGGCGACGCGGCAGATCCTTGTAGCTGGCGATGATCAGCTCGTTTTTCATCGAATGCTCCCAGCCCACGAGCTCGGTCACGCTCACGTGATAGCCGTGGCTCTCCAGCTGCAGGCAGCGCAGCGCGTTGGTGACATGGCTGCCGAACTCGCGCGTGTGGATGGGATGGCGCCACAACTCGGCGAGGCTGTGCCTGAGCGCCGTCTGCTTGTGCTTGCGCAGCTCGGCCGCCACCTCGGCCTGGCAGCACGGGACGAGCACGATGAACCGGGCATGCTTTTCGAGCGCGAAGCGGATCGCGTCGTCGGTGGCGGTGTCGCAGGCATGCAGCGCGGTGACCAGGTCGACGCGCTCGGGCAGACGCCCGGAGGTGATCGACTCGGCGACCGACAGATTGTAGAAGCGCATGCCGCCCGAAAAGCCGAGCTTGTCGGCCAGCCGGCGCGAGCTCATCACCAATTCGTCGCGCGTCTCCACGCCGTAGATCGTGCCCGCCGGGGCCTGCGACTTGAAGAACAGATCGTAGAGGATGAAGCCCAGGTAGGACTTGCCGGCGCCGTGGTCAACCAGCCGCACATCGGGGCGCTCGGCCAGCGCCGCGGCGAGCAGCGGTTCGATGAATTGATAGAGGTGATAGACCTGCTTGAGCTTGCGCCGGCTGTCCTGGTTGAGCTTGCCGTCGCGGGTGAGGATGTGGAGCTGCTTGAGCAGTTCGACCGACTGGTCGGGACGGATTTCGGGGTGGGCAGACATGGGATGCACTCGCGGTCGCTGGAGCGCGATTTTACCCCGCGAGCGCCGGGCCGGGCCGGCAGCGACCGGTTTGCCGGCGCGCCACGCCTGTACTGTCATATCCGTTGCCGGTAAGCTGCCCGAAAACCCGTTGCCGGCGATCCGGGCGCAGTCGGGCATGCGCTCACGCGATGCGGACCGCCGCCGCACACAGAAAAACGCAGGGAGAACTTGATGAAGCGCCACCTTCTTCTGGGCGTCGTGCTGCCGGCGCTGCTGCTGGGAGGCTGTGCCTCGCAGGCGCCGATGAGGCAGCCGCCGGTCGCGCAAGTAATCGACACCCAGGCCAGCGCCGGGCCGCTGGCGTTTGCCGACGGGCGCGTCTTCATGAGCAACGACGACGCCTTCGCCGCCAAACTGGCGCTGGTGGAAACGGCGCACCAGCGCCTCGATCTGGCCTACTACATTTTTGCCGACGACTACAGCACGGCCCGGCTCAGCCAGGCCTTGATCGATGCCGCCAGGCGCGGCGTGCAGGTCCGCCTGCTGGTCGATTACTTCAGCGCCTACAAGGATCTCGACCGTTTCAGCTGGCTCGAGCAGCAGGGTGAGGGGCGTATCGCGGTGCGCTTCTACAATCGCCCGACGCTAAGCATCGTCAAGGATGCCGCCTTCCTCACGCTCGGTTGCGCCGATGTGGGCGTGGCCGGCAAGGCCTGCGACGCGCAGAAACTGGCGGCTGTCGACCGCCATTTCGCAGCCGACGCGGAGCAGGACTTCTCCAACCGCAGCTTCGCCGGCTCCGGGCTGTTCCTGTCCGGGCTCTATGGCAAGAATCCGCTCGTCATGGCCTATGCGATCAGTCGCGGGCAGGACATCGACGCCGAGGCGCTGAGCAGCGGAGCCGCGTCTGCCGACAGCGCCCGCACCGACCAGCTCAAGGCGCTGGGCAAGCTGTTCTTCAAGGCGCGCTACGTCGGCGGTGCCGAGGGCCTGGCCGCCAAACTCAAGCTCGCCCTGGTCCGCCAGACCTTCGGCGAGCAGGTCAATCCGGTGTTCGACGCAGTCAACAGCTACCTGCCGCTGTCACGCCAGAACAACACCCGGGCGCGCCGCGACTGGGACTACCTTACCGAATTCCTGCACCACAAATTCCTGCTCGCCGATGGCCGGACGCTGATGCTTGGCGGGCGCAACGTGGCCGATTCCTACCACATGCATCCCAACCCGCTGGCCGACAAATACATCTTCATGGATACCGACGTGAAGCTGTCGCTCGCGTCTGCCAGCGCGGCGCTGACCGAGAGTTTCGACCGGCTGTGGAATCTGCAGAGCATGGTCGCGCCGCTGGCCGAGGTGCGCCGCCACGCCCCCAACGACCTGCTGATGAACTTCGCGGTCATGCAGGCTGCGCAGGCCGCCTGCGACAAGGGCACGGACAGCGCCTGCGTCGACCGCTATGTAGACCAGCACTTCGTTCCGCTGGCCGCGCGCATGAAGGCCGTGGCCGAGGCGCATCGTCAGCACGTGCAGCGCTACGCCACCGACTACCGCCGCCGGACGGATGGCGCACCGCTCGCCATCGACGCCGACGCCGACGCACGCATCTTCTACCTCGAAAATCTCCCCGTCGCGGACGGCAAGCGTACCTACGGTGCGCGCCACAACGGCGAAGCTGCCAGTAACAAGAACATTCAGGCGGTGTGGCGGGCCGCGCTGCAGGACGTGTGCGCGCAGGACGCCGCTGCCCCGCGCGAAGTACTGCTCCACAACGCCTACCTGTTCCTGCCCGCCAACCTGCTGCACGACATCGCCGCCGCACTCGACGGCACGCGCCCGTGCGCGGGCGTCACCCTCACGCTGCTCACCAACTCGCTGGAGACCACCGACCTCAACGTAGTGAACCTGCTCGCCGTGTGGCAGCTCAAGGCGCTCGCAGACCACCTGCGCGATGCCGGCCCTGCCGACCACGCCGCGACGTTGCGTTATCTGGAATACCGCCCGGTCGACGGCGCCAAGCTCTCGCTCCACTCGAAGGTCATGGTCTTCGGCAGTGACATCTTCATCGGCTCATCCAACGCTGACCTGCGCAGCTTCATGATGGACAGCAACAACGGCGTCTTCATCCGCAACGCCCCGGCGTTTGTGCGTGCTTATACGCAGCGCATCCAGGCCTTGCTCGATACCCCCGGGCGCATCGCCGACGACACCGCCCGCATTGGCCGGGGCAAAGACCAGCTCGGCGTTGAAATGAATCAGCTCATCGACCAGCTGCTGGCCCGCTACGCCGGCCCAGACCGGCTCACCGCCGAACAGCGCCGCAACCTCAAGGCCCAGATGCAGGCAACCACCCAGCGGGTGTATGCGCTGTCGCGACGGATCATGCTTGGAGACGCCAAGGCGGCGAACGAGTTCAACGCCTTGTTCAAGGGGATATAACCCCGCTCAAAAAAAAAAACGGCTCATCGCTTTGGCGATGAGCCGTTTCACTGTGCCGTCTGTGCTTACTTCTGCGTTTCGACTTGTTGCAATGCGCCTTCGGTCTCAACCACGGCGCGCTTGATGCGCGGACGGCCGCGGGGAACCACGTCCTCCACGACCGGGGCCGCGGGCGTCGAGCCGGCAGCGGTTTCGATCATCACCAGGCCGCTTTCCTGCAGCGCCGCTTCGATGTCGGCCGGTGCCGATTCGGGGGACGGCGTTTCGATCGCCGCGCCGGGTGCAGGCTCTGCCGCAGCCACAGCTGCGTCAACCGGGGGCGGGGTGGGCTCGGCCGTGTCTGCGCTTTCGGCGACAGGCGCCTCGGTGGCGACCNNCGCTTCGACCGGCGCTTCTGCGGCAAGCGGTGCGGCTTCGGCGGCTTCGACGGCGACCGGTTCGGGTTCGACTGCGACGACATCTGCCGGCGGGGCCGCCTCGACCTCGACAAGGGCTTCGGGCGCTACAGCAACGGTTTCCTCGTGCACCGGCGCGGGCGCTGGTTGGGCGTCTGCTTCGGCTGCCGGTGCGGCGTCGGCCGGCGGCGTTGCTTCGGTCACGCTGTCCGCGGCGGCAACGACGGCCGGTGCCGCGCTGGCAACGACTTCGGCGTTGGTGTCGTTGTTGTCGCGGTTCTGGCGCGAGCGGCGACGGCGACGGCTGCGGGTGCTGCGCGTTTCCGATGCGGTGTCGTTGTCGTCTGGCGTGTCACCTTGCACGGCGTCGCTGCTCGCGGGGGTGTCGGCGGCGTCCTGTGCGGTGGTGTTGTCGGGCGTGTCGCCGTTCTGGCGGTTGCGCCCGCGGCGGCCACGACGGCGGCCGCTCGCGCCGGTCGTGCTTTCATCGGCTTCGCTGGCGGCGGTGGCGGCGACGGCAACTGCGGACGTTGTTTCCAGTGCGGCGTTTTGCGCCGGGCTGGTGGCGGCTGCGTCTTGCGTCTCTTCAGCGCGGTTGCTGCGACGGTTGCGTCCGCGGCGGTTGCCGCTGTTGCGCCCGTCAGCGTTGCTGTCGTTGCGCTCGTCGCGTGCGCGGCGCTCGTCGGCCGGGCTGGCGTTGTCGCGGCTGGCGTCGCGGTCGCGATTTTCGCCGCGACGGTTGCGGTTGTTGCGTCCGCGCCGGCTGTCGCCACGGCTGCCGCGCTCTTCGCGCTGGCTGTCGCGCGTGCGCGGCTTGCGTGCAGGTGTTTCCTCGGCCGGGGCGGGAGCGGGCTCGGTGCCGCCAAACAGCCGCTTGACCCAGCCCAGGAGGCCGCCACTTGCGGCTGCCGCTTGTGCCGGCGCGGCTACCGGGACGTCGGCCACCGGGGCGGGCATCGGCGCTTGCGGCGGGGCAATCGAGCGTACCGCGGCTTCGGCGCGTGCCGGTTTCTTGCTGTCTTCCAGCAACTCGTCGGTGTAGCTGGCCTGGTCGGGTTTCTCGACCATTTCGTAGCTCGCCAGGGGCGACTCTTCCTGGTTCAGCTGGTCGTGGCGGAGACGAATGATTTCGTGGTGCGGCGTTTCGAGGTGACGGTTGGGGACGATCACCAGATTGACCTTGTGACGCAGCTCGATGTGCGCGATGTCGACCCGCTTTTCGTTGAGCAGGAAGGTGGCGACATCGACCGGCACCTGGCAATGCACGGCGCCGGTATTGTCCTTCATGGCCTCTTCTTCGAGGATGCGCAGGATGTGCAGGGCGGACGATTCGGTGCTGCGGATGTGGCCCGTGCCGTTGCAGCGCGGGCAGGGGATGTAGCTGGTCTCGGCGAGCGCGGGGCGCAGGCGCTGGCGCGACAGCTCGAGCAGGCCGAAGCGGCTGATCTTGCCCATCTGGACGCGGGCGCGGTCGTGACGCAGGCCGTCGCGCAGGCGGTTTTCGACTTCGCGCTGGTTGCGGCTCGATTCCATGTCGATGAAGTCGATCACCAGCAGGCCGCCGAGGTCGCGCAGGCGCAGCTGGCGGGCGACTTCGTCGGCGGCCTCGATGTTGGTGCGCAGGGCGGTTTCTTCGATGTCGGCGCCCTTGGTGGAGCGGCCGGAGTTCACGTCGACCGAGACCAGCGCTTCGGTGTGGTCGATGACGATCGCGCCGCCCGAGGGCAGGGTGACCTGGCGCGAGTAGGCCGATTCGATCTGGTGTTCGATCTGGAAGCGCGAGAACAGCGGCACGTCGTCGGCGTAGCGTTTGACGCGGTTGACGTTCTGCGGCATCACGTGCGCCATGAACTGCTGCGCCTGCTCGAAGATGTCGTCGGTGTCGACCAGGATTTCGCCGATGTCGGGCTGGAAGTAGTCGCGGATGGCGCGAATCACGAGGCTGCCTTCCTGGTAGATCAGGAAGGCGCCGGCCTGTGCGTGGGCTGCACCGTCGATGGCGCTCCACAGCTGGAGCAGGTAGTTCAGATCCCACTGCAGCTCTTCGGCGGTGCGGCCGATCGCGGCAGTGCGGGCGATGAGACTCATTCCCGAGGGTACTTCGAGCTGGTCCATGACCTCGCGCAGTTCGGCGCGCTCGTCACCCTCGACACGCCGCGACACGCCGCCGCCGCGCGGGTTGTTGGGCATCAGCACGAGGTAGCGGCCGGCCAGCGAGATGTAGGTGGTGAGGGCGGCGCCCTTGTTGCCGCGCTCGTCCTTCTCGACCTGGACGATCAGCTCGTGACCTTCCTTGAGGACGTCTTGCGGACGGACCTTGCCTTGGTCGCCGTTGCCGCCGAGATAGCTGCGGGCGATTTCCTTGAAGGGCAGAAAGCCGTGGCGATCTGCTCCGTAATCGACAAAAGCGGCTTCAAGGCTGGGTTCGACCCGGGTGATGACGGCCTTGTAGATGTTGCTCTTGCGTTGTTCTTTGGCGGCCGATTCGATGTCGAGGTCAACAAGTTTTTGACCATCGACGATCGCGACGCGGAGTTCCTCGGCCTGCGTCGCATTGAAAAGCATGCGCTTCATTGATTCGTTCTCCCGCGAGCTTCTCACGGGCAGGACGAGCGGCGCGCACCTTCGTGCGAGACGGAAGTCTATGAGTTATCTTTTTGGAGAATGGCTCTTATCCGGTTAATTCTTGCTAACGAGGGACGGCTGGTCGATTTTCATGAATTCCCGCCGCATTGGGCCGGAATCTCTGATCCTGCGCGTAAGGAACGCGACTAAGCAAAAAAACATAATAGGGTTTGCTTGCGTTACCATCGCAGCCTTCTTTCGGCTGCGAGCGGATGCGTCTGACCGGTCGGGAGCCTTCAAAAGCGGGCTCTCTACGCTACCGCGAAAACCCTGGCATCTTGCTCAAGGCCGCGTGGCGCCGTACCGGAACCGGTCAGGGCGCAAGTATATGGCAGGATGATGGCGCAAAGCAAAAACCTTGAGGTCCGGCATGTGAATATCGATGACGCCAGCGCGGGTCAGCGGATCGACAATTTCCTCGTGCGCGAACTCAAAGGCGTGCCGAAAAGCCATATCTACCGTTTGCTGCGCAGTGGCCAAGTGCGGGTCAATGGCGGGCGGGCGGCGCAAACCTATCGACTGGCGCTCGAAGACGTGGTGCGGATTCCGCCGGTGCGGGTGAGTCAGTCGCCCGCTGCGCGCTCTGTGCCACAGGGCGTCGCGCTGCCGGTGGTGTACGAAGACGACGCCTTGCTGATCGTCGACAAGCTTTCCGGCATGGCGGTGCATGGTGGCAGCGGGGTGAGCTTCGGCGTGATTGAACAATTGCGCAGTCAGCGCCCCGAGGCCCGGCTGCTTGAACTGGCGCATCGGCTCGATCGCGAAACATCGGGCTTGCTGATCGTTGCCAAGAAGCGCTCGGCGCTCTCGGCTTTGCACGAGATGATGCGTAGCGGTGCGGTCGAAAAACACTACCTCACCGTTGTTTCCGGGCGCTGGATGAACCCGCGTCAGCACATTCGCACGCCGCTCTATAAATACCTCACCGCGGATGGTGAGCGCCGGGTCCGGGTGCAGGATGACGGCAAGGCGGCGCACAGCATCGTTACCCTGCGCCGGCGCTGGGCTTCGGTGAGCGAGTTGGGCGTTGAACTCAAGACCGGGCGCACGCACCAGATCCGGGTGCATTTGACGCACTGCGGCTATCCGCTGGTCGGCGACGAGAAGTACGGCGATTTTGCGCTCAACAAGCAGTTGGCCAGACAGATGGATCTGTCGCGGATGTTTCTGCATGCAGCGCGGCTGCGTTTCGCGCATCCGCTGACGGGGGCGCAGATTGAAGTCGAGGCAGCGTTGCCGGCGGCCTTGCAAAATTATCTGGCGCGCGTTGATGCGGCCGAGGAGCGGGATTTTGGACCGGCGCTATGAATTGATCGTGTTCGACTGGGACGGCACCTTGCTGGACTCCGCAGCGGCGATCGTGCGCGCGATTCAATCGGCCTGTCGCGACCTCGGACTTCCGGTGCCGACGCAGGCGCGGGCACGCCACGTCATCGGCCTCGGGCTGGACGAGGCGCTGGGCTATGCGGTGCCCGAGCTCGCCCGGGCGGACTTCCCAAAAATGGTCGAGCGCTACCGCTATCATTATCTGGCGCGCGACCACGAGCTTGCCTTGTTTGCGGGGGCAGCGGCATTGGTCGAACGCCTCGCGCGCGATGGCCGGATGCTGGCGGTGGCTACGGGCAAGAGCCGCCACGGGCTGACGCGTGCGCTGTCTCATGCCGGACTGGGGGCGCACTTTCATGCCACCCGCTGCGCCGACGAGTGCTTCTCCAAGCCGCATCCGGCGATGCTCCTCGAGCTGATGGACGAGCTGGCGACCGAGCCGGCACGTACCTTGATGATTGGCGATACCTCGCATGATTTGGAGATGGCGCACAACGCCGGGGTCGATGCGGTGGCGATCAGCCACGGGGCGCACGACGCGGCGGCGTTGCGGGCGCTGCCGCATCGGGTGTGCGTCGATTCGATTGCGGCGCTTGATCGATGGCTCGCACAGAACGCGTGATCTGCGCCGCTTCGGCGCTCGAAGAGCGGGGCGCGGGCGTGCGTTTCATGATTCTCCGCGACGGCATCGAGCGGCCGGCGTTCGTGGTCCGCTATGACGGACGGCCGCACGCTTACATCAACGCCTGCGCGCATGTCGCGGTCGAGCTGGACTGGCTGGAGGGCGCGTTCTTCGACACCGAGCGGCGCTATCTGATCTGCGCGACCCACGGCGCAACCTACGAGCCGGACAGCGGGCGCTGTATCGCCGGGCCATGCCGCGGCGCACGCCTGACCCCGCTGGAGGTCATCGAGCGGGATGGCGATGTGGTGCTGCTCGAAGGCTTGCCCGACGGGATGTACTGATGTGCGGCCGGCGATTTAGTCGGCCAGCAACAGGAAAACGGTGGGGATCTTGTCCAGCGACGGTGGCGGTGATTTCTTCCAGCGCGCCACCGTGCAGGTGCGCACCCACTCATCCGCCGTGGTCAAGCCGCGCGCCACGCACACGCGGGTGCCCGGCTGACAGCTGGTCAGCAGGGCGTGGAACATCTTGGTGTTGCGATACGGCGTCTCGATGAACAGCTGGGTTTGATGGTGCTGGCGCGAAGCGGCTTCGAGTGTCTTGAGGGCCGACGCTCGCGCACCGTCCTGCACGGGCAGGTAGCCATGAAAGGCGAAGCGCTGGCCATCGAGTCCGGAGGCCATCAGGGCCAGCAGCAACGAAGACGGGCCGACCAGCGGAATGACCTGGATGTCGAGTCGATGGGCTTCGCGCACCAGGCTGGCGCCGGGGTCTGCGACCGCAGGGACCCCGGCTTCCGACATCAGGCCGATATCCTTGCCGTCCAGCGCCGGGGCGAGCAGATCGGCGAGCGCCTGAGGTGCGGCGTTGCGCGGCAGCTCGACGATCGACAGCTCGCGCAGCGCGGTCGGGTGGTCGATGCGTTTGAGATCGGCACGCGCCGTTTTGGCGTTTTCGACCACGAAGTGCTGCAGGCGGCGCGCCTGCTCGGCAACCGCCTCGGGGAGCGTGCTGCGCAGTGGGCTCTCGCCAAGACTGGCGGGCACGAGATAGAGCGTGCCGCGACGTGGTTGGCTCATGGCAGCGCAATACCCTGGGTGCGCAGCATGCGCGCCAGCGCAATGAGTGGCAGGCCAATCAGCGCGCTTGGGTCGTCGCCGCTGAGCGCGTCGAGGAGGCTGATGCCGAGGCCTTCGGATTTGGCGCTGCCGGCGCAATCGAGCACGTGCTCTGCATGGACGTAACGCACGATCTCGTCGTCGGTGAGATCGCGTACCCGCACCCGGGTGGGGACGCCTTCGACCTGAACGGCGCCGGTTCGGCCGTTGACGAGCGCCACGCCGGTGTGAAAAACGATCGCCTGGCCGCGCATTTGGCGAAGCTGGGCGATTGCGCCATCGATCGTGCCGGGCTTGCCAAAGCGCGTTGCGCCGGCGTAGGCGACCTGATCGCTGCCGATGACCAGCGCGTCCGGATGTTTGGCCGCCACGGCGGAGGCTTTGGCGAGGGCAAGCCGCTCAGCGGTCTGGGGGGCGGCTTCACCCGCTAGCGGGGTCTCGTCGACCTCGGGGCGCACTACATCGAAGGGCAGTTGAAAGCGCGCGAGCAGTTCGCGGCGATAGGCGGAGGTCGAGGCGAGAATCAGGTGCATGCAGCCGGCAAAGAAGAGAGGTTGGCGCGAGTGCAAAGGATTTTGACAGCGCAGGGCGAAAATACTATCATGCCCGGCTTATGTCGCGAGAGAGCTACACCATTGATGCCCCCGCCTTCGCGCGCGAGGGTCGGCATCTGGCAGCCCGGGAGCCGGTATCCGGTTTTGAGCGCTTGGCGGCGCTTGCGGTTGCGCCATCGGGCGATCTCGAATTCGAGGTTGCGGGTGTACGCGGGGATCAGGGGCAGCTCTTCGTCGATGTGGTGACCCGTGGAACGCTGATGATTCAGTGTCAACGTTGTCTGGGTCCGATGCCGTGGGCGTTCAACACGCGGGGCCGGCTGCTGTTGGTGCCCCCCGATCAGACGCTTCCGGACGAAGATACGGACGAGGATTTTGATTCGATTCACGCCGACAGCGCGTTTGCGCTGCTGCCGCTGATCGAGGACGAAGTCCTGCTGGCCTTGCCTTTCGCGCCACGACATGAACAATGCGAGCCGCCGTTGCCCCTGGGTGCGGTGGCGAAAGAATCGCCTTTTGCGGTGCTCGAAAATGTGCGGGCGGGCAAGGGCAGTAAGGATTGATTGCTCCTGGGAGTTTTTGCAATGGCAGTTCAACAGAACAAAAAGTCGCCCTCCAAGCGCGGTATGCGCCGTGCCCACGATGGCCTGACGAGTGCGCCGCTGGCGGTTGAGTCCACCACCGGCGAAGTGCATCTGCGTCATCACATCAGCCCGAACGGTTTCTATCGCGGCAAAAAGGTCGTCAAGGCCAAAGGCGAGTAATTTCGTCATCGAGAACGGCGCGACGCGGCTTGCGATCGCGCCGTTTTTTCGTCCTCGTTTTCTGACCGAGCAGGCCCGATGTCGATGAATATCACTATTGCAGTCGACGCCATGGGCGGCGACCACGGCCCCGTCGTGACCGTGCCGGCTGCGTGTGCATTCCTGGCGCACGATGCTGCTGCACGCGTTGTGCTGGTCGGCGATCCGGACGTGATTGAACCGCTGTTGTCGACGGTGGATGCGGCCGTCCGCGAACGTATCCGGATTCAGTTCGCGAGTCAGGTCGTCGGGATGGATGAGCCGCCGGCAACGGCACTGCGCTCGAAGAAGGACTCCTCGATGCGCGTGGCGATCAATCTGGTGAAATCGGACGAAGCCCAGGTGGCGGTGTCGGCCGGCAATACCGGCGCATTGATGGCGATCTCCCGCTTCGTGCTCAAGACCCTGCCCGGCATCGACCGCCCGGCCATCGCGTCGGTATTGCCGTCGCTACGTGGTCATACTTATGTACTCGATCTCGGTGCCAACGTAGACTGCAGCGAAGAGCATCTGCTGCAGTTCGGCATCATGGGCGCAGCGCTGGTGTCGGCGGTCGAGCACGAAGAGCGCCCGTCGGTTGGTTTGCTCAATATCGGCGAAGAAGACATCAAGGGCAACGAAGTCGTCAAGAAAGCGAGCGAGCTGCTCCGCCACAGCGGCCTGAATTTTTACGGTAACGTAGAAGGCGACGATATCTACAAGGGGACGACCGACGTGGTGGTGTGCGATGGGTTTGTCGGCAACGTGGCGCTCAAAACATCCGAAGGCCTGGCGCAGATGCTGGCCACCTTCCTGCGTCAGGAATTCACCCGCAACTGGTTCACCAAACTGATGGCGCTGATCGCGCTGCCGGCGCTCAAGCGCTTCAAGCGCCGGGTGGATCACCGCTATTACAACGGCGCCGCGCTGCTGGGCTTGCGCGGGGTGGTGCTCAAGAGCCACGGCGCTGCCGATGTGATCGCCTTTGAACAGGCGATTACTCGGGCCGCTGAAGCCGCCGGCAACCGGCTCATCGAGCGCATCGGCGAACGGCTGGCGATGCGTGAGGCGGTTGCATGATCCACGCACGCATTTCCGGCACCGGGAGTTATCTTCCGGGCGCGCCGGTCACCAACGATGATCTCGTCGCCCGCGGGATCGAGACATCCGACGAGTGGATTGCCACACGTACCGGCATCCGGGCGCGCCACTTTGCCGCAGAAGGGCAGAGCGCCAGCGATCTGGCCGAAGTCGCCTCGCGGCGCGCGATCGAAGCGGCCGGCGCGTCGGGCGACGATATCGACCTGATCATTGTCGCGACCTCAACGCCGGACTTCATCTTCCCGAGTACCGCGGCGCTGCTCCAGTCGCGCCTCGGCATCCGTAACGATGGCGCGGCGTTCGACGTGCAGGCGGTGTGCAGCGGTTTTGCGTATGCCTTGTCGATCGCCGAAAAATTCATCCGTTCCGGCAGTCATCAGCGCGCGCTGGTGGTAGGTGCCGAGGTGTTTTCGCGCATTCTGGACTGGAGCGATCGCGGCACCTGCGTGCTGTTCGGCGATGGCGCGGGCGCCGTCGTGCTCGAAGCTGCCGACCAACCCGGCGTGCTCGCGACGGCGCTGCATGCGGACGGCTTGCACCACAAGATTCTGGCTGTCCCGGGGGCGATCTCCTCGGGCAAGGTGCTGGGCGATCCATTCCTGCGCATGGACGGTCAGGCCGTCTTCAAGTTTGCGGTGCGGGTGCTCGGCGACGTCGCCAGCGAGGTGCTCGACGCGGCCGGCATGAGCGTCGACCAGATTGATTGGCTGATCCCACATCAGGCCAACATCCGCATTATTCAATCGACCGCCAAACGGGTCGGCATTCCGCTGGAAAAGGTCATCGCCACCGTCGGTGCGCATGGCAACACCTCGGCTGCGTCGATTCCGCTGGCGCTGGACGCCGCCATTCGCGACGGCCGTATCGTGCGTGGGCAAAACATCGTCCTCGAAGGTGTCGGCGGTGGATTTACCTGGGGCGCGGCGCTGATCGCGTATTGATCTGTTGGTTCGGGAGGGTTCATGAAGTTTGCACTTGTGTTTCCGGGGCAGGGCTCGCAATCGGTCGGCATGATGAGCGCCTATGGCGACAGCGCCGTGATTCGCCAAACCTTCGAAGAGGCCTCCGACGCCCTGGGCGACGACCTGTGGGCGATGGTCAATGAGGGTCCGGCCGAGCGTCTTGCCCAGACCGTGAATACCCAGCCGCTGATGCTCACCGCCGGCGTGGCGGTATATCGCGCGTGGCGTGCGGCCGGTGGCCCGGCGCCGGATTTTGTCGCCGGGCACAGCCTCGGCGAGTACGCGGCGCTGGTCGCCGCCGAGGCCTTGGCGTTTTCCGATGCAGTGCCGCTGGTGCGTTTGCGCGCCGCCGCAATGCAGGAGGCGGTACCGCAGGGCGAAGGAGCGATGGCGGCTTTGCTGGGCCTCGATGCGGACGCGGTGATTCAAGTGTGTACCGAGGTGGCGCAGGGCGAGGTGGTTTCCGCTGCCAACCTGAACGCACCGGGACAAATCGTGATTGCCGGCGCTGCGGCGGCGGTCGAGCGCGCGATGGCCGAGGCCAAGTCGCGCGGCGCCAAGCGCGCTGTGCTGCTGCCGGTGAGCGCGCCTTTTCACTGTAATCTGATGAAGCCGGCTGCGGAAAAACTTGCCGCGCGGCTGGCTGAAATTTCGTTGTCGGCGCCGGTCCTGCCGGTGATTAACAACGTTGATGTTGCGGTCTGCGACGCCCCGGAGCTGATCCGCGACGCGTTGGTGCGCCAGGCGTATTCGCCGGTACGCTGGATTGAAACCGTCGAAGCGATGGCCTCGAACGGCGTGGCCGCGGTGATCGAATGCGGGCCAGGCAAGGTGCTGGCCGGACTAACCAAACGAATTGCCCGCGACGTGCAGGGCGCAGCGGTGGTAGATGCTGCCTCGCTCGCCGATGCGATCGCGCTGGCCGGAGGTGAGGCATGAGTGCTGTGCTGGAAGGGCAGGTTGCCCTCGTAACGGGCGCCTCGCGCGGAATCGGCCGCGCGGTGGCGATGGAGCTGGCGCGGATGGGCGCCGAGGTGATTGGTACCGCGACGTCGGAAAGCGGCGCGGCGCAGATTTCCGCCGCGTTGGCCGACGCCGGTTTCAAGGGCGTGGGGCTACAGCTTGACGTCACCGATGCGGCGGCCTGTGAGGCTGCGGTGTCCGGCATCGAAAAGGCGCATGGAGCGGTGCGCATCCTGGTCAATAACGCCGGCATCACGCGTGACAACCTGGCCATGCGGATGAAGGACGAGGAGTGGGACGCCGTGATCGACACCAACCTGAAGGCGGTGTTCCGGATGTCGCGCCTGGTCATGCGCGGGATGATGAAGGCGCGCGGCGGACGGATCGTCAACATTACGTCGGTGGTGGCCAGCTCCGGCAATCCCGGCCAGGCCAACTATGCAGCGGCCAAGGCCGGCGTTGGCGGCATGACGCGCGCATTGGCGCGCGAGCTGGGCAGTCGCAACATTACCGTCAATTGCGTTGCCCCCGGCTTCATCGACACCGATATGACCCGTGCGTTGCCCGATGCGGCGCGAGACGCGCTGGTCGGTCAGATCGCGGTTGGCCGCCTTGGTCAGCCGGAAGAAATCGCAGCTGCGGTTGGTTTTTTGGCCTCCCCGGCGGCGTCGTATGTCAGTGGAACCACGCTACATGTCAATGGCGGCATGTACATGGCGTAAACTCGAACCGCTCGCGGGCGTGCCTTTTTGGTAGAATACGCCCGCTTTAACCACACACCCGCACATTCAGGGAAGGAGTTTTTTCATGGAGAACATCGAACAGCGCGTCAAGAAAATCGTCGCGGAACAACTCGGTGTAAATGAGTCGGAAATCAAGAACGAGTCTTCGTTCGTTGACGATCTTGGTGCAGATTCGCTGGACACCGTGGAACTCGTGATGGCACTCGAAGAAGAGTTCGAATGCGAGATTCCGGACGAGGAAGCGGAGAAGATCACCACCGTGCAGCAGGCGATCGACTACGTTAGCGCGCATTTGGGCAAATAATCATCGACTACCGGAGCGTACATTGACACGTCGCAGAGTTGTAATTACGGGCCTGGGAATCGTATCCCCCGTTGGCAATTCCATTCCGGAGGCTTGGGACAACATTGTCAATGGCCGTTCCGGTATTTCCGAGATTACCCGGTTCGATGTCTCGAACTTTCCGGTCAAGATTGCCGGTGAAGTTCGAGACTTCGACATCGGAACCTACCTGTCGCCGAAAGACGCGCGACGGATGGACACCTTCATTCATTACGGTCTTGCCGCCGGCATTCAGGCGGTCAAGGACGCAGGCATCGAAACCGCGGGCGACAGCGCCGAGCGCATTGGCGTGAACATCGGTTCGGGCATTGGCGGTCTGCCGATGATCGAAGCGACGCACAGCGACTATCTCAAGTCCGGTCCGCGCAAGATTTCCCCGTTCTTCATCCCGGGCACGATCATCAACATGATCGCCGGGCATCTGTCGATCATGTACGGCTTCAAGGGGCCGTGCCTGGCGATGGTGACCGCATGCACCACCGCAACCCACTGCATTGGCGAAGCCGCGCGGATGATCCAGTACGGCGACGTCGACGTGATGGTCGCCGGTGGCGCCGAGGCAACCGTGACCCCGCTGGCGGTTGGCGGTTTCGCCGCCGCGCGCGCCTTGTCGACGCGCAATGACGACCCGGCGACGGCAAGTCGGCCGTGGGACGCCGGGCGCGATGGTTTCGTGCTTGGCGAAGGCGCAGGTGTCGTGGTGGTGGAAGAGTACGAGCGCGCCAAGGCCCGTGGCGCAAAGATCTACGCCGAGGTGCTGGGCTACGGCATGAGCGCCGACGCCCACCACATGACCGCCCCGTGCGAAGACGGTGACGGCGCCGCGCGCAGCATGACCAATGCCATCAAGGACGCGCATCTCGACGTCTCGGCGTTCGACTACATCAACGCCCACGGCACCTCCACGCCGCTCGGCGACGTGGCCGAAACGGTTGCCGTAAAGCGTTGCTTTGGCGACCACGCCCACAACCTGGTGGTCAACTCCACCAAGTCGATGACCGGGCACCTGCTCGGTGCCGCGGGTGGCATCGAAGCCGTGTTCACCGCGCTGGCGGTCAAAAACCAGATATCGCCACCAACGATCAATATCTTCGAGCAGGATCCTGCCTGCGACCTCGACTACGTTGCCAACAAAGCGCGCGAGATGGAGATCCGGGCCGCATTGACCAACTCCTTCGGCTTCGGCGGCACCAACGGCACGCTTGCCCTCGGCCGCATCTGAGCCAAGTCGGCCGGGCACGCTCCGGTTTCCGCTGACGCTCACTCTCAGACCGTCCCGTCTGCTCCGTCGATTCATATCGGCGACAGCACTCGGGGCGGTTTGTTTTGTATGGGCCCTGCCGGATCAGTGGGGCGCTTTCGCGGTCGCCGTGTTGTGGCTTAGCTGCGCCGCACTTCACCGCTGGAATCAGCGCGCCGGCCAGGGCCGGCTCACGTTGTGCGAAGCGGGTGCGTGGGTGCCGCCGGGCGAACGTCAACAGTACGATCTGGCGGGCAGCAGCGTCGCCATGGGCGGCGTGCTGTGGTTGCACGGCCGGAGCGCCGAAGGCGGTGGCCACAGCTTGATGCTGTTGCCCGACGTCTTCGAACACCCCGATGGTCGCCGCTGGACATCAATCTGGTTTCATCAAGGCCGGGTTTCGCGGACGCGCGCAGCACCGCCCGCGGCCTAGCTAGACGTCGCCTGCGACAAAGCTGACATCCCCAATCCAGTTCCGCGCGCGCCTCGCCAGTCGGTCTGAGGTGTCCTCGCCGTCAAACGACGCCGCCGCATGCCTGAGCATCGCGGCCGGCACATTGCTGAATGTGTTCACATTCACCACCGCAAACACCCGCCCCTCAATCTCGCTCGTCACAAGCGGCACCACGCCGCATTGCCGACACACGTGAAAGTGCGCAGTGCGCGTGCCAAACGCGTAGCGGGAGACAAGCTCGCTGCTTTTGACGCGGACGGTCAGCGCACCGCCTGGATACGCGGTCCAGACGCCACCGTGCTTCGTGCAAAAAGAGCAGTCGCACGCGCGCGCCGGAATCTCGGACGGCGAGGGCGACCAGTCGAGTTCGAAGGAAATGTTGGCGCAATGACAACAGCCCTGGATCAGCATGGCTCGCAGCTTCCCGGTACGTGTGGCGAGATCGACTTCTCCATTCGGTAGTCATCCATCACGTACCCCGCCCCAATATCTTGAACAATCGCCCCCGCGTTCTTGAAGCCCTTTCGGGTGTACCACGCGATGGCGCCAGCGTTGTCCTTGTTGACCGTCAGCCACAGGGGCATCTTTCGCCCAAACCCGCCGCCGCGCCCGGCCTGGGGCACATCGTCAGCACGCCCCGCCGGGGAGCTTCGACATTTTCGCAGCCACGCTGGATAAGCTGAACGCTACATCATTCCAGATCGAAGATGCCACCCCAGCGCCATGAGTGGCGAGCAAGCGCGAGTGTCGTGAAGTCAGCAGCGCCGGCAGGCTCTGCCGATCCACACCCCCTCAATGAAAATCCCGACTCCGCGTGGTCAGCTCCGCCATCCAGTCGGTCAAGTCCACCAGTCGTTTCGCCAGCACATGCACCACGCGGCCGTCGCGCTGGAGTTGGCCGTAGACGCCGAGCAGGCGGGCGCCGAGGAGGATCTGGCGCTGGCGTTCGGCGAGGTCTGAGTAGACGACGATGTTGCTCATGCCGGTTTCGTCTTCGAGGGTGACGAAGACGATGCCGCTGGCGGTGCCCGGGCGTTGTCGGCAGGTGACGATGCCGGCGGCGCGCACGAGGGCGGCGTGGGGCAGGTGCTGGAGGGTGTCGGCGGCGAGGAAGCGGCGCTCGGTGAGGCGCTCGCGCAGCAGGGCGAGGGGGTGGCGGCCGAGGCTGAAGCCGAGGCTGGCGTAGTCGGTGAGGATGGTTTCGCCTTCGCTGGCTTCGGGCAGGCGCACGGTGGCTTCTTGCGGCGGGGCGGTGTCGAAGAGGTCGCCCTGGCGGTGCAGGCCGCTGGTTTGCCACAGCGCGGCGCGGCGGTGGCCGCTGAG
>JAGRFQ010000020.1 GCA_020445945.1 Rhodocyclaceae bacterium
CAGTAGGCGCCCTTGACCAGCCGCAGCATCAGCCGGTGGCCGCTGCGCCGGGCCAGATCGATGAGAAACTCGATCACCCGCGGCGCGCGCTTCTGGTAGGCCTGCACGACGAAGCCGAGGCCATCCCAGTCGGCCAGGTCGGGGTCGCACGCCAGCGCGTCGAGCACGTCGAGCGACAACGCCAGCCGGTCGGCCTCCTCGGCGTCGATGTTCAGACCGATGTCGTAGCCACGGGCGAGCAGGCACAGCCCCTTGAGCCGCGGCAGCAGCTCGGCCATCACCCGCGCGCGCTGCGCCCACACGTAGCGCGGATGCAGCGCGCTGAGCTTGACCGAGATGCCGTCGGCGTCGACCACCCCGCGCGGGCCGTCGCCATTGCCGATGGCGTGGATCGCGCGGGTGTATTGGGTCAAATAGTGCGCCGCGTCGCCGGCCGTCATCGCCGCTTCGCCGAGCATGTCGAAGGAGTGGCGATAGCCGCGGGCATGCCGCGCGGCGCCGCGTTCGAGCGCTTCGGCGATGTCGCGCCCGGCCACGAACTGCTCGCCGAGCAGGCGCATCGCCAGATCCATGCCGCCGCGGATTACCGGCTCGCCGCCGCGCGCCACCAGCCGTTTGAGCGCGGCGGCGAGCCCCGCCTCGCTGCGCGTGCTGACCAAGTCGCCGGTAATCAGCAGCCCCCAGCTGGCGGCGTTTACAAACATCGAGCGGCTGTGGCCGAGATGGGCGCGCCAGTCGCCGCCGGCGAGCTTGTCGCGGATGAGCTGGTCGGCGGTGTCGCTGTCGGGCACGCGCAGCAGCGCCTCGGCCAGACACATCAGCGCCACGCCTTCGTGGCTGGAGAGCGCGAATTCCTTCATCAGCGCGTCGACCCCGCCAGCGTGGACGCGCCGCTCGCGCAGGCCGATCACCAGCTGCCGGGCCAGCGTGTGCACCCGCGCTGCCAGATCGGGCGGCAGGCGCGCGGCCGCGATCAGTGGCGGCACGCAGTCCGGCTCGGGCGGGCGGCAGGCGGCGTCGATGGCCCGACGCAGGGGGTCGGGTGGCGTCGGCGACAGCGCCGCCGCTTCTCGTTGCTGCGGGCTCAGGGGCATGGGGTCCCTCCGTGGCTGACGGTCTCGGCAGGTTGACGCGAGCGGCGGCGATAAATTCCGCGGACCCATGTGCCTGTCATCACCGTCAGTGTGCGCACCGCGCCGCGCGGAGGCAAGACGCACGGGGCGGTTAACGAAAACGCCCCCGTCGGCGCGGGGGCGTTGCGGCGAGCCGGCGCGCCGGCCTTATTCGCGGTGATAGGCCGCTGCGCGCTCGACTTCGTTCTTGGAGCCGAGAATCACCGGCACGCGCTGGTGCAGCCGCGTCGGCACCACGTCGAGAATGCGCTCGCGCCCGGTGGAGGCGGCGCCGCCGGCCTGCTCGACCAGCATCGCCATCGGGTTGGCCTCGTACATCAGACGCAGCTTGCCGCCCTTGTCGCGACATTTTTCGTCGATCGGGTACATGAACACCCCGCCGCGGGTGAGGATGCGATGCACGTCGGCGACCATCGAGGCGACCCAGCGCATGTTGAAGTCCTTGCCGCGCGGGCCGTGCTTGCCTTCCTGCATCTCGCCCACGTAGCGCTTGATCGGCGCCTCCCAGAAACGCGCGTTGGAGGCATTGATGGCGTATTCCTGGGTGTCGGCGGGCACGGTCATGAACGGGTGGGTATACACAAAGCTGCCCATCTCGCGATCCAGCGTGAAGCCATGCACGCCCTCGCCGACGGTGAGGATGAGCTGGGTCGACGGGCCATAGACCGCGTAGCCGGCGGCCACCTGCGCGCTGCCGGGCTGGAGGAAGTCGGCCTCGGTGGGCTCGACGCAGCCGTCGGGGCAACGCAGCACGGAGAAGATGGTGCCGACCGACACATTCACGTCGATGTTCGACGAACCGTCGAGCGGGTCGAACAGCAGCAGGTAGCCGCCCTTGGGGTAATCGCGCGGGATCGCCTGCACGGTGTCGACCTCCTCGGAGGCCATGCCGGCCAGGTGACCGCCCCACTCGTTGGCCTGGATCAGGATCTCGTTGGCGATCACGTCGAGCTTTTTCTGCGCCTCGCCCTGGATGTTGTCCGAGCCCGCCTCGCCCAGCACGCCAGCCAGCGCACCTTTGGAGACGTTGACGCTGATCGCCTTGACGGCGCGCGCCACCACTTCGGTGAGCAGGCGCAGATCGGCGGTGGTGCGGCCGGCGCGCTGCTGCTCGATCAGGAACTGGGTGAGGGTGACACGTTTCATGCGAGGGAACTCCGGAGAATCTGGGATCGGTCAGCCCGGATTATCCCGTTTTCCGGTACGCGCTGCACGTTGGCGGTATCATCCCCTCTCGATTGACCGCGCTGCGCCGCCACAGCGCCTCCCACCACAGCCCCTCCGCCATGCACGTTCTGGTTCTCGGTGCCGGTCTCGCCGGCGTCACCTCCGCCTGGTATCTGAAGCACGCCGGATTCGACGTCAGCGTGGTCGACCGTCAGCCGGGGCCGGCGATGGAGACCAGCTTCGCCAACGGCGGGCAGATTTCGGTCAGCCATCCCGAGCCGTGGGCCAACCCCGGCGCACCGGGCACCATCCTGCGCTGGCTGGGAAACGACGCCGCGCCGCTGCGCGTCACCCCGCGCGCCGACTGGCACCAGTGGCTGTGGGCGGCGCGCTTCCTGCGCGAGTGCCTGCCCTGGCGCACCCGCCGCAACACCGCCGCCATCGCCGCACTGGCGCGCTACAGCCGCGAGTGTCTGCAAGCCTTGCGCGGCGCCACGGAGCTGGACTACACCCACGCCCGGCGCGGCATTCTCCACCTGTTTTTCGACGCTGCGGAAGTGGCACGGATCCCGGCCCGCGTGGCCGAACTGGCGGCCTACGCAATCGCCGCCGAGGCTTGCGACACGGCGCGCTGCCTGGCCATCGAACCGGCGCTGGCGCACATGGCGCGCCCCCCGCTGGGCGGCATCTACGCGCCGGACGACGAGGCCGGCGACGCCAAGGAATTCATCGACGCGCTGACGCTGCGCCTCAAGGCCGAGGGCGTGCGCTTCCACTTCGAGACGCGGGTCGACGCGCTGGACCACCAGGGCGGGCTGATCGAGGGCGTGCGCGTGACCCGCCCGGACGGCAGCAGCGCGCGCCTCGACGCGTCGAGCTACGTGCTGTGCATGGGCAGCTACAGCCCGCTGCTGGTGGCACCGCTGGGCGAGCGGCTGCCGATCTATCCGGTCAAGGGCTACTCGGTGAGCGTGCCGATCGTCGCGCCGGCGCGGGCGCCGCTGGTCAGCCTCACCGACGAGGCGCGGCGGATTGTGTGCTCCCGCCTCGGCAACACCTTGCGCGTGGCCGGCACGGCCGAGCTCAACGGCTACGACTTGTCACCCGACCCGCGGCGCGAAGCCGCGATGCTGGCGTGGGTCGACACCCATTTCGCCGGCGCCACCGACCTCGACGCCGCCGAGGCGTGGTGCGGACTGCGCCCGACCACCCCGAGCAACCGACCATTGATCGGCAAGAGCGGGCTACTCAATCTGTACTACAACACCGGCCACGGCACGCTGGGCTGGACGCTGGCCTGCGGCTCGGCGGCGGCGCTGGCCGACCTCATGTCGGGGCGGCGGCCGAGGCCGGATTTTCCCTTTCTCGACAGCCGTTTCGGCTGAGCGCCGGGCTCAGGCCTGATCGGCCGTGGTCGCCGTCGAGCAGTCGACGCCGCCGAGCGCGGCCGGATTGCCGACCACACCGGTTGTGGTGTCGAACTCGATGGTCTGCATATGAAAGGCCAGCGCCGCGTCCATGCCGCTGGCGTGGGTCTCGAACCACTGCGGCAGCTCCTCGATCAGGCGCCGCCCCAGCGCCACGTCGCCTTTCTCGACGCGCGCGCGCACATCAACGATCACGGCCAGCACGCGATCATGCTCGGCCTTGTGGCAACCGGGAAAATTGATCGCGGCCATCCACGCGTTCTCCTGGTCGAAATGCGCCACGGTATGCGCAATGAACGCATCGAAGGCGGCCAGAAAGGTCTCGTTCGGCGCCGCGGCGAGGGCATTGAAGCAGTCGACGAACTCCTTGTGGGTCTGATCCATCGGGCCGACGCCAAGCGCCAGTTCTTCGGTCCATTGCATGCCTTCATCCTCTGTTCTTTGCGCAGCGGCGGGTCCGCCACGCGCGTCTCCCAGGTCGCACTCCTGGGTCAACGGCGCATCCGGCCCACAGTTTATAGCGCAAGTGCGCGCCGGTCGCGGTGACGCCAATCAAGCCCAGCGCACGTCGCTGCAACGATACCGTCATGCGCAGCGGCTAGGCTTGAGTGCATCTCGTCCGCAAAGCGCCTTCATGCACACGCTCATGATCTCCGACGTGTATTTTCCCCGCATCAACGGGGTCAGCACGTCGATTGAAACCTTCCGCCACAGCCTCGCCAAGCACGCCGTCACCACCACCCTGATCGCCCCCGCCTATCCCGCCGGAGACGCAACCCACGAATCAGCGGTGCTGCGCATCCCCTCGCACTACCTGCCCATCGACCCGGAAGACCGCATCATGCAACGGCGCCACATCCGCGCCCTGCTGCCCCGGCTGCGCGACAATCCGCCCGACCTGATCCACGCCCAGACCCCGTTCATCGCCCACTACGCCGGGCTGGATCTGGCGCAGGCACTCGGCGTGCCCTGCGTGGCGACCTATCACACCTTTTTCGAGGAATACCTCTACCACTACATCCGTTACGCCCCGCGGCGCTGGATGCGTGCGCTGGCGCGGCACTTCTCGCGCCGCCAGTGCAATGCGCTCGACGCCGTCATCGTGCCCTCGTCGGCGATGCGCGACACCTTGACCGGATATGGCGTGACCACGCCACTGCACGTGCTGCCCACAGGCATTCCGTGCAGCGGCTTTCATGGCGGCGACGGCAAGCTGTTTCGCGCCCGCTACGGGATCGACGCCTCGCGCAAGCTACTGCTCTTCGTGGGTCGGGTGGCGCACGAGAAAAACATCGAGCTACTCCTCGAGGCGACCGCGCGCCTGCGCCACGCTCACCCCGACGTGCTGCTCATCGTCACTGGCGAAGGGCCGGCGCTGGCCTCGCTGCAGGCACTGAGCAGCCGGCTCGGCATCGACGACAACGTGCGCTTTCTGGGCTATCTGGAGCGCCACCGCGAACTGCATGACTGCTATCGCGCCGCCGACCTGTTCGTGTTTGCCTCACGCACCGAGACCCAGGGCCTGGTGCTGCTCGAAGCGATGGCGATGGGTATTCCGGCCGTCGCATTGGCCCGGATGGGTACCTGCGACATCGTCAATCCGGAGCAAGGCTGCCGCATCGCGCCCGACTCGGCAGAGGGCTTCGCTGCAGTGGTCGACGGACTGCTCGGCGATGCGCCGCTGCGCCACCGGCTGGCGCTGGAAGCACACGCCTATGCGCGCACCTGGTCGGCCGACGCGATGGGCGGACGGCTGGCCGCGCTGTATCGGGAATGGACGGGCCTGTCGGCCGGCATGGAAACGATGGGAGAAAAGCCCCCGGCAGCGCCAGCGCGTCGCGCCGGCGTTGCGGCTACTTGATGACCTTGAGGTGGCCGCGGCCGCCGCCGGGCGCATCGGGCCCCGGCGCGTCCGGCGGATCATCCTCGCCATCGCCGCCGGTGACATCGTCCCCGTCCCCGGTGGCGTCGGGCACGGCCTGCACCGGCGAAATCGCGGCGGCATCGGGCTCCGGCAGCGCATCCGATTCGACCTCGAAAGCCATGCCGTGACCATTTTCCCGCGCATAGACCGCGATCACGTTGGCGACCGGCACATTCAGCAGCTGTGCCTTGCCGCCGAAGCGGGCCTGGAACTGGATGAAATCATTGCCCATCTCGAGCTGATGGGTCGCATCGGGGCTGATGTTGAGCACGATCTGACCATCCCGCGCTGCGCCGGCCGGGACGCGCGTGTGCGCGTCCACAAGCGCCGCCAGATACGGCGTATAGCCCTGGTCGAGGCACCACTCGTAAATCGCCCGGATCAGATAGGGTTTGGTCGAAACAGTGCCCACGATAGGCCTCCTCTCAACGCCGCAGCCACCGCCCGGTCAGCGGCGCATGATTTTTTCCGACGGCGTCAGCGCGTCGATGAAACCCTGCCGGCTGAAGATGCGTTCAGCATATTTCATCAGCGGCACCGCAGCCTTTGGCAGGTCGATGCCGTAGTGTTCGAGGCGCCACAGCAGCGGTGCCACCGCCACGTCGAGCATCGAAAACTCTTCGCCCAGCAGGAAGGTCTGATTGGCCAGAATCGGCGCCAACTGGGTGAGCTGGTCGCGGATCGATGCGCGCACTTTGTCGGCACCCTTGAGGTTCTTTTCGAGCGTCGCGATGTCCGAAAACAGCTCTTGCTCGAAGCTGTGCAGTAGCTGGCGCGCCTTGGCCCGCAGGATCGGGTCCGGCGGCATCAGCTGCGGATGCGGNNNCGTCGATGTACTCGTTGATGATGTTCGCTTCGTGCAGCACCAGATCGCGATCGACCAGCACCGGCACCCGGTTGTACGGGTTGATAACGGCGATGTCTTCAGGCTTGTGATCGAGGTCGACGTCGATGACCTGGAAGTCCATGCCTTTTTCAAACAACACAATCCGGCAACGATGACTGAAGGGATCAGTCGTACCGGAATACAGATTCATCATGTCAGTAACAGCTCCATGAAAGCTGAACGCCGCATGCCCAGAGGCATACGGCGCGAAAGATCACTACAGGCCGCCACCGGCGGCCCGCCGATCAATGAATATCTTTCCAGAAGTTTTTCTTGAGCGCGTAGCTCAGGACAAACAGACCGGCCAGAAAAATCAGGACAAACACACCGATGCTCTTGCGCTTTTCCGCCACCGGCTCGCCCATCCAGACCATGAACGACACCAGATCGGCGACCGACTTGTCATAGTCTTCGACCGACAGGGTCCCCGGCTTGTCCAGCGACAGGCTGACATGCTTGACCTTGCCGCCATGGCCGTCGTCCTGCTCTTCGATGTGCGCCACCTGGTCGCCCTGCAGCTCCCACAGCACGTGCGGCATGCCGACGTTTTCGAACACCGTGTTGTTCCAGCCGGTCGGGCGGGCGGGGTCACGGTAGAACGAACGCAGATAGGTGTACAGCCAGTCGGCGCCGCTATAGGACATGGATGGCGCACGCGAACGCGCAATCAGCGTCAGATCGGGCGGCGCCGCGCCAAACCAGAGCTTGCCCTCTTCGCGGGTCATCGCGATCTTCATCTGTTCGCCGATTTTGTCGGTGGTGAACATCAGGTTGTCCTTGATCAGTTCCTCGGACAGGCCGATGTCCTTCAGCCGGTTGTAGCGCAGATAGCTCGCCCCGTGGCAGTTCAGACAGTAATTGACGAACAGCTTGGCGCCGTGCTGCAGCGCGGCAGGGTCGGTGCTCACCGGCGCCTTGTCGAGCGCCACATCGCCCGATGCCAGGGCCATCAGCGGCGCAAACATCACCATGGCGGCCAAGCGCTTGATCAGTTTCATTGCACGCGTTTTCATCAGGAAGTCACCCTTTCCGGTTCCGGTTTGCAGCTGTCCATCTTGCTGTACCAGGGCATCAGCAGGAAGAACGCGAAGTACAGCACCGAGCAGATCTGTGCCGTGCGATCCTTGATCCCGCCGTTGTCGGGCGGCTGCACACCCAGATAGCCCAGGATGCAGAAGCAGATCACGAAGATCACCAGCGCAGTCTTGAAGATCGGGCCCTTGTAGCGAATCGACTTGACCGGGCTGCGATCGAGCCACGGCAGCGCGGCAAAGATCAACACCGCGGCGCCCATTGCCACCACGCCCCAGAACTTGGCATCGAGGCCGAACAGCGGATAGGTCACCGCACGCAGGATCGAGTAGAACGGCGTGAAGTACCACACCGGCGCAATGTGCGGCGGCGTCTTGAGCGGATCGGCCGGGATGAAGTTGTTGAACTCCAGGAAGTAACCGCCGCCTTCAGGCGCGAAGAACAGCACCGCCGAGAACACGATCAGGAAGCCGACCACGCCGACCATGTCCTTGACCGAGTAGTAGGGGTGGAAGGGGATGCCGTCGAGCGGGATGCCGTTGGCGTCCTTCTTCTTCTTGATCTCCACACCGTCGGGGTTGTTCGAACCCACTTCGTGCAGCGCCACGATGTGCGCCACGACCAGACCGATCAGCACCAGCGGCACGGCGATGACGTGGAAGGAGAAGAAGCGGTTGAGGGTTGCGTCGGAGACCACGAAGTCACCGCGGATCACGATCGACAGGTCCGGCCCGATGATCGGAATGGCGGAGAACAGGTTCACGATCACCTGCGCGCCCCAGAACGACATCTGTCCCCACGGCAGCAGATAGCCCATGAAGGCCTCGGCCATCAGCGCCAGGAAAATGGCCACGCCGAACAGCCAGATCAGCTCGCGCGGCTTGCGATAGGAGCCGTACAGCAGTCCGCGGAACATGTGCAGATAGACGACCACGAAGAAGGCCGACGCACCGGTCGAATGCAGGTAGCGGATCAGCCACCCGCCGGGCACGTCGCGCATGATGTACTCGACGGCAGCGAAGGCCACCGGTACGCCGGCGTCGTTGAGCGAGGCGTCCGGCTTGTAGTGCATCACCAGGAAAATGCCGGTCACGATCTGGATCACCAGCACCAGCAGTGCCAGCGAGCCGAAGAAGTACCAGANNAGAAGTTGAAGTTCTTCGGCGCGTAATACTCAGAGAGATGCGCCTTCCAGGTCGACGTCAGCGGAAAACGCTCGTCCACCCAGTCCAGCAGAGCTTGAGATTTTGAGGTCATTGCTTATGCCGTCCCATCTTCGCCAATCAGGATCTTGGTATCCGCCAGATACTTGTGCGGCGGCACGTCGAGGTTCGTCGGAGCCGGCTTGCCCTTGTAGACGCGGGCGGCCAGATCGAAAGTCGAACCGTGGCACGGGCACAGGAAACCGCCGGGCCAGTCGGCGCCCAGCCCGCTGGCCTCGCCGCTCTTGAACTTTTCGGACGGAGAACAGCCCAGATGGGTACAGATGCCCACCGTCACCAGAAACTCGGGTTTGATCGAACGCGCCTGATTCTGGGCGTATTCCGGTTGCACAGAGGCCTCGGACTTGGGGTCGGCGACCAGATCTTCCGTCTGGTCCAGCGTGGCCAGCATTTCCGGTGTGCGACGCAGAATCCACACCGGCTTGCCCTGCCATTCGACCGTCGTCATTTCACCCGGCGCAAGCTTGCTGACATCCGCCTCGACCGGCGCACCGGCGGCCTTGGCCCGTTCCGACGGTGTCAGGCTGGCAACAAAAGGCACCGCCGTCGCCGCCGCCGCCGCACCACCGGCGACTGACGTAGCCAGCAATAACTGCCGACGGCTATCGTCCATCTTCTCTTCAACGCTCATGACCGATTTCCCCGAAAGTAAGGAAGCAAAAATCCGTTTCCAAAAACCGCGAAAGTATAACGAATACTGCAACGCAGAAAAAGCCCGATCTGCCGAACTCTTTTAACATCAATAGCTTAAACAACAAAAAAGCCTTGTTGACGGTCCTCGCAGTGCAAAAACCCTGCGATTCCACGCGCTCAAGCATCATGACTTTCTAATATTCTGGCGTATTGCGCTAGATCACGCCCCGATCGCGCAGGGCCACGATCTGCGCATCCGTCATACCAAGGCTGGCGAGGACTGCGCCGGTATGGGCGCCCAGCGCCGGGCCTGGCCACTCGGTGCCGCCGGGTGTCGCGCCGAGCTTTGGCACCACACCCGGCGCGCGCACCTGGCCGCCACCGGGCAGCGCCAGCGATTCGAACATCCCGCGCGCCACAAACTGCGGATCGGCGAACATGTCGGCCACCGAATACACCGATGACACCGGCACGTCCGCCATCTTGAGCCGTTCGAGCACGGTCGCGGCGTCATGGCGCGACACCCACGCATCGATCGCCGCGTAGATGGCATCGGCGCGCGCATCGCGGCCGGCGTTGTCATCCAGCGCCGGATCGTCCGCCAGATCGGTGCGGTCGATGGCGCGCATCAGGCGCTTGAAGATGGCGTCGCCATTGGCGCCGATGATGACGTACTTGCCATCGCGCGCGGTGTGGGTGTTCGACGGGGTGATGCCGGGCATCACGTTGCCGGTGCGTTCGCGCACGTACTCGAACATGTCGAACTCGGGGACCAGGCTCTCCATCATCGCGAACACCGCTTCGTACAAGGCCACATCGACCACCTGCCCCGCGCCGCCATTGACCTCGCGATGGCGCAGCGCCATCAGTGCGCCGATCGCCGCCCACAGCGCGGCGATCGAATCGCCGATGGAAATGCCGGCCTTGACCGGCGGGCGGTCGGGATAGCCGGTCACGTAGCGCATCCCGCCCATCGACTCGGCGATGGTGCCGAAACCCGGCTGGTCGCGATAGGGTCCGGTCTGGCCGAAGCCCGACAGACGCACCATCACCAAGCCCGGATTGTCGGCCGACAGCACGTCCCAGCCGAGGCCGAGTTTCTCCATCACGCCGGGGCGGAAGTTCTCGACCACGATGTCGGCACCGGCAATCAGCCGGCGCGCGATATCAATGCCTTCAGGGGTTTTCAGGTTGAGGGTCACAGACTGCTTGTTGCGCGCCTGCACATACCACCACAGCGAGGTATCGCCGTGCAGCTTGCGCCATTTGCGCAGCGGGTCCCCGCTGCCCGGCGTTTCGATCTTGATGACTTCGGCGCCGAATTCGGCCAGCACACGCGTGCAGAACGGCCCGGCAATGAGGGTGCCGAACTCGATCACGCGCACGCCATCCAACGCTTTGCTTGTCATCCGCCCCCCAAGGCGCTACCGGATCAGACCGAGCGGCGCTCGATCAAGGCCTGCGCGATGGTGCCTATGTCGGTGTTCTCGATTTCGCCCCCCACCGGCACCCCGCGCGCGATGCGGCTCACTTTCAGGCCCCGCGCGGCGAGCAGCTCGCTCACCGTATGCGCGGTGACTTCGCCCTCGTTGGTGAAGTTCGTCGCCAAAATCACTTCCTCGACCACCCCGTCGGTGGCGCGCTCGACCAGCTTGTCGAGCTTCAGTTCGCGCGGGCCGATGCCATCGAGCGGCGACATCCGCCCCATCAACACGTAATACAAACCGTTGAACGCGTGGGTCTGCTCCATCACCGCCAGATCGGCCGGCATCTCGACCACACACAACACGCGGTGATCGCGCTGCGGGTTGGCGCAGCGCTGGCAGATTTCGTCCTCGGTGAAGGTATTGCAGCGCGCGCAGTGACGCAGCACGTCCAGCGCCTGCCCCAGCGCCGCAGCCAACCGCGCCGCGCCGCGCTGATCGCGCTGCAGCAGATGGTAGGCCATGCGCTGCGCCGACTTCGGCCCCACGCCTGGCAGGCAGCGCAGGGCTTCGATCAGCGCATCGAGCGTCGAGGGCGTCATCGCGCGAGGCGGTCAGCGGTGCTCAAAACGGCATCTTGAAGCCGGGCGGCAGATTCAGCCCGGCAGAGAACCCCGCCATCTTTTCGGCGGTCGTGGCCTCGACCCGGCGCACCGCATCATTGACCGCGGCGGCGAGCAGGTCTTCGAGCATCTCGCGGTCGTCCATCACCGAATCGTCGATCTGCACCCGGCGCACGTCGTGCTTGCAGGTCATGGTGACTTTCACCATCCCGGCGCCGGCCTGGCCTTCCACCTCGATTGCGGCCAGCTCTTCCTGCGCCTTCTGCATGTTCTCCTGCATCTTCTGGGCCTGCTTCATCAGCCCCCCGATACCGCCTTTCATCATCACACGTACTCCGGTTGATTTTCAGTGGTTTACAGCGGACGCACCGACGACTCCTGCAAGGTCGCGTCGAAGCGCTCGATCATTTCCTGCACGAACGGGTCCTGCTCCAGCGAGGCCACCGCCTCGGCATGGCGCGCCTCGCGGATCACCGCCTCGCGCTGGGCCGGCGTTTCGCCGGCGATCTGGCCGATCTCGATGGTCAACGTCACCGGCTGGTCGAAATGCCGATTCAGCTCGGCCTCGAGGCGCGTCTGGTTGCCGCGGTTGATGGCCAACAAATGCCGGTGGGCGTCGCCCAGGCGCAGCTGGATTTTCCCGTTCGTCATGCCACCCCATTCGCAGTGCTGCGCCAGTTCGCGCACCATGCCCTTGAGGCCGAGCTCCTGGATCAATCCGTGCCAGTCCAGCGCCTGCGTCGCCGTCGCAGACGGCGCGGGCACCGACGGCGGCGCGACCGGCGCAGGCGCTGCGGCCGGCGGCGGCAGGGACGCGGACTGCGCTGCCGGCGCGGAGTCGGCCATCGCCTCGGGCGGCAAG
>JAGRFQ010000091.1 GCA_020445945.1 Rhodocyclaceae bacterium
GGTTCGGTGACCTCGACCAAGCTCAAGGTCACCGGTATCGACGTGTTCTCGGCGGGCAATTTCTTCGGCGGCGAGGGAACCGAAGATCTGGTGCTGCACGATCCCGGTGCGGGGGTCTACAAACGCGTCGTGCTCAAGGACGACAAGCTGGTGGGCGCGGTGATGTACGGCGACACCAAGGACGGCGCGTGGTACTTCCAGATGCTCAAGGACGCGCAGGACGTGTCCGACATCCGCGACCACCTGCTGTTCGGCAACAGCCACCTCGGCGATGTCGGCCACAAGGGCCAGAACTCGGCCGCGGCACTGCCGGACGAGGCTGAAGTGTGCGGCTGTAACGGCGTGTGCAAGGGCGATATCGTCAAGGCGATCAAGGAAAACGGCCTGTTCAGCCTCGACGAGGTGCGCAAGCACACCAAGGCATCGAGCTCCTGCGGCTCATGCACCGGGCTGGTCGAACAGATTCTGGCCTCCACCATCGGCGGGGCCTACACCCCGGCCGACTCGAACAACAAGGCGGTGTGCGGCTGTACCGACCACTCGCACGGTGAAGTGCGCGCCGCCATCCGCGACCAGAAGCTGCTCAGCCCGCAGGCGGTGATGGACTTCATGGAATGGCAGACGCCCAACGGCTGCGCCTCCTGCCGCCCGGCGCTGAACTACTACTGCATCTCGACCTGGCCGCACGAGGCGCAGGACGATGCACAGAGCCGTTTCATCAATGAACGCGCCCACGCCAACATCCAGAAGGACGGCACCTACTCGGTGGTGCCGCGCATGTGGGGCGGGCTGACCACCCCGGGCGAGTTGCGCGCCATCGCCGATGCGGCCGAGAAGTACCAGGTGCCGACGGTGAAGGTCACCGGCGGCCAGCGCATCGACCTGCTCGGCGTGAAGAAGGGCGATCTGCCGCTGATCTGGCACGACCTGAACCAGGCCGGCATGGTCTCCGGCCACGCCTACGGCAAGTCGATCCGCACGGTGAAGACCTGCGTCGGCGCCGAGCACTGCCGCTTCGGCACCCAGCGCTCGATGAGCCTCGGCGTCAAGCTCGAGAAAATGCTGTTCGGCATGTACAGCCCGCACAAGGTCAAGCTCGCCGTCTCTGGCTGCCCGCGCAACTGCGCCGAGGCCGGCATCAAGGACGTGGGCGTGATCGGCGTCGATTCGGGCTACGAAATCTATGTGGCCGGCAACGGCGGCATCAAGACCGAGGTGGCGCAGTTCTTCTGCAAGGTGCAGACCGATGAGGAGGTGAAGGAAATCTCCGGCGCCTTCCTGCAGCTGTACCGCGAAGAGGGCTACTACCTGGAGCGCACGGTCCATTACATCGAGCGCGTCGGCCTCGACTACGTGAAGAAGCAGATCCTCGACGACGAGGCCAAGCGCAAGGCGCTGTACGAGCGCCTGCTGTTCGCGCTGCAGGACTACGCCGATCCGTGGCAGGAGCACGCGGAAAAGCCGGAGCTGCGCCGCGCCTTCGAAGACTTTGTTGCCTGAGCCAGGGGAGCCAAAAATGAGTGCCACCATGATTGAAAACGACACCACCTGGCAGCGCATCTGCGCGCTGGAAGAGATCCCGCTGCTCGGTTCGCGCGTGGTCAGCAGCGCCAAGCACGGCGACATCGCCATCTTCCGCAATCGCGAGGACGAAGTCTTCGCGGTGCACGACAAGTGCCCGCACAAGGGCGGTCCGCTGTCGCAGGGCATCGTCTCCGGACGCAGCGTCACCTGCCCGCTGCACAACTGGAAGATCGAACTCGAGTCCGGCGAAGCGGTTGCCCCCGACGTCGGCTGCACCAAGTCCTTCGCGGTCAAGGTCGAAGACGGCGCGGTGCTGCTGCAGGTCTGAATTCACGCCGCAGGCCCAACGGCCTGCCCCCCGCCCACGGCTGTAACGCTGGCACCGCGCGTGCCGGCGGGGGATAGCGCGACCCGGCCGCCACGCACGCCGGACGCACGATTTTTTCGCAATTGCCGAGGTATGTCATGAGTCAAGACAAGGGCTTCAACCTGCTGTCTTTTACCGGAAAGATGAAAATCCTCCACCTGTCGTGGATGGTGTTCTTCATCACCTTTTTCGTGTGGTTCAACCACGCCCCGCTGCTCGGCGCCATCGGCGCATCGCTCGGGCTGGAAAAGGCCCAACTCAAAACCCTGCTGATTCTCAACGTCGCGCTCACCATCCCGGCGCGGATCCTGATCGGGATGCTCACCGACAAGTACGGCCCGCGCATCACCTATGCCGCGCTGCTCTTCGTGTCGGCGATTCCGTGCTTCATGTTCGCCCTGGCCGACACCTTCACCCAGGCCGCCATCGCACGCTTCATGCTCGGCTTCATCGGTGCCGGCTTCGTGGTCGGCATCCGCATGGTCAGCGAATGGTTCCCGGCCAACGAGCTGGGCACCGCGGAAGGCATCTACGGCGGCTGGGGCAACTTCGGTTCGGCCGCCGGCGCAATGCTGCTGCCGACGCTGGCACTGGTGTTTGGCGGTGACGACGGCTGGCGCTACGCAATTGCCACCACCGGCGCACTGAGCCTCGTGTTCTCCTTTATCTGGTACTTCAACGTCAGCGACACACCCAAGGGCTCGACCTACTTCAAGCCCAAGAAGAGCGGCGGCCTGGAAGTGACCAGCGTGGGCGACTTCTACTTCCTGCTGCTGATGAAGATTCCCATGTACGCCGCCCTCGCGCTGCTCACCTGGAAGCTCTCCCCGGCCGGCGTGAAGATGATCTCGGCCGGCGCCGCCAACGGCATCTATCTGGGTCTGGTCGCGATCTTCCTCTACGACTGCTACGGCGCGTGGAAGGTCAACCGCGAAGTCTTCCACACCCCGGTGCCGGAGATGCACCGCTACAAGTTCAAGCAGGTCGCGGTGCTCAACATCCTGTACTTCGCCACCTTCGGCTCCGAACTGGCCGTGGTCTCGATGCTGCCGCTGTTCTTTGCCGAGACCTTCAACCTCGACCCGGTGTATGCCGGCCTGGTGGCTTCCGCCTACGCCTTCATGAACCTCATGTCGCGCCCCGGCGGCGGCTGGATTTCCGACCGTTTCGGGCGCAAGAAGACGCTGCTCATCCTCACCGCCGGTCTGGCCGGCGGCTACGCCATGATGGCGCTCACCAACAGCACCTGGCCGCTGTGGCTGGCCGTCGCCGTGGCGATGGCGTGCTCCTTCTTCGTGCAGGCCGGCGAAGGCGCGGTGTTTGCCGCGGTGCCGCTGATCAAGCGCCGCCTCACCGGCCAGATCGCCGGCATGACCGGCGCCTACGGCAACGTCGGCGCGGTGGTGTACCTGACCGTGTTGTCGCTGGTGAGCTACGAAGTCTTCTTTGGCGTGATCGCGCTGACCGCGGTGCTCGGCTTCATCACCCTGCTGTTCATGGAAGAGCCGAAGGGCCACATGGCGGAGATCAACGAAGACGGCTCGGTCGAGCTGATCAGCGTGAGCTGAGGACCGGTAGAATCGGCACAAGCATCGCGTAGGCTGGGTCGGGCGTAGCGAAACCCAGCCTGCGCCCGAACCCATCCCACGAAAGGCCGGCACCCGCCGGCCTTTCACCCGCGGAGCCGGCCCGCATGCGCACACAGCTTGAAGTCCGCTTCGGCGGTCACTCCATTGCCGGCCTCAAGGCGGTCAACCAGGACGCCTTCGCCGCCCATCTGCCCGACGGCGCCGACCGCGACCTCAAAGGCGCGGCGGCCGTCATCTGCGACGGCGTCAGCAGCGCGGCGGACTCCGAGATCGCCAGCCAGACGGCGGTGACCGGCTTCATCAACGACTACTTCTCGACACCGCCCACGTGGAGCGTGCGCAAGGCCGCCTCGCAGGTCATGAGCGGCCTCAACGCGTGGATCCATCGCCAGAACGCAGCGCGCCACGGCACCCGCGACAGCCTGCTCACCACCTTCTCGGCGGCGGTCGTCAAATCCAACACCCTGCACGTCTTCCATGCCGGCGATTCGCGCATCTGGCACCTGCGCGGCAGTCAGCTCGAATGCCTCACCCGCGACCACGTCATCTCCGAGGGCGGGCGCGAATTCCTGGCCCGCGCGCTGGGCGCCGACTCGCATCTGGAAGTCGATTACGCCAAGCGCGAGCTCGAAGTGGGCGACCGCATCCTGCTCACCACCGACGGCGTACACGGCGTGCTCGACAGCCGCCGCATCCGCCAGATGCTCGGCGAGGCGGGCGACGACCTCGAAGCCACCGCCCGCCAGCTGGTGGACGAAGCGCTCGCCGCCGGCTCCGACGACAACCTCTCGGCGCTCATCGTGGCAGTCGACGCGCTGCCGCTCGAAACCCTCGACGAGACCCATCGCCGCCTCACCCAGCGGCCGATTCCGCCGGTCCTCGTGGCCGGCAACAGCATCGACGGCTTCGAAGTGCTCGACGTGATCTTCTCCGGCACGCGCAGCCACATGTATCTGGTCAAGGACAGCGACAGCGGCCAGCGCTACGTGCTCAAGGCGCCGTCGCAGAATTTTGCCGAAGACGCGGTGTACCTCGACGGCTTCATCCGCGAAGAATGGGTCGGCCAGCGCATCGACCACCCCAGCGTGATGAAGACCTACCGCAGCCCGCGCGAGAAGCACTTCATGTACTACCTCGGGGAGCACATCGAGGGCATGAACCTGCGCGAATGGATGCAGGACCACCCCGCGCCGCCGCTCGACGCGGTGCGCGACATCGTGCGCCAGACCATCGCCGGGCTGCGCGCCTTCCAGCGCGCCGACATGGTGCATCAGGACCTCAAGCCCGAAAACATCATGATCAACCGCGACGGCCGGGTGAAGATTCTCGACTTCGGCACGGTGATGATCGCCGGCACCGACGAGATCGCCTCGCCACTGGACAAATCCGTGCCGCAAGGCAGCGTCAACTACGTCGCCCCGGAATACCTGATGGGCGAACCCGGCAGCTTCCGCGCCGACCTGTTCTCGCTGGCGGTGATCGTGTACGAAATGATCACCGGCGAACTGCCCTTTGCCGAGCCGGCGGTCAAACGCGTCAGCCTCACGACCTACTCCGAGCTCGACTACATTCCCGCCCGCCACCGCCGCCACGACCTGCCGCTGTGGATCGAGGGCTGCCTGCGCAAAGCCCTCCAACCCAACCCGCGCCTGCGCTACGACGCCTTCTCCGAATTCCTGCAGGACTTCACCGTTCCCAACCCGCATCTCGAAGCCGGCATCCAGCGCCAGCCGCTGCTCCAGAAGAACCCGATCGCGGTGTGGCAAGTCCTGTGCGCGATCCTGTTCCTGCTCAACCTGTGGCAACTCGCGCGCTGAAACCGCGCAAGCGCCCCGTCAAGGGCACTTGAACACCTCTCTGCACGGCATCCGCCGCCATCCCGGCAGCAAACCCGAAGAAACCACACATCCCATATGGAATAATCATTCTGGGTTTTGATGGTAGGATTTGCCCTCGCCGGTCGCGGTGACCGGAACGTGTTACGCAAAGGAGAGATTAGTGATCAAAAAATCAGTCGTTGCCGCCGCTTGCATCTTGTCCGTCGCCACCGGGGCAACCCACGCCCAAGGCCTGTATGGCGGCATTTCGCTGGGCATTGCCTCGGTAGATGTTGACCAACAAGGCTATGACGCCATCCTGACCGCTGCCGGCGCCTCGAGCGTATCGAGCTCGACCAACGAAACGGACGTGGGCTACAAGGCCTACCTCGGCTACAGCTTTACCTCAAACTTTGCAATCGAGGGGGGCTACGTGAACCTCGGTTCAGCGGACTACAAGGCGAGCTATACCGGCGGAAGCGCCAAAATCGACTGGGAGAGTCACGGCATGTTTGTGCAAGCGGTGGGCCGCGCTCCCATCGGCAACGCGTTTGCACTGCTCGGCAAGGGCGGGCTCTACTTCTCCGAAAGCCAGGCGGACATCCGCGCCACCGGCCCCGGCGGCACGGCAACCGCAAACGTGACCGAGAATGAAGTGAACTTTGTCCTCGGCATAGGCGGCGAGTATGCCTTCAGCAACACCACTGCATTGCGCGTTGAATGGGAACGCTTCCTCAATATTGGCGACAAGGACACTATCGGTGAAAGCGATGTCGATCTGGTGACGGTCGGCCTGTCGTTCAAGTTCTAAACCGCGCACCAAACGCGCCGAGGGCGGGCAGCATGCTGTCCGCCCTCGGCGCGTTTGGCCGCCCCTCTCTCCGGCCGGCGACGCGGCGCCCATGCTAATGTAGCTGCGCGCAACACGACACAACCACGCTCGGACGGATGAGGGGTCATGGGGATCGACCAGAAGCTACTCGACGAACTTGAACGGCGGCAGACCGAGGCGCTGGCCTCGGGCGGGCCGGCGCCCATTGCCAAGCGCCACGCCCAGGGGCGCCTGACCGCACGCGAACGCCTCGAAGCGCTCTACACCCCGCACACGTTTCAGGAATTCGGCCTGCATGCCCAGCACGCCACCCGCGGCTTCGGGATGGACAAGAAGTCTTTGCCGACCGACGGGGTGATCACCGGCATCGGCTTTGTCGACGGCCGCCCGGTGGCCGGTTTCAGTCAGGATTTCATGATCGCCGGCGGCTCGCTGGGCAGCGTCCACGCGCACAAGATCTGCGACCTGATGGACCACGCGGCGCGCGCCGGGATGCCGCTCATCGGCTTCAACGACTCGGGCGGCGCACGCATCCAGGAAGGCGTCGAGAGCCTGTCGGGCTACGGCCAGGTGTTCAACCGCAATGTGCTGATGTCCGGCGTGGTCCCGCAGATTGCGGTGATCTGCGGGCCGTGCGCCGGCGGCGCGGTGTACTCCCCGGCGCTGATGGATTTCCTGATCATGACGCGCCACTCGGCGAGCATGTTCATCTGCGGCCCGGAGGTGATTCGCGCGGTCACCGGCCAGCGCACCACGATGGAAGAAATCGGCTCGGCCGAGGCGCACGCGCGCGACTCCGGCAACATCCACTTCATCGCCGAGGACGACCGCCACGCGCTGGAGATCGTGCACCGGCTGCTCGGCTATCTGCCGTCGAACAACATGTCCGACCCGCCGCACCAGCCCGGCGTCGAGATCACGCTGAGCGACGATCTCGGGCTCGAAGCGCTGATCCCCGAAGACCCCAAGGCGCCCTACGACGTGAAGGACGTGATCGCGCGGCTGGCCGACGCGGACAGTTTTCTGGAGGTGCAACGCGAGTTCGCCCAGAATCTGGTGGTCGGCTTTGCGCGCATCGACGGCGTGGTGCTCGGCATCGTCGCCAACCAGCCGCACGTCAAGGCCGGCACGCTCGACATCGACGCCTCCGACAAGGGCGCGCGCTTCATCCGCTTCTGCAACATCTTCAACATTCCGCTGCTCACCCTGGTCGACGTCCCCGGCTTTTTGCCCGGCGTGGCGCAGGAGAAGCACGGCATCATCCGCCACGGCGCCAAAATGCTGTTCGCCTACGGCGCGTCGACGGTGCCGAAGATCACGGTCATCATGCGCAAGGCCTACGGCGGCGCGTTTCTGGCGATGTGCTCGCGCGACATGGGCGCCGACCTGGTGCTCGCCTGGCCGACCGCCGAGATCGCCGTGATGGGCGCCGAGGGCGCGGTGGGAGTCGTCTTCCGCCGCGAGATCGAGGCCGCCGAAGACAAGGACGCGGAGCGCACGAGACTCATCGACGAGTACCGCGCCAAGTTCTCGAGCCCGTACATGGCGGCCTCGCGGCGATTGGTTGATGAAATCATCGAACCTGGCGACACGCGCCGCTACATCGCGTCGGCGCTGGAGCAGCTCCAGAGCAAGACGGAGCTGCGGCCGACCAAGAAGCACGGCCTCATCCCGCTGTGATCCCGACCGACTTCGCCCTGAGGGCACCCTCCTCATGAATGGCATCTTCCCACTGATCGCCTCGAGCCCCGGCGCCGCCGGTGGCGCCGCGAGCGATCTCAATCATCTGATCGGCGAGGGCGTGGAGCTGATGATCGTCGGCATGGGCGTCGTGTTCAGCGCGCTCGTGCTGGTCGGGCTCGTCATGGTCGTGCTGCGATTGGTTGCGGCTGACAAGCAACCGGCGGCCAAGCCCTCGGCGGCCGCCGCGAGCGCTGCCGCGAAGACTCCCGCCGAACCCGCCATCACCCCAGAACTCATCGCCGTCCTCGCCGCCGCGGCCACCGTCGCGGTCGGCCGTCCGGCCCGCGTCAGTCGCGTTCGCTTCGTGTCCTACACCCCGGGCCACGCCTGGACCGAACGCGGCCGCACCACGGTTCAATCTTCCTATCCTGTCCGGAAATCTGTCCGATGAAACTCCGTATCACCGTCGAAGGTAAGGTTTACGACGTCACCGTCGATGTCCTCGAGGGACAGGCGGGCGTTCCTGGTCCGCTCAGTCCCGTTGGGCCGACTCCTCCGCCGCCCGTGCCGCCCCCGGCGGCGGGTGGCGCCCCGCTCCCGCCAAAGCCGTCGTCCGCTCCGGCGGCGCCCCCGGCCAGTGGCGGTGGTGGTGGCGCGTCGTCGTGCGTCGCTCCGCTCGCCGGCACGATCACCAAGGTGCTGGCAAAGGTCGGCGACGAAGTCGCGGCCAACGCCCCTCTCCTCGTGATGGAGGCGATGAAGATGGAATCGACGATCGCCTCGCCCGCGGCCGGCAAGATCAGCGCCATCAAGGTCGCTCCCGGCGACGCGGTCAAAGAAGGGGACGTGCTGGTCGAGTTCTGACCGGCCCGCCGCTCGTCCCGACCGACGGTCGTCGCGAGTGCCCTCTCTCCGTACCGTTGACATCGTCAACGGATTCGACAGCGACCACCCGCCGTCACCCCCACGCTACCACGCAGCTTCCGTTGCGGCGCCCCTCGCGCGCCGACGGCCATGCTCCAGACACTTCTCAACTACCTGAACGCTTCCGGATTTGGCCAGGTTACCTTCGGCAACCTGATCATGATCGCGGTCGGCCTCACCTTCATCTACCTCGCCATCCGCAAGGGGTTCGAGCCGCTGCTGCTCGTGCCGATCGGATTCGGCGTGCTGATCGGAAACATCCCGTACGACGCGCACCAGCTGAGCCTGAGCGTGTATGACGGACCCGCCAGCGAGACGAAGCTCCTCTACTTCACCGGCGAGCACG
>JAGRFQ010000021.1:0-16920 GCA_020445945.1 Rhodocyclaceae bacterium
TGTTCTTCCATACCCCCACCGAAGTGGCCGAAGGCAAGGCTCCCACCGGGCGGACCTTCCGCATCGGCGGCATGGTCGAAGGCGGGTCGATCAAGCGCGACAGCGACGGCATCACCGTCCGCTTTGCGATTACCGATACCGCGCGCTCGATTCCGGTGTCCTACAAAGGGCCGCTGCCCGACCTGTTCAAGGAGGGCAAGGGCGCGGTGGTGCAGGGTGCGCTGGGGCCGGACGGTAATTTCGCCGCCTCCGAAGTCCTCGCCAAGCACGACGAAAACTACATGCCGCCCGAGGCGCAGGACGCCATCGACAAAGCCCACAAGACTGCCGCAACGGTACAGCAATGATCCCCGAACTCGGTCACTTCGCCCTGATTCTTGCCTTCCTGATTTCGCTGGTGCAAGGCGTGGTGCCGCTGGTCGGCGCGCACCGCAACCGCGCCGCGCTGATCGCGGTGGCGCGCCCGGCGGCGCAAGGCCAGTTCGTGTTCATGGCCTTGTCCTTCGCCTGTCTGACCTGGGCCTTCGTGTCGAACGATTTCTCGGTCGAATATGTGGCCCAGCACTCCAACAGCAACCTGCCGGTGCACTATCGCGTCACCGGCGTGTGGGGCAGCCACGAGGGCTCGCTGCTGCTGTGGGGCCTGATCCTGGCCTTGTGGACGCTGGCGGTGACGCTGTTCTCGCGCACGCTGCCGGACATTTTCGTGGCCCGCGTACTCGGCGTGCTCGGGCTGGTCAGTGGCGGATTCCTGTCCTTCATCCTGTTCACCTCCAACCCCTTTCTGCGCCTGCTGCCGGGCGCTCCCGAGGGGCAGGATCTGAACCCGCTGCTGCAGGATCCGGGCATGATCATCCACCCGCCGCTGCTCTACATGGGCTACGTCGGCTTCTCGGTGGCCTTCGCCTTCGCCATCGCGGCGCTCATCTCCGGCCGCCTCGACGCCGCCTGGGCACGCTGGTCGCGGCCGTGGACCACGGTCGCGTGGGTGTTCCTGACGCTCGGCATCGCGGTCGGCTCCGGTTGGGCGTATTACGAACTGGGCTGGGGCGGCTGGTGGTTCTGGGANNACGCCTCCTTCATGCCCTGGCTGGTGGGCACCGCGCTGATCCACTCGCTGGCGGTGACCGAAAAGCGCGGCGCCTTCCGCAGCTGGACCGTGCTGCTGGCGATTGCCGCCTTCTCGCTGTCGCTGCTCGGCACCTTCCTGGTGCGCTCCGGCGTCCTCACCTCGGTGCACGCCTTCGCCACCGACCCGCGCCGCGGCCTGTACATTCTCGGCCTGCTGGTGCTCGTGATCGGCATCTCGCTGATGCTCTTTGCCTGGCGCGCGCCCAAGCTCGCCGGCGGCGGCAAGTTCTCGCTGGTGTCGCGCGAATCGGTGCTGCTGATCAACAACGTGATGCTCTCCGTCGTCGCCGCCTCGGTGCTGCTCGGCACGCTGTATCCGCTGTTCCTCGACGCGCTCGGGCTGGGCAAGATCTCGGTCGGTCCGCCCTACTTCGAAGCCGTCTTCCTGCCGCTGATGGTGCCGGTGGTGCTGATCATGGTGGTGGCCCCCTTCCTGCGCTGGAAAGGCCACGACGTCGCGCCGCTGCTGCGTCGGGTGGCGCCCTGGCTGTTCGCCGCGGTCGCCATCGGCGTCGGCACCGCGTGGCTGATCGACGCGCTGCGCGTGCGCATGGTGATCGGCCTGACACTCGCGGCGTGGGTGGTGATGGTCAATGGCGTACTGCTCTACGACCGCCTCGCCGAGCGCCCCGGCACTGCCGTCGGCGTACGCCTGCGCGGCATTCCGCGCGCCTGGTGGGGCATGTGGCTGGCCCATGTCGGCATCGGCGTGTTCATCATCGGGGTGACCCTGGTGAACGGCACGCAGAGCAATGTCGACGTCAAGATGCAGGTCGGCGACACCGCCCAACTCGCGGGCTACGACTTCGAACTGATGGCGATCAACGACGCCCCCGGCCCGAACTACGCCGCCGCCCAGGGCGAGTTGAAGGTCACCCGCGATGGCGCCCCGGTGACCACCCTGACGCCGGAGAAACGCATCTACCTCGCGCGCAACATGCCGATGACCGAAGCCTCGCTCGACATCGGCCTGTTCGGTGATATCTACGCCTCGATGGGCGAGCAGATCGACGACACCACGTGGATCGTGCGCCTCTATTACAAGCCCTTCATCAGCTGGATCTGGCTCGGCTGCAGCCTGATGGCGCTCGGTGGCGGGCTGGCTGCGGCCGACCGTCGCTATCGCCGCATGGCGGCACGCACCGCCCCCGAGGCCGCCGCGCGGCAACCCGTCTGAGAATATCGATGAAAGCCAAGTTTCTTGTTCCGCTGTTCCTGTTTCTGCTGCTGGTGCTGTTTCTCGGATTCGGTCTCGGCCTCAACCCGCGCGAAGTCCCTTCCCCGCTGATCGACAAGCCGGCGCCGGCCTTCTCGCTGGCGCGGCTCGACGACCCCGCCCGCGAGCTCGGGCTGGCCGACATGAAGGGCCAGGTCTTCCTGCTCAACGTGTGGGCCTCGTGGTGCGTGGCCTGCCGGCAGGAGCATCCGGTGCTGGTCGCCCTGGCGAAACAGAACGCGGTGCCCATCCTCGGCCTCAATTACAAGGAAGTGCGCGGCGACGGCGGCATCGACATGCGCAAGATTCCGGCCGATCAGGAAGTGCCGATGGCCATCGCGCGGGCCAAGCAATGGCTCACCGAGCATGGCGACCCCTACGACGTCACGGTGCTCGACATCGAAGGGCGGGTCGGCATCGACTTTGGCGTGTATGGCGTGCCCGAGACCTTCCTGATCGACAAGAAAGGGGTGATCCGCTACAAGCACATCGGGCCGGTTACGCCGGCTGCGCTGCGCGACACCATCCTGCCCAAAGTCGCCGCCCTGAACGCGGAGGCCTGAGATGCGACGCCTCCTGCTTGCCCTCGGGCTGTCCCTGTTTGCCCTCGCCGCCGCGGCCGGCACCGCCGTTCCCGCGGTGGCCGATCCGGTACTCGAAGCGCGCGTGCTCAAGCTCTCCGAAGTGCTGCGCTGCCTGGTGTGTCAGAACCAGTCGATCGCCGAATCCAATGCCGATCTCGCGCAGGACCTGCGCGCCCAGGTGCGCGAGCAGCTCGGCGCCGGCAAGAGCGAAGACCAGGTGATCGACTACATGGTCGCGCGCTACGGCGATTTCGTCCTCTACGAGCCACCCGTGCGCCTGAGCACCGTGTTGCTGTGGGCCGGCCCGGCGACGCTGGCCGTGGTTGGCGTAGGGGTACTGCTGATGCGCCTGCGGCGGCGCAACCGCGAAGCCGCACCGGGCCTGGACGATGCCCAGCGCGCACGTGCGCGCGCCTTGCTCGACGGCAAGGACGACAGCGGAGCACAGGCATGACCGTATTTATTGCAATTGCCGCGTTGCTGATCGTCGGCGCCTTGTTGATGGTGGTGCCACCCTTGTTCGGGGTGGGGGTGCGGCGCATTGCGCAGGAAGATGCAGGCACGGTACAGGCCAAGACCGCGCTCGGCGTGCTGCGCGAACAGCTTGCCGATCTCGACGCGGAGCATGCGGCCGGTCGCGTCTCCGCGGCCGACTACCAGCGCACCCGCGAAGAACTCGAACGCCGCGCGCTCGACGAAGGCGAAGCCACCTCGATCACGCTGGCGGCGCAGCCGGCGCGCGCTTGGGGCATCGCAGTGGCAGTGCTGGTGCCGGCGCTGGCGGCTGCGGTGTATTTCGCCACCGGCACGCCGGACGGTCTCGATCCGGTCAAGGTCGCCGGCAACGACGGCCATCAGGTGACCCAGGCGCAGGTCGAGGAGATGGTGGCGACGCTCGCCGAACGGCTCAAGGCCGAGCCCGAAAACCCCGAAGGCTGGTTCATGCTGGCGCGTTCCTACAACGCCATGGGGCGCTTCAAGGACGCGGCTGCAGCGTATGGCGAACTGGCCAAGCGCGTGCCCGACGAGGCGCAGGTGTACGCCGACTGGGCCGATGCGCTCGCCGCGGCCAATGGCCGCGCGTTGGGCGGCGAACCCGCCAAGCTGATCGACAAGGCGCTGAGCCTCGACCCCGACAACATCAAGGCGCTGGCGCTGTCCGGCAGTGCAGCCTTCCAGGCCGGCGATTACGCGATCGCGGTGACCCGCTGGGAGCGCATCGTGGCCTTGCTGCCGGCCGACAACGAACTGGCCGCGTCGATCCGCGGAGGGATCGCCGAAGCGCGCACGCGGGGCAACTTGCCGCCGATGGCCGCGGCGGCACCCGCCGCTGCGGCTACCGGCAGCGGCCTCTCGCTGGCCGGTGCGGTCACGCTGTCGCCCGCGCTGGCCGCCAAGGCCGCACCCGACGACGTGGTGTTCATCTACGTACGGCCGGTCGAAGGCGGCATGCCGTTTGCCATCCTGCGCCGCACGGTGGCCGATCTGCCGTTGCAGTTCGACTTCACCGGCGTCCCCTCGATGGCGGGTGACCGGCCGATTCCGGCCGAAGTCGCGATTGGGGCGCGCATCTCGAAAAGCGGCAACGCTGGTGCTCGCCCGGGCGATCTTGAGGGCGCGCCGCTGACGGTCAAGCCGGATGCCAAGCGCATCGACATCGTGGTGGATAGCGAGCGAAGCTCATGATCCGGATCGGATAATCTCGGCACCGCCGCCCGCGCGGTGCCGCACCGCCTGTGCCCCACTCAAGTTTCGCATGCCGGCTGTCGCTATACACCAAAGATAGCGATATCAGGTGGCATGATGACTCAACAAAGCCCGGCGGCAGAGAGCAACACCTTTCTGTTCGTCGACGACGAACCCAATATTCTCAACGCGTTGAAGCGCCTGTTTCGCGGGCCGCAGCGCACCATTCTCACCGCTACCAGCGCCGCCGCGGGGCTCGATCTGCTCGCTGAGCACCGCGTCGACGTGGTGGTCTCCGACATGCGCATGCCCGAGATGGATGGCGCGACCTTCCTCAAGCACGTGCGTGAAAAATCTCCCGACACCCAGCGCATCCTGCTCACCGGTTACGCCGACATCGCGTCGACGATCGCCGCGGTCAACGACGGGGGCATCTCGCGCTATCTGGCCAAGCCGTGGAAGGACGAGGAGATCCTGAGCGCGGTGATGGAGGCCGCCGAGCGCAACCGCCTGCGCCGCGAGGTCGAACGCCTCAATGCCCTCGCCGCCGAGCAGAACGAACAGCTGCGCGTCCTCAATACCGAGCTGGAAGGGCGGGTCAAGGCGCGCACTGCCGATCTGCAGAAGACGCTGGTCCGCCTCAAGGCCGCCAATGGCAACCTGAAGCAGGGTTTTCTCACCACCGTGCGCGTGTTCAGCGACCTGCTCGAACTGCGCGACGGGGCGATGGGCGGCCACAGCCGGCGGGTGGGACACCACGCCCGGGCGCTGGCGCGGGCCGCCAAGCTCGACGAGGCCGCGGTGCAGAATGTGATGCTTGCCGGGCTGCTGCACGATGTCGGCAAGATGGGCTTTCCCGACGAGCTGCTCAAGAAACCCTACAACACGCTCAAGCCCGAGGAGCGCAGCGCCTACATCCGCCACGCCGAGCGTGGTGCCGAGATCTTGATGTCGGTCGAGCAGCTGCGCGAGGCGGCAAATCTGGTGCGTCACCACCACGAGCGCTGGGACGGTGCCGGTTATCCCGACCGGCTCACCGCGCTGGCAATCCCCTTCGGCGCCCAGATCCTGAGCCTGGCCAACGATTACGATTCCCTGCTCCAGGGCCACCTGACCGCGCGCAACCTGTCGTCCGACGAGGCGCTCACCTATATCGCCGACAACGCCGGCAAGCGCTACAACCCCGATCTGGCGACGCTGTTCATCCGCATGATCCGCACCGAACGCGGTGAGGTGGCGGTGGCGGGCACGCCGATGCGGCCCGGCGCCTTGCGCCAGGGCATGCGCCTCGCGCAGGACCTGCTCCATCCCGAGGGCTACTTGCTGCTGCCCAAGGGACACGCCTGCGATGAGGACACGATTCTCCAGCTTCGCCGGCTGGAGCAGTCCACGGGGCGGCACGTGATCGTGCATATCGCCGACGCGCATGACTGAGGACCGACCCATGGCGCCCACGCTTGTCCACGAACCCACCCTGCTGCTGGTCGACGACGAGCAGAACGTGCTCTCCGCGCTGCGCCGCTTGCTGCGCACCGAGGGCTACCGCATCCTGATCGCCAACGGCGGCGAGGCGGGCATCGAGATTCTCAACAACACGCCGGTCGACGTGGTGATGTCCGACCAGCGCATGCCGGGCATGCCGGGGGTCGAATTCCTGCGCGCGGCGCGCGAGATTCAACCCGAATGCGTGCGCATCGTGCTCTCCGGCTACACCGATCTCGAGGCCGTGACCAACGCCATCAACGAAGGCGCGATCTACAAGTTCCTGTGCAAGCCGTGGGATGACGAGCACCTCAAGGCCAACCTCGCCGAAGCCTTCGCGCGGCGGCGTCTGACCGAAGAGAACCGGCGCCTGGGCCGCGAGCTGGCCGACAAGAACGCGCAACTCGAAACCCTGCTCGAAGAGCGTTCCGCCCAGGTGCGCCATCGCTCCGAAGCGCTGGATGTGTTCCACGAGGTGCTCGAAGCCCTGCCGGTGGGCGTGGTCGGTGTCGACGAAGACGGCCAGATCGCCTTCTGCAACGATGCCGCTGCCCAGCTGTTGAGCGCGCACGATCCGCAACTGAGCATGCTGTGCGTCGACAACCTGCCCGCATCCGTGAGCGCACCGGCGCCGTCGCCGGGACGCGTGGTGACGCTGGCCGGCAAACCGGTGTGGGTCACCCACACCGACTTCGGTACCCGTTCCACCGGCCACGGCTGCGTCATCACGCTGGTGCCCGCGGCGCCGTCACAAGCGAGCGATGCATGATCAGTGCCGACGCCCTGATCGCGCAAACGCCGCATCTGCCCTCGCCGCCGCAAACGCTGATCAAACTGCTCGGCATGCTCGATGCCGACACGGCCGATGCGCGCGCCGTGGGCGATGCGGTCGAGTGCGACATCGGCTTGAGTGTGCGCACCCTGCAGCTTGCCAACTCCTCCTTCTACGGCCTGAGTCGGCGCGTCACCTCGATTCACGAGGCGGTCACCATTCTGGGGCTCAACACCGTGCGCCGGCTGGTGCTGGCGGTGGGCTCGGCGGGCTTGATGTCGCTCCCGCCGGCGCTGTCTGCCGTGCTGCCGGGGCTGGTCTTGCACAGCACCCGGTGCGCCAGCCTGGCGCGCGTGCTGGCGGCGCCGGCCGAGCTGTCCGAGAACGAAGCCTTCACCGCCGGCATGCTCCACGATGTCGGCAAGATCGTCATCGCCCACGCCTTTCCGGACATCGATGTTGCCGCGCGCCGGGCGGTCATTGTCAAAGGCGACGTCGACGCGGAGCGGGCACTTTGTGGCTACGACCACTGCCAGCTCGGGCATGCCCTGCTCAACCACTGGCGTCTGCCGTCGATGCTGGTCGACGTGACGCGCATGCACCACGCATCGCCAGCCGAGATGTCGCGTCCGGTGGCACTGGTCGCGCTGGCCGACGGGCTGGCCCAGTGCGCGCCCGAGGCGCTCGAGGCATGGGACGCCACTGCGCCGGCCTGGGCCGGCTTGGTCGATCGGGCGCTCGCCGGCGCACCGGCGCCAAGCCCCGCGCAATTGCAGGCCGCGGTGGCCGAGGCGGCAGCATTCACACACGTTTTGGGAGCCGGCCAATGACGCCATCCACGGCAGCGATGCTGCCCAGCGCCGAGCAGTTGCTGTCGGCCCTCGCGCTGAGCGGGTGCGGGCTGATGATCCATCGCGGCGCAGCGCCGTTGTACATCAATCCGACACTGGCCGGACTGCTCGCCATCGACGGCGCATCGCGCGTCGCCGACGACTTTTCCGCGATTGGCGACAAGGACAGTGCCGCGCGTCTGCGGGCACAGGGCGCCGCGGTGCTCGAGGGCCGCGCAGCCGCCATCGAGCTGGTGCGCATCGACGGCGTCGAGGGGCCCGATGGGATGATGCCGCGCTGGCTTGAAGTGCGCGCCACCGCCATCGACCACGACGGCGCGCCGGCGGCCCTGCACACCTTCATGGATGTCAGCGAGCAGCGCCGCCACATGGGCGATGCGAGCCACATGCGCGAGCTGTTCGGCGAGATCGTCTCCGGCCTGCCGGTGGCGACCTTCGTGGTTGATGCCGAGCATCGCGTGACGCACTGGAACCGCGCCGCCGAGCGCGTTACCGGAGTCAGCGCCGAGACCCTGCTGGGCACGGCCGACGCGTGGCGTGGATTCTATCCGGCGCCCCGACCGACGCTGGCCGACATCGTCATGTCCGGCGGAGACGCCAACGCCGCCACCGCGTACTACGGCGAGCACTGGCGGCGGTCGGTGCTGATACCCGATGCCTACGAATCGGAAGGCTTCTTTCCCGCGCTGGGGCCGGAGGGGCGCTGGCTGTATTTTCTCGCCGCACCGCTGCGCGACGCCCACGGCTGTATGGTCGGCGCGGTGGAGACGCTGCAGGACATCAGCGAGCGCAAGCGCGCCGAAGCGGCGCTGGCGTGTGCCAACGAGCGCCTCGAGACCGAGGTCGAGGCGCGCACGCGCGAGCTCGCGGTGACCAATCAGCAACTCGCCAGCGACATCGCCAAGCGCGAGGTGGCGGAAACCGAACTGCTCAAGCGCTACGCCGAGCTGACCGAGCTGAACTGCCGCCTGCACGATGCGCAGGCGCAGCTGGTGCAGTCCGAAAAGCTGGCCTCCATCGGCCAGCTCGCCGCTGGGGTGGCGCACGAGATCAACAATCCGATCGGCTACGTGCTGTCGAACATCACCACGCTGGGGCGGTATCTGACCGATATATTCGGCCTGTTCGATGCCTTCGAGGCGGTCGAACGGACGCTGCCCGAGGCCGACCCGCAGCGCGCCGCAATCGTCGCGCTGAAGCAGTCGCTGGATTTTGATTTCCTCAAGGAAGACCTGCCGGCCCTGCTGCGGGAGAGCCAGGAGGGCGCAACCCGGGTACGCCAGATCGTTCAGGATCTCAAGGATTTTTCGCGCGTCGACCACAGCAAGGAGTGGATGCTCGCCGACATCCATGCCGGCCTCGACAGTACGCTCAACGTGGTCAACAACGAACTCAAGTACAAGGCCGAGGTGGTGCGCGACTACGGCCAGCTTCCGTCGATTCACTGCATTCCGTCACAGCTCAACCAAGTGTTCATGAACCTGCTGGTCAACGCTGCGCACGCCATCGAAACCCGCGGCACGATCACCATCCGCACCGAAGCGCCCGACGCCGACCACATCAGCGTGAGTGTCAGCGACACCGGCAGCGGCATTCCGGCAGACACCTGCAAGCGCATCTTCGAGCCCTTCTTCACCACCAAGCCGGTCGGCAAGGGCACCGGCCTGGGGCTGTCGCTGTCCTACGGCATCGTTCAGAAGCATCACGGCGAGATTACGGTCGACAGCACGGTCGGCGCGGGGACGACGTTTCGGGTGGTGCTGCCGGTGAACCCGCCCGAGGGCGAAGCAGTGGTCGAGGCGGCGGAAACCTAGCCGCCCGGCCGCTCAGAATCCGCTGCCGGGTTCTGCCAGATAGGCGATCTCGGCGGCCGTGCTGGTGCGACCCAGAATCGCGTTGCGGTGCGGGAAGCGGCCGAAGCGCGCGATTACGGCCTGGTGGCGCCGCGCGTAGTCCAGCGTGTCCTCGAAGCCCGGATGCGCCTGCGCCAGGGCTTCGAACAGGCGCACCGCAACGCGCTGCGCGTGCGCATCCTCGGCGTGCTCGAACGGCAGGTAGACGAAAACCCGCTCTACCGGCAGCAGCGCGAGGTGGGTGCCCGCGTCGACGCACTGCTGCGCAATCTCGAGTGCTTGCGTGTCGCCGGCGAAAGCGCGCGGCGTGTCGCGAAACACGTTGCGGGTGAATTGATCGAGCAGCAGGATGTGCGCCAGCGCACCGCGTGGCACGGCGGTCCAGTGCGTCAGATCGCCGGCCAGCGCCCGCTCGATGTCGGCCAGAAACGCGGTGCGGATGGCCTCATCGGTGGCCTTGCGCTTCTGGAACCACAGCGCGCGCTGCTGCCCGTGAACCGGATCGTGCGGTGCGCCAAACCAGAAATCGAGTACTGCGCCGGCGCTGTCGGGCAGGGGCTGCATCGCCTCAGGCCGCGTCTTTCTTGCTGGCGGCCTTGGTGGTCTTGGCGGCTTTCTTGGCGGCCGGCTTTTTGGGTGCCCGCGGCTCGAACTCGAAGCCCACGCCGCCGTCGGGCTTGCGTACCAGGAAGGCCGAGAACTTGCGCTTGGTCTTGTTGGAGATGAAGCCGCGCAACAGCTCGGTCTTGCCTTCGGCCAGCAGGCGCGTCATCTGGTCGCGCTCGATGGGCTGCTGCAGAATGATTTTGCCCGAGCGGAAGTCGCATGATTTTTCGGGTCCGACGGACTTTTCGCACACGTAGGACATGCCGTGTTCGAACACCCGAGCCTCGCACTTGGGGCATTTGCCGAGCGTTTCCTGATCCGAAAAATCGACCGGCTCGGCTGACTCGTCGTCGCGCGGCTGGCCGAAGTCGAACACCGGCTGACGCTCTTCGTTGAGCTTGATCTCGGCGTTGAACAGACGCCCCATCTTGTTGCGGAAGCCCAGCAGCGGGCCGACGCGGCCTTCGCGCAGCAGGGTTTCGATCTCGTCGATCTCGAACTGGCGGCTGGCGACGATCTTCCAGGTGCTCCAGTCGCAGGCCTGGCAGGCGAACTTCTTGTAGTTTTCCCTGACCACGCCGCCGCATTTCGGGCAGGGCGTGGCGAGGGTGACGAAGTCGCCGGGCACGGTGTCGGACTCGTAGCGCTTGGCGCAGTCGACCATGTCGCGAGCCATCTGCGCGATCTCTTCCATGAAGTCGCTGCGCGAGAGCTGGCCGTGTTCCATCTGCGACAGTTTGTGCTCCCACTCGCCGGTCAGCTCGGGCGAGGTCAGGCCCGACACGCCCAGCCCCTTGAGCAGGGTAATCAGCGAGAACGCCTTGGCGGTGGGGATCAGCTCGCGTCCTTCGCGGTGGATGTACTGCTCGCCGAGCAGGTTCTCGATGATCTGCGCACGGGTGGCCGGCGTGCCGAGGCCGCGGCCGGCCATCGCGGCGCGCAGCTCTTCGTCGTCGACCATCTTGCCCGCGCCTTCCATGGCCGAGAGCAGCGTGGCTTCGTTGAAGCGCGCCGGGGGACGGGTCTGCAAGGCCTTCAGTTCGATGGCGTCGGTGTTGACCTGCTCGCCATCGGCCACCGGGACCAGCGTCTCGGTGCTCGGCTTGTCGCGCCCGACCACCACCAGCCAGCCCGGCTTGACCAGCACCTTGCCCTCGGTCTTGAAGGCTTCGTCCTCGACGCGGGTAATGCGCGTGGTGACGCGGTGCTCCGCGGCCGGGTAGAACACCGACAGGAAGCGGCGGGTGACCAGATCGTAGATTTTCTGTTCCGGCTCCGACAGCGTCTTGGGTGCGGTGCCGGTGGGAATGATCGCGAAGTGGTCGGAAATCTTGGCGTTGTTGAAGATCCGCTTGTTCGGCGTGACCCAGCCCTGACGCTTGATCTCGTTGGCGTACAGCGCGTACTCGGCGGGCAGGTTGGCGAGCACGTCCTTGACCGTATCGACGTAGTCTTCGGGCAAGGCGCGGGCGTCGGTTCGCGGGTAGGTGAGCACCTTGTGGCGCTCGTACAGCGCCTGCGCGACCTGCAGGGTGGCGCGGGCAGAGAAGCCGAAGCGGCCGTTGGCTTCGCGCTGCAGGCTGGTGAGGTCGAAGAGCAGCGGCGAGAGCTGGTTGGCGGGCTTGGACTCTTCCTCGACGGTGCCCGGCTTGCCGTCGCACTTGGCGCGGATCGCTTCCGCGCTCGGGACGTCCCACAGGCGCTCGGCGCGGGCGTGCTCGTCGTCGTTCTTCTTGAAGCCGGTGTCGAACCAGCGCCCGGTGTATTCGCCCGCCGCGCAGCCGAAGCTCGCTTCCAGCTCCCAGTAGTCGCGCGGCTTGAAGGCGCGGATGCGTTGCTCGCGCTCGACCACGATGGCCAGCGTCGGGGTCTGCACGCGGCCGACCGTGGTGAGGTGAAAGCCGCCGGTCTTCGAGTTGAAGGCGGTCATCGCGCGGGTGCCGTTGATGCCGATCAGCCAGTCGCTTTCGGCGCGGCACACCGCTGCTTCGCGCAGACCTGCGACATCGTCGGCGGTGCGCAACTGGGCAAAGCCCTCGCGGATCGCGCTGGGGGTCATCGACTGCAGCCACAGGCGCTGGATGGGTTTTTTGGTTTTGGCGTGCTGGGCGATGAAATTGAAGATCAACTCGCCCTCACGCCCGGCATCGCAGGCGTTGATCAGGCCGTCGACATCCTTGCGCTTGATCAGCCGGGTCAGCAGCTTGAGCCGGTCTTCACTCTTCTTGATCGGCTGCAGCGCAAAGTGCGGTGGAATCACCGGCAGATTGGCAAACGACCACTTGCCGCGCTTGACCTCGATGTCGGGCGGCACCGTCAGCTCGAGCAGGTGGCCGACGGCGGACGACAGTACATAGTCGTCCGACTCGAAGAAGTCTTTTTCGCGCGTAAAGCCACCCAGCGCGCGGGCAATGTCCTGCGCGACGGAGGGTTTCTCGGCAATGATCAGTTGTTTGCTCATGGCGTGCGGCCAGACCAGTCAGGCCAGTCGGGGCTCCCGAAAAACAGGTGGTAGAGCGCGGCATGATAAGGAAGCCGCGATTGCGCTTGCAAGTTTCCGTCGACATTAAATGCGCGCGGACTGGCGCGGTGGGCGTCGACGCACGCCGAAAACGGCCGTGCAGTGTGTGTTGCCGCTATTGCAGGGTGGGCGATTCCCCGTCGTCGTCTTCGGTCAGCAATTCGTCGAGTATCAGGGTGTCCATCGGACGGGCCTGGTTCCACAGCACCATCAGCACGATGACTTTGAGGCGCGACAGGGAGACCCGGCCGTCGGGCAGCGCGAAGATGCGGTCGAGAATCAACTCGCGGCTGTGCGCGTCGATGACCCCGGCGGCTTCGAGAAAGGCGACGAAGCCGTGCCCCTCGGGCCCGAGGCGGCGCATCTCTTCGTCAATGTAAACGCGGATCGAGGCATCCGACGGAATACCGACCGGCCGGTTCTCGCTGGCCGCATGATTGAGACCGGAGAGCCAGTCCAGCGCCTCGTTGATCTCCTCGTCCTCGAAGCCCGCGGCCGTGAGGCGCCGCGCGAGCTGCTCCGGTGCCGGGCAGGCCTCGGCGTGGATGTAGTTTTCGAACAGGTATACGAGAACGTCGAACATGGGCGGGTGTACTGACTACAATCGCTGGAAACGCCCGCCGGGCAGGCGGGCGAGGAGGCCGTCGAGCTCCATGGGCAGGAGCATGGCGTACAGCGCATCGGGCGTCAAGCCGGTGCGGCTGGCAAGGGTGTCGATGTTGACCGGGTCGTGGCCGATTGCGTCGAGTAACCGTTTGGCATCGTCGTCGATGTCGGCGGCGGGTGTCTCGTCACCGTCGGGCGGGGGGGATGTGCCGGCGCGGGTCAGCGTTGCAAAGGCGTTCTCTTCGAGGATGTCCTGCGCCGTCTCCACCAGCTTGGCGCCCTCGCGGATCAGGTGATGGCAACCTTTGGCGTGTGGCGAGTGGATCGACCCCGGAATGGCGAACACCTCGCGCCCCTGTTCGTTGGACAGCCGGGCGGTGATCAGCGAGCCGCTGCCCAGCGCTGCCTCGACCACCAGCACCCCGCGCGACAGGCCGGCGATGATCCGGTTGCGGCGCGGAAAGTTGTGCGCGGCGGCCGGGGTACCCAGCGCAAATTCACTGACGATGGCGCCGCGCGCGAGGATGCGCTGCGCCAGTTCGCGGTTGCGCGCCGGATACATGCGGTCGGCGCCGGTGCCGATCACCGCAATGGTCTGGCCGTCGGCGGCCAGCGCGCCCTCGTGGGCCGCCGCGTCGATGCCCAGCGCGAGCCCGCTGACGATCACCAGCCCCTGTTCGGCCAGCGTGCGGGCGAAGGCGGTGGCGTTGGCTTCGCCCTGCGGGGTGGCGCTGCGCGAGCCGACGATGGCCAGCGCCGGGCGGTTCAGGCACGCGCGCCGGCCCTTGACGTAGAGCAGCGTCGGCGGGTCGGCGGTGTCGAGCAGTGCCTGCGGATAATCGGCGTCGGCGAGGGTGAGGATGTGGTTGTCCGGCGCATCGGCCCACGCCAGCGCGGCGTCGATGGCGGGCTGTACGTCGTGGTCGCGCAGGCTGCGGGCGGGTTTGTCGCCGATGATTGCGGCGAGGGCGGCGTGACCGGCGTGGAATATCCGCTCGGGGAGGCCGAAGGCGCTCAGTAAACGGCGCTGACGCTCACCCCCGATGCCGGGAATGAGCGTCAGTCGTAACCAGTCGGCCAGCGCGGGGTCAGACAATGGCGGCGGTCAGGGGGTGCGCACGGTGTCGCTGACCTTGACCGAGGCGGTGGCATCGACCACCAGGCCGTAGGACACACGGTCGAACACGCGGAAGACGAAGACCAGCCCGTAGCGGTGTTCCGGCAGCTCGAATTTTTCCTTGCGGCCGCTCTCCTCATCCTTGTATTCCACCTCGCCGCGGTAGCGGTACAGCGCCAGCACGTGGCCGACTTCGACGCCTTCGCGTTCGCCGACGCCGAGGGTGATGACGCCCTGACGGCCGGTTTCGCTCACCCCGCCGTAGATCGCGATGACGCGGCCTTCGACATCGGTGCTGGGGGCATGCGGGACGTAGGACAGCAGTTCGGGGCGATCGGCCGGCAGCATCAGCGAACCGGTGCCGATTTCCTGCCGCGCCATGCTGATTTCGAGTGCCGCCGGCGTGCCGTGCTGGGTGACGTCGGCGGTGCCCAGATGGACCGCTTCGTAGCCCAGCACCTCTTTGGTGAGCGGATCTTCCAGCACGCGGGCCGGGCGGTAGATGTGCCAGGTATCAACACTGGGGGTCACATCCTTGGCGAACACGGTGTCGCCCTGACCGGTGTACAAGCGGTTTTCCTGGGTGGCGACAATGGTCGCCGACTGGGCCAGCCGCTTCTCGTCGACCACCAGCGGGTGGGTCAGGAAGGGGGCGATCTCGTTTTGCGGGATGCTCGGGATGGCCTGTTCGGTGGCATCGGTATACACCTGCGGCTTGAGCTTGCCATCGCCGATGCGCCGTCCCAGGCGCAGGTACGGACCGCTGCGGTCGAGGACGATGATCTGGCCCGGATAGATCAGGTGGGGGTTGCGGATCTGCTCGCGGTTCATCTGCCAGACTTCCGGCCAGCGCCACGGGCGGCGCAGGAACTTGCCGGAGATGTCCCACAGCGTGTCGCCCTTGCGGACGACGTAGCTGTCGGGGGCATTGGCGGCCAGCTCGACCGGCGCCGCGAGCGCCGGTTGCACGAGGGCGGCCACGCCGATGACTAGAGAGAATATAATGCGGATCATCACTCGCTTCCGTATTGATGCGGGCGGCATTCCGACGCCCTGCCGGGAATCTGTTCGTTCAATGACGGTCATATTTCCCGGAAGTTGAGCGTCCCGATGACAAACGTGCGGTCGACGGGCATGGCAAATCACTTGAAATTCTGCACGTAATCCCATAACGCGGCAAGCTTTTATGGCACTTCTCCCAATCCTTCATTTTCCCGATCCGCGGCTTCACACCAAGGCGGCCCCCGTTGCCGAGGTGGATGATCGCATCCGCACCCTGATCCGCGACATGGCCGAGACCATGTACGAGGCGCCGGGCATCGGTCTGGCGGCGACGCAGGTCGATGTTCACGAGCGGGTGGTGGTCATCGACGTGTCCGAAGACCACTCGGATTTGCTGGCGCTGATCAACCCTGAGATTCTCGAGCGCTCCGGCGAGCAGATCGGCGAAGAGGGCTGTCTGTCGGTGCCCGGCATCTACGACAAGGTCAAGCGCGCCGAGCGGGTGCGGGTGCGCGCGCTGGACCAGAACGGCGAGCGCTTCGAGCTGGAAGCCGAGGGCTTGCTGGCGGTGTGCATCCAGCACGAGCTCGATCATCTCGACGGCAAGGTGTTCGTCGAGTATCTGTCCCTGCTCAAGCAGGGGCGGATCAAGAACAAGCTGATCAAGCGCGCGCGCATCACCGCCTGAGGCGTTCGATGAGAGTTGCGTTTGCGGGCACCCCCGCGTTTGCCGCCACCGCGTTGCAGGCGCTGATCGATGGCGGTTTCGAGGTGGTGCTGGTCCTCACCCAGCCCGACCGTCGCGCCGGCCGCGGGATGAAACTGCAGCCCAGCGCGGTCAAGCAGGTCGCGCTGGCCCACGGGATTGCCGTCGACCAGCCCGAGAAACTGCGCACCGCCGAGCAGCAGGCGGCGCTGCGCGAGGCCGCGCCCGACGTGCTGGTGGTGGCGGCCTACGGCATCATCCTGCCGCAGGCGGTGCTCGACATCCCGCGCTTTGGCTGCCTCAACATCCACGCCTCGCTGCTGCCGCGCTGGCGCGGCGCAGCGCCGATCCACCGCGCGATCGAAGCCGGCGACCGCGAAACCGGCATCACCATCATGCAGATGGACGCCGGGCTCGACACCGGCGACATGCTGCTCATGGGGCGCGTGCCGATCACCGACGACGCCACCACCGCCACGCTGCACGACACGCTGGCCGGGCTGGGTGGCGAGCTGATCGTCGACGCGCTGTGCCGGCTCGCGCTCAAATCGCTCCCCGCCACGCCGCAGCCGGCCGAGGGGGTGACTTACGCGCACAAGATCGACAAGGCCGAGGCGCGCCTCGACTGGCGCCGGCCGGCGTGCGAACTGGCGCGCGCGGTGCGCGCCTTCGACCCCTTTCCGGGCGCGCTGGCCGACATCGACGGAACGCCGCTCAAGGTGTGGGCTGCGCTGGCGGAAAGCGGATGCGGGGCGCCCGGCGAGGTGCTGGCGGCCAATGTCGACGG
>JAGRFQ010000021.1:17026-18196 GCA_020445945.1 Rhodocyclaceae bacterium
GGTGGGCGCCCGTCTGCCGCTGCCCGCCAACGATTGAATCTTTTCCGCACAGCCCCATCTAAGCAACGCACCGCCACCACATGGTGGCGATTTTGAGGAACGGAAAATGTTTGGAAACTGGATCAAAACCTCGATTCTGATGGCCGGCATCGTGGCCCTGTTCGGCGCCGTCGGCGCGCTCATCGGCGGCCAGCAGGGCATGCTCATCGCGCTGCTCGTGGGCGGCGCCATGAACGTGTGGGCCTACTGGTTCTCCGACAAGATGGTGCTCAAGATGTATCGCGCCAAGGAGGTCGACGCGAGCAGCTCGCCCTACCTCTACAACATGGTGCGCGAGCTGGCCACGCGCGGCGGGCTGCCGATGCCCAAGGTGTATCTCATCGACGAAGCCCAGCCCAACGCCTTCGCCACCGGGCGCAACCCCGAGCACGCTGCCGTGGCGGCCACCACCGGCATCGTGCAGATGCTCTCCGAGCGCGAACTGCGCGGCGTGATGGCGCACGAGCTGGCGCACGTGAAGAACCGCGACATCCTGATCTCGACCATCTCGGCGACGGTCGCCGGCGCGATCTCGATGCTTGCCCAGTTCGGCATGTTCTTCGGCGGGCGCGACGGCGAAGACCGCCCCAACCCGATTGTCGCGATCATCCTGATGATCGTCGCGCCGATGGCCGGCATGCTGATCCAGATGGCCATCTCGCGCACCCGCGAGTTCGGCGCCGACCGCGGCGGCGCGGAGATCTCCGGCGACCCCAACGCGCTGGCCGACGCGCTCGCCAAGATCGACGCCTACGCCCGCGGGATCCCCATGCACACCGCCGACGCGCACCCCGAGACGGCGCAGATGATGATCATGAACCCGCTCTCGGGCGGCGGTCTCAAGGGCTTGTTCTCGACCCACCCGGCCACCGAAGAGCGCATTGCCCGGCTGCGCGCGATGGCCTGACCGGGCCGGACGCATCCGGCAGCGAAAAACGCGCGGTCGCCCGGCCGCGCGTTTTTTTATGGGTCGCCGCCATGCTTTAATCCGCTTACTTCACTTTTGCGGAACCGCGCCATGAGCACCCCCCAGACCGATCCGGATGACGCCGCCGCACGTGGCGAATGGGCCGATTACGCGGTGCTGGTGGTCGACGACGAGATCGGCATGTGCAACTTCCTGTCGCGTGC
>JAGRFQ010000021.1:18381-18879 GCA_020445945.1 Rhodocyclaceae bacterium
ACGTGGTGCTGATCACCGCCTTCGCCGACATCGACAGTGCGATCAAGGCCCTGCGCGCCGGCGCGGCCGATTTCATTCTCAAGCCCTTCCGTGTGGACCAGATTCTCAACTCCCTGCAGCGCTGCTTCGAGCGTGCCCGGCTGGCGCGCGAGAACTACGTGCTGCGCCGCGAGGTGGCCGACCTGTCGGGCGAGGCCGGGCTGGTCGGCGCGTCGCAATCGACGCGTCAGTTGTGCAGCCTGATCAAGCGCGTGGCGCCGACCCCGAGCACGGTGCTGATCCAGGGCGAATCGGGCGTCGGCAAGGAGCTGGCCGCCCGCGCGCTGCACAAGCTCAGCCCGCGCGCCGAGCGCTCCTTCGTGCCCATCAACTGCGCCGCGGTGTCCTCCGAGCTGATCGAGAGCGAGCTGTTCGGCCACGTCAAGGGCGCCTTCACCGGCGCCAGCGACATCCGCACCGGGTTGTTCACCTATGCCAACGGCGGCACGCTGTTTCTCG
>JAGRFQ010000092.1:0-9799 GCA_020445945.1 Rhodocyclaceae bacterium
CGGGCGAGTGCCTGCTGACGCTGCGGGGCCATGAGGGCTGGGTGCAAAGCTGCGCGTGGTCGCCGGAGGGCGGCCGGCTGCTCTCGGGGGGAATGGATGGTACGCTGCGGGTGTGGGACGCGGCCTCGGGCGAATGCCTGCAGACGCTGACCGGCCATGAAGGCTGGGTGTCAAGCTGTGCGTGGTCACCGGACGGTGGCCGGCTGCTCTCAGGTGCGGGGGATGGGACGCTGCGGATGTGGGATGCGGCCTCGGGCGAATGCCTGCAGGCGCTGCGCGGCCATGAGGGCGGGGTGCGAAGCTGCGCGTGGTCGCCGGAGGGTGACCGGCTGCTTTCGGCGGACGATGGCGCGCTGCGGGTGTGGAACGCCGCAACCGGCGAGGAACTGCCGCTACGCCGATATCATCTGGATGGCGATGCCTGGTGCGTGCTGGATATAGCTGAAGGGCGTGTGCAGTCCTGCGGAACGGACGCGTGGCGCTGGTTGCGTTGGGCCTATCGGAATCCGGAAACCGGCGAGCGGGAACTGTTGCCCGCCGAGATATTTGGTCCGCTACCGGTGTTGGCTGGGCGTTGACCCTGCCCGCGCGTGTTCCGCACGCGCGGGCAGCATGGCGGGCTCGACTTACTGCCAGTCGCTGACCGCCTTCACTTCCAGAAAATCCTCCAGCCCCCACACCCCGCCTTCGCGACCGTTGCCCGATTGCTTGTAGCCGCCGAAGGGCGCGCCGGCGCCGAGCGGCTGGCCGTTGACTTCGACCATGCCGGCGCGCAAGGCGCTGGCGACGCGCTTGGCGCGGACCGGGTCCTGCGTCTGCACATAGTGGGTCAGGCCGTAGGGGCTGTCGTTGGCGATGGCGATGGCTTCGTCTTCGGTGTCGAAGGGGATGATGCTGAGCACCGGGCCAAAGATTTCCTCGCGCGCGATGGTGATGCTGTTGCGCACATCGGCGAACACCGTGGGGCGCACGAAGTAGCCGGTGTCGTGGCCTTCGGGCTTGCCGGGGCCGCCGGCGACGAGGCGGGCGCCTTCGTCGATGCCGGTCTGGATCAGGCGCTGGATCTTGTCGAACTGGGCGGCCGAGACCACAGGGCCGATGTGCCCGCCTTCACGCGATGCCGGGCCGACGGCGGTGCTGCGGGCGATCTGGGCGGCGGTGTCGACGGCCTGGCCGTACATGCTGCGCTCGACCAGCATGCGGGTCGGCGCGTTGCACGACTGGCCGGAGTTGCCGAAGCAGCGCTTGACGCCGCGGGTCACGGCCTTTTCGTCGGCGTCGGCAAAGATCAGGTTGGCGCCCTTGCCGCCCAGCTCGAGGCTGACGCGCTTGACGGTGTCGGCGGCGTTTTTCGAAATGGCGATGCCGGCGCGGGTCGAGCCGGTGAAGGAGACCATGTCCACGTCCGGGTGGCCGGAGAGCTGCGTGCCGACACCGGGGCCGTCGCCATTGACGAGGTTGAACACGCCCGGCGGGAAACCGGCGGCGTCGACCATCTCGGCAAACAGCATGGCCGACAGCGGGGCGATCTCCGACGGTTTGAGCACCACCGTGCAGCCGGTGGCGAGCGCGGGGATGACCTTGAGCGTGATCTGGTTCATTGGCCAGTTCCACGGCGTGATCAGGGCGCACACGCCGATCGCTTCGTACAGGATGCGGGTGCGGGGGGCCTGCGCGCCGAGCGGGCGTTCGAAGGCGAAGTCGCGCGCGCAGCGGATGAACTGTTTGATGTGGCTGGCGCCGGACGCGCACTGTGCGGCACGTGCCATCGCGATCGGGGCGCCCATCTCCAGCGAGATCGCGGCGGCCATCTCGTCGCTGCGTTCGGTGTAGATGTGTAGCAGCGCCTCGAGGCGGGCGAGGCGTTCCTCGAGCGGGGTCTGGCGCCATGCCGGGAAGGCGGCGCGCGCGGCCGCGACGGCGGCGTCGGTGTCGGCGGCCGAGCCGAGCGAGATGACGGCGCAGGTCGTTTCGGTGCTCGGGTCGATCACGTCGAGGTCATGGCCGCGGGTGGGGGCGACCCAGCGGCCGTCGATGAAGAACTGGCGTCGGTCGAGCATGGTTGGCGGGGCTCCAGAGGGTGGGCGGGCGCAGCGGTGTTCGTATTCTAGTCGAGCCACGCCCGCCGCGGCCCGGCGTGGCTTACAGCGTCGATGCGGCGATAAAGCGCGCCTCCTGCGTGCGTCCGCCAAATCCCCACGCGTCGGCGCGCACGTCGTCAATCACGATGTAACTGGTCGGGTCGAGCGGCGCCAGCAGTGCGGCGAGCTCGTCGAATACGCGCTGCACGTAAGCGGCTTTCTGGGACTTGGTGTTGGTGCCGTCGGTAATTTTGATATCGAGATGAAAGGCGTGGCGCGGCCCGGATGCCAGCGGGGTGCCGCCGATGCGCCACTGTCGCGCAGAGACGAATTCGACGCTGATGGCGGTCACTTCGGGCTTTTTGCCCAAGATCGACGTGGTGTGTTCGAGGAGGATGGCGCTGGCGTGCTCGGCCAGGGTGTCCGATGGCGGGGTGGCGAGGCGCAGGTGCAGGTAAGGCATGGCAAGCTCCGGTGGGTTGGCTCGGCTCGGGCGGGGAGGTCAGGCGTCGATGCCGTCGGTGCGGCGGGAGGCCTGTTCTCTCGGATCGCGCTTCAGCGTGTGAGGGCGGTGACGCGACCGTGAGGCCGAGTCTATGGCTTCCAGTTTTTGGGATAAACCGGCATAAAATTAAAAGACTTTTTCTTTATCCGGGATAAATATGGACAGAATCGACGCCATGCGTGCGTTTTGCGCGGTGGTCGAGGCCGGCGGATTTGCCGCTGCGGCGGATCGGCTGGGGCTGTCGACCTCGGCGATTTCGCGGCATGTGGCGCAGTTGGAGGGGCATTTGAACGTGCGCCTGCTCAACCGCACGACGCGCAAGGTCAGCCCCACCGATGCCGGCTCGGCCTATTTTGTGCGCTGCGCCCAGTTGCTGGCGGATATCGAGGAAACCGAGGCGGTGGTGGCCGGGGCGGCGCATCGTCCGCAGGGTCGCCTGCGTGTGTCGGCGCCGATTGCGTTCGCCGTCCATCGCCTCGCGCCGGCATTTGCGGCATTTGTGCAGCGCTATCCCGCGGTGGAGCTCGATCTGGTGTTGTCGGACGGGATGGCGGATTTTGTCGACGAGGGGCTGGATCTGGCGATCCGGGTGGGGCGCATGGGCAGCGACACGCTGGTGGCGCGGCGCATCGATCGCGCGGCGATGGTCCTCGCCGCGGCGCCGGCCTATCTGCGCGCCCGCGGCACGCCTGCCCGGCCGGAGGAACTGGCGGCGCACGACTGCCTGGTCTACTCCCATGCCGCCAGCGGCAATCTGTGGTCCTTCGAAGATGCCCATGGCGTGGCGGCCACGGTGCGGGTGCGTGCGCCGGTGCGGGCCAACAACAGTCTGGTGCTGGCCGAGATTGCGGCGCACGGTGGCGGGATCGTCCAGGCGCCCGATTTCTTGCTGCGTCCGTGGTTGGCGCGCCATGCCCTGGTGCCGGTGCTGGCGCACTGGCGCGGACGCGATTTGCCGGTTCATGCGGTGTATCCGACACGGCGCTATCTGTCGTCAAAGGTTCAGGCGATGGTCGGTTTTCTGAGCGATTGGTTCGCCGCTTCGCCCGCGCCATGACGGCATTGCGGATATCCCGGATGCCGCGTGCGTGAACTGTGGATGCTCCCAATTTCGCATCCCCGATGCGCTCCCGAGAATGCGTTGTATGCGTGGAATTCGGAAGCGCACCGGATGAGGAGAGGGAAGTGGAGAGTATTGAACTGAGTCTGGAAGGGCACATCGGCATCATCACCCTGAACAGCCCGAAAAAACTCAATGCGTTGAGCCATGCGCTGGTTGAGGAGGTGGTGAGCGCCCTGCGCAACTTCGCCGAGCGCGATGCGCGGGTGGTGATTCTGCGTGCCCGGCCGGGGGTCAAGGTGTGGTCTGCCGGTCACGACGTGAGCGAGCTGCCCGAAGGCCGGCGCGATCCGCTGGGGTGGGACGATCCGTTGCGCAACCTGGTGCGCACCATCGAAACCTATCCGGCGCCGGTGATCGCGATGATCGAGGGCACCGTGTGGGGCGGGGCAGTGGAGACCGTGCTGGCCTGCGACATCGTCATCGCCGCGCCGGCGTCGACGTTTGCGGTCACGCCGGCGCGCCTGGGGGTGCCCTACAACGTGAGCGGGATGATGACGTTCATGAGCGCGGCCAGTGTGCGCGTGGTCAAGGAGCTGGCTTTCACGGCGGCGCCGGTGAGCGCCGAGCGCGCCGAGCGCGTGGGCATGATCAACCACGTGGTCGAGCTGGACGAGCTGGAGAAATTCACGCTCGGCATGGCCCACACCATTGCCGACAATGCGCCGCTGAGCATCCGCGTGATGAAGGAGCAGCTGCGGGTGCTGACGGGCGCCAAGCCGGTGAGTCCGCGTGGTTTCGAGAAGGTGCAGGGTCTGCGCCGGGTGGTGTACGACAGCTACGATTACGCCGAAGGCATTCGCGCCTTCAAGGAAAAGCGCCGCCCGAAGTATCTGGGGCGCTGAGCGCCTTGACGCTGCCGGTGGCACCCGGGGGGCGCTGCCGGCAGCGATCGCCTGGATCAAATCAATAGAAGTCGTCGAGACCGGCTTCGCTCTTCTCGAAAATCTGCGATGCCATGCCGACCAGTTGCGGGTCGGCCTCGCCGGCGACGCTCAGATCCTTGCCCGGATAATCGAGCGCCGACAGGAAATGGCGCATGCAGTTGAGGCGGGCGCGTTTCTTGTCGTCGGACTTGATCACCGTCCACGGCGCGTCGGCGGTGTCGGTGTGGAAGAACATCGCCTTCTTGGCCGCGGTGTAGTCGTCCCACATGTCGAGCGACTTGATGTCGATCGGTGACAGCTTCCAGTGCTTGAGCGGGTCGTCGCGGCGCGAGATGAAGCGGCGCAACTGCTCCTCGCGGCTCACCGAGAACCAGAACTTGAACAGCCGCACGCCGCTATTGACCAGCATGCGTTCGAACTGCGGCGTCTGGCGCATGAACTCCAGATACTCCTGCGGGGTGCAAAACCCCATCACCCGCTCGACGCCGGCNNTTGTACCAGGAGCGGTCGAAGAACACCATCTCGCCCTTGGTCGGCAGGCGCTCGATGTAGCGCTGGAAGTACCACTGGCCGAGCTCCTGCTCGGATGGCTTCTCGAGCGCCACCACGCGTGCGCCGCGCGGATTGAGATGCTCCATGTAGCGCTTGATGGTGCCGCCCTTGCCGGCCGCATCGCGCCCTTCGAACAGCAGCACAATCCGCTGGCCGGTCTGCTTGACCCAGCTTTGCACCTTCAGCAACTCGATCTGCAGCTCCTGCTTGGTCGCCTCGTACTCCTTGCGGCGCATCCGCTCGCGGTAGGGATAGTCCGCCGGCAAGGGCGCCTTGCCGCTGTCTTCATACGTGCCATGTGGTGCCTTGGCCACCTTCAGCGCCGACGGGCCGTGGCTGATGTGGAGGATCTCGTCGGCGGCTTCGGCTTCCTGCGCCGCAGAGTGGTGGGTTTCGTACACCACCGGGGTTTCGTCTTCGTCGTCACTCTGGTCGACCCGCGCGACCACGGGTTCCGGGGCCGCCTGTGTCGGCGCGGTTGCGGCCCGGGTTTTGCCGCGCGACCGGCGTGTGGCCTTGGCCGCGGGCTGTTCCGTCGCGGTGTCGGCCGTTGCGCAGGTGACGGCGTCCAGTGGGTTCTTTTCTTCGCTCATGCGCGCTCCTCTTTTTATGCGTGACAAAACATCACGATGCGCGCATGAGTACATGCAATGATGATATCGATCAATGTCGCAGCTCGTGGTCCGGAACGGGGGTGATATCCGCCGCCGCAGTGTTGCTGTTTTGCAACGCAGCAAGGCGGCCGGCTGTACTCAGGCTTTTGCCGCCGCGGGGATCCGTCGCAGATGCAGGGCCGTCGCCAGCACCAGCGTACAGACCACGCACAGCACCGCTACCAGCGCGCCCCAGCGTCCCGCGTCCCAGGCCAGCCCGACGCTGCTGCCGAGCACGCTGCTGCCGAGGTAGTAGCTGCTCAGATACACGGCTGCGGCCAGCGCGCGGCTCGCCCCAGCGCGGCGGCTCACCCAGCCGCTGGTGGTGGTGTGGGCCGCGAAGAAGCCGAAGGTGAAGAGCGCGACCCCGGCGACGACGCCGACCAGCGTGTCCGACAGCGTGACCAGCACGCCGCCGAGCATCAGCAGCACCACCATCCACAGCACATTGCGCCGGCCGATCCGGTCCGCCAGCCGGCCCGACCAGGCCGACGCCCAGGTGCCGACGAGATACAGCAGAAAGATCGCGCCGATGGCGCTCTGGCCGAGCGAGAACGGCGGCGCGACGAGGCGGAAGCCGAGAAAGTTGTAGAGCGCGACGAAAGCGCCCATCAGCAGGAACGCGCACAGAAACAGCCAGGGCAGCCCGGCATCGCGCATCAGCACCCGGGCGTCGCGGGCAATCGCGCCGACGCGGATGCTGCGCCGCTGAAAGTGGCGCGATTCGGGCAGGCTGCGCCAGAAGGCGATGGCCGCGAAGGCGCCGAGCAGGCCGATCACCAGCAGCGCCGCGCGCCAGTCGACCAGATCGGTCATCACCGCGGCGACAAAGCGCCCGCTCATGCCGCCAAAGGCGTTGCCGGCAATGTACAGCCCCATCGCGCGGCCCTGTGCGTTGGGCGCCACCTCCTCGCCCAGGTAGGCCATGGCCGCCGCAGGCAGCCCGGCCAGCGCCAGCCCGAGCAGGACGCGCAACAACACCAGTTGCTCGAAACTGGCCACCAGCGGACAGAGCAGCGCAGTCAGCGCCGCCAGCGCCAGCGCCAGGCGCATCACCGTGCGTCGCCCGAAACGGTCGGACAGCACGCTGGCGGGGATCAGCGCGCAGGCTAGCGCGCCGGTGCCGGCCGAGACGCTGAGGCTCACCTGGGTCGGTGAAATCGCGAAATCGTCGGCCAGCCGCGGCAACAGCGGCTGGGTGCCGTAGAGCATCGCAAAACAGGCAAAGCCGCCCAGGAACATGGCGAAATTGGCGCGGCGATACGCGGGCGTGCCAACTTCGAAGTGCGTGGTGTCGGGCGACAGGTCGGCGGAGTGGGGCATCGGGCAGTGTCGGCGGAGGCGCGTTGATCTGTGGAGCCCCCATGCTACGAGTGCATGATTATTGCGTCCAATATATATTTTGGCTGTTACTTATACTAAAAACAGATCAATGGAACTGCGTCATTTACGTTACTTCGTCGCCGTGGCCGAAGCGCTCAGCTTTACGCGCGCGGCCGAGCGCCTGCACATTGCGCAGCCACCCTTGTCGATGCAGATTCGCGCGCTGGAAGAAGAGCTGGGCGCGGCGCTGTTTCATCGCACCAAACGGCGGGTCAGCCTGACCGCGGCGGGGCATGCGTTCTTGCTGCGTGCGCGCCAGATCCTGGCCGACGCCGAAACGGCGCGGGACGAGGTCGGGCGCGCCGCGCGCGGCGAGCTCGGGCGGCTGCGCATCGGCTTCACCTCGTCGCTGCCCTACAGCCCGGCCTTCGGCGACGTGCTGCGCGCCTATCGTGCGGCCTGCCCAGCGGTGGATGTGCAGTTGCGCGAGATGTTCACCCGCGACCAGTTCGACGCGCTGCGCCGCGACGCGCTCGACGTGGCACTGGTGCGTCAGCCCGCCGAGAGCGCGCCGGAGGGCGTCACCATGCGCGAGATCGGGCGCGACCCGCTGCGCATCGTCACCCACACGGCGCATCGCCTCGCCGCGGCGGGCGCGGTGTCGATGGCCGATTTGCGCGACGAAGCCTTCATCACCTTTCCCTCGGACGCCGGCACCGGCCTGCCGGCGATGCTGGCGCGCTTGTGCCGCGAGGCGGGTTTCGAGCCGCGGGTGGTGCAGATCGCGCGCGAGGCGACCACCCAGATCAGCCTCGCGGTGGCGGGGCTCGGCCTGGCGCTGCTGCCGGCGCCGCTCGAATGCGTCAAGCTGCCGCGCGCGTGCTATCTGCCGATCCGCGATATCGACGCCGCGTTTCCGCTGTGCGTGGCCACCGCCTCGGGCGCGCCGAACCCGGTCGTGGCGGGCTTTCTGGCGGTGCTCGACGCGGTGACCGCGCAGGCGGGCGGCGTGCTCAGCCGGTGATCAGGATGGCGCGAAAGTCGTTCACATTGGTCAGCGTCGGGCCGGTGTCGAGGCTGTCGCCCAGCGCCTGAAACAGGCCGTGGCCGTCGTTGGCGTCGAGCGTCGCGCGCAGTGGCCGGCCCGCCGCCCGCGCGCGCGCCGCGGTGTCGGGGCCGATGATCGCGCCGGCCAGCTCGGCGGCCCCGTCGATGCCGTCGGTGTCGGCCGCCAGCGCGTGAATGCGCGGATGGCCGCGCAGCGTCTGCGCCAGCGCCACCAGAAACTCCACATTGCGTCCGCCGCAGCCCGCGCCGCGCACGGTGACCGTGGTTTCGCCGCCCGACAGCAGCACGCAGGGCGGCGCGAAAGGCTGGGCGTGCCCGGCCACCTGCAGGGCGATGGCGCCCAGCACGCGGGCCACCTCGCGCGATTCGCCCTCGATCGCATCGGACAGTACATATGCGCGCAGACCCATCCGCGCCGCGGCGTCGGCGGCCGCGTCGAGCGCCATCCGCGGCGTGGCCAGACAGCGCACGGTGTGCTGCGCGAAGGCGGGGTCGCCGGGTTTGGGCGTCTCGCCCGCGCCGGATTCGAGATGCGCGCGGACCGCGTCGGGCAGGTCGATCGCGTAGCGTGCGAGCACCGCCAGCGCGTCGGCGCAGGTGGTGGCGTCGGGCAGGGTGGGGCCGGAGGCGATCAGCGACGGGTCGTCGCCCGGCACATCCGAAATCAGCCAGGTGACCAGCCGCGCCGGCGCGCAGGCCCGCCCCAGCCGGCCGCCCTTGAGCGCGGAGAGGTGTTTGCGCACGCAGTTGATTTCGCTGATCGAGGCGCCGCTGGCGAGCAGCGCGCGGCTGAGCTGCTGCTTGTGTTCGAGGGTGATGCCGGGCGCCGGCAGCGCGAGCAGCGCCGATCCGCCGCCGGAGATCAGCGCCAGCACGAGGTCGTTTTCGGTCAGCCCGGCGAGGGTTTGGTCGCGCATGCGCTGCGCCGCGTCGCGGCCGCGCGCGTCGGGCACCGGGTGGGCGGCTTCGACGATCTCAATGTGCTGGCACGGCACGCCGTGGCCGTCGCGGGTGATGACCAGCCCGCCGATCCGTCCGCCAAAGGCACCGGCGTGGCGCTCCACCGCCGCCGCCATCGCGGCCGAGGCCTTGCCCGCGCCGATCACCACCAGCCGGCCGCGGACCGGCGGCAGGCTGTCGATGGCCGCGGCAACGCGCTGCGCCGGGTCGGCGGCGGCGAGTGCGGCGTTGAACAAGGCGGTGAGTTGTTCTCTGGGGCTTGGCATCGGGGCGAATCCAGCGTCGGGAGAATGCATGATTGCCCGCCGCGCGGCCGGCCGCAAGCCGGGTCGAGGCGTGGGGGGCGGTGAACGCAAAAAGCCACCGCGGGCGGTGGCGTCGGGTGGGGCCGGTGCGGGCTCAGCCGCGGCGCATGGCGTCGAAGAATTCGCCGTTGCTCTTGGTCTGCTTGACCTTGTCGAGCAGGAATTCCATCGCGTCGATGTCGTCCATGCCGTAGAGCAGTTTGCGCAGGATCCACATTTTCTGCAGCACGTCGGGCTTCATCAGCAGCTCTTCGCGGCGGGTGCCGGAGCGGTTTACGTTGATCGCCGGGTAGACCCGCTTCTCGGCCATGCGGCGGTCGAGGTGCAGTTCCATGTTGCCGGTGC